>JAKSUC010000003.1 GCA_024413595.1 Bacteroidales bacterium
AGGCTTTTTCAAATGTAATGATTGGTTTTTGCTTTTCAATGATTTGCTTTTCTTGCAATTCAAACAAAAAAACTTGTGAACAACAAATCAAAACGCATTGGGTAGGAACTTGGGGAACTGCTGTTCAACTTACCGAACCTCACAATTGTCCTCCTGAGCCTGGGTTAACTGGAAATTCTATACGTCAGCGTGTTAGAGTATCAATAGGAGGGGATACTATTCGTTTAAAAATTACTAACGAATTTGGAAACGATACTTTAAAAATTTCAGCAATTAATATTGCTCCTGCATTAGATAGTTCTGTAATTGATACTACTAAAATTCAAAATGTTTATTTTAATGGAAAATCTGATGTTAATTTAGAGGTTGGTCAGTCTATAATTTCAGATAAAATTCCATTCAAAATAACCAACAGAATGGATGTTGCAATTACTATTTTTTATAATCAAATGCCTTCTAATATAACTGGTCATCCAGGTTCTAGAACTACTTCTTATATCTTAACTGGCAACGAGTTAACTAATCCTAATTTTGCAAATTCTGTAAAAACTGACCATTGGTATACAATTGAAAGAATTGATGTTTTAGCTCCTGAAACGTCATCTGCTATTGCTATTATAGGTAATTCTATTACAGATGGTCGTGGGTCTACAACTAATAAACAAAATCGTTGGCCTGATGTTTTTTCTGAACGTTTATTAGCTGACTCGGCAACAAGTAATTTAGCCGTTTTAAACATGGGAATTGGTGGAAATTGCGTTGTTCGTGGCGGTCTTGGTCCTACTGCTTCTACTCGTTTTGGAAGAGATGTTTTAAATCAACCTGGTGTTAAATATGTTATTATTTTTGAAGGTGTTAACGATATCGGTGGTGCTTTTAATACCGAATTGACCGAAAAATCATTAATTGAAGCTTATTCTAATATGATTGATACTGCTCATGCTCAAGGTCTTATTGTTTATGGTGCTACTGTAACTCCTTTTAAAGAAAGTTTTTATTTTACACCTGAAAAAGAACAACTTCGTCAGAATGTAAACAATTGGATACGTACTTGTGGAAAATTTGACGCTGTAATCGATTTAGAAACAGCAATTTGTAGCAAAGATGATCAATTTATTATGGACGAAAATCTTCACGACAACGACCATCTTCACCCAAATGCAGAAGGACATAAAACTCTTGGGGCGTTTATAGATTTAAATCTTTTTAAATAACATATTGTCAATAAAATAAAAACACTTAATATTTTAATTTTAATATTTAAATCAAAAAAACAATGAAACGTAAATTGTTATCTACCACATTGTTAGCAACTGCAATAATATCACTTGTTAGCTGTGGTGAAAAAAAATCTGTGCCAACTGTTGAAATGGGTTGCGCAAATCCTGTAATTTGGGCTGATGTTCCTGATATGTCGATGATGCGTGTTGGCGACTCTTATTATATGAGTAGCACCACAATGCACATGAACCCTGGTGTTCCTATTATGAAATCTAATGATTTAAGTAATTGGAAAATTGTTGGTTATGCTTATGATAAACTTGGTGATATTGAACAAACCATGCTTTTAAACGGTAAAAATACATACGGCAAAGGTTCTTGGGCTAGTTGTATAAGATACGTTAATAACAAATTCTTTGTCAGCACATTCGACCAAGTTACAGCTAAAACTTATTTTTTCACAACCGACAATATTGAAAGTGGAAAATGGGAACGTCACGAATTTGAACCTTCTTTACACGATCATACAGTTGTGTTTGAGGAAGATGGACACGTTTATATGATTAATGGTAATGGTAAAATTTTTATTCGTGAAATTGAACCAGATTTTAGTGGCGTTAAACCTAACACTGAAAAAGTTTTAATCGAAAATGCAGGATTACCAGCTGGTGAAGATTTAATGCTTGGTGCAGAAGGTTCCCAAATGTTTAAAATCAATGGAAAATACTATTTATTCAACATTTGTTGGCCTCGTGGTGGTATGAGAACCGTTATTTGTCATAAATCAGACAATCTTTTTGGTCCATACGAAGGAAAAGTTGTTTTCCAAGATCAAGGAGTTGCACAAGGTGGTTTAATTGATACTCCTGATGGTCAATGGTTTGCATATTTATTTGGTGACCGTGGTGCTGTTGGACGTATTCCATACATTGTTCCTGTGGTTTGGGAAAACGAATGGCCTGTTTTAGGTGTTGATGGCAAAGTTCCTGACACATTAAATTTACCTAAAAGTACTGGCTTAATACCAGGAATTGTTGATAGCGATGATTTTGATAATCAACAACCTAAATTAGTTTGGCAGTGGAACCATAATCCAGTAAACGAGCTTTGGTCATTAACAGAACGTCCTGGATTTTTACGTTTAAAAACCGATAGAATAGATACATTATTTACCCAAAGTAGAAATATGTTAACACAACGTACATTTGGTCCTCAATGTTCTGGTTCAATCAGTTTAGACGTTACAAATCTTAAAGATGGTGATATTGCGGGACTTGCACTTTTAGCAGGTCAATTTGGATATGTTGGTGTAAAATGTGACGGTGATAAAAAATCAATTGTAATGGTTGACAATCAATTTGAAGGCGAACCAGATCCAAATCGTCCATTTGGAATGCCAAAAGGAGTTCCTCATGAAGTTGAGACTGTTCCATTTGATGGCGCAACAGTATTTTTCAAAGCAGATTGCAACTTTGAAAATCGTGTTGATACAGCCTATTTCCAATATAGTTTAGACGGTAAAGAATGGAAAAACATTGGACACACATTACAAATGAGATATAACCTTGACCATTTTATGGGACAACGTTACGCATTATTTAATTATTCTACCAAACAACCAGGCGGTTACGCCGATTTCGATTGGTATAAAGTTAGTTACAAATAATTTGTAAACAAAATTTAGTAAAAAAAGTGGTTTTAGAAATTTCTAAAACCACTTTTTTGTATATTTTTTCGCAAAAAGTTGTGAAATTTGAATTAATAATATATTGATATACAATTTGTTATTGTCGATATTAAAACTATTCTCTAAAAAAGTTTAATTATAATTTTGAAATAGAAAGATGACGTTGTGTATCTGCCGTTGTATAGTTAGTTTGTTACCCTTTATAAAGGAAGAAAATTACAAAATATTCCCCCTTATAAAGGAAAGATTTTAGTAAAATATTTCCTTTATAAAGTGATTTTTAAATACAAAGATCACTCTTCTGGCATATATTCAATTTCATAATCTTTGAGAATTTGTTCTTTTAATTCTTGGTCTATATTTTCAAGTTTTGCGATTTGTAGAATTTTGATGATTTGATTTTCTGTGTCTTTTGATAAAAAAATATAATACATTTCAAAAATATCACCTACTTTTAAATTCATATAGTTATCATTTGCAGATATTGTTCCGCCAATGTTTAAGCTATTAAATTTAAAATGAAGTTGTTCTGTTGAAACTAAAATGTTATCTACAAACCCATAACATTTGGGAAATTCTGTTATACCTTCTGATATTTTTATATTTTTTATTTTGACAATTGTGTTAATTTTTGATTTATAATATAAAAATTTTACTAAAGTATCTGTATCAAAATATTCGTTTTCCTGATATTTATATATAAATTTTCTTGATTTTGTATCTATAATTTCTATTTCTGATTTTTCGGTATTTTTGTTTACAACAACTCCTATGTTTATTGGTAAATTACTCCATTTATAATTACCTAATGTTTTAATATTTAAAAGATTATCTTTATATGATTGAAGAATTACGTCTGTTCCTATTTCAATATTTAACAACAAATCATTTGGTTTTATTTTTAAACATTCTTGTTCTTTATTATAAAAATAATATAATCCTTTATATTTTTTTATAAATGTAAAATTTTTCCAATAAACTTTTGAGTATAAAGTTTCATAAACTATTGATAGATATTGCTTTGATATATTTTTTATATCTTCAGGTGTTGAATTTGAACACTGTTCTAATAAATTATAATAATCAGAATTGGCATCTTGTTTTATTGAATATAAATTGTTTAATTCGAATAAAGCATACGAAAATAATTTTTTGGTTATTAGATATTTAGCTAAACTAAGATGAATTTTAGATAAATTATTATTATTAGCAACAGAAATTGCTTTAATCAAAAATCCAATTTTTAAATCAATATTTTCATCATAACACATACTTAAACAATACCAAACTTTATAATTATTAGGTATATAAATAGCTAATTTAGAAAAAATATTTTTTGCTTCAACTTTTTGATTATTAATATAATATAATTCACCTAAATTCAAATTTAAATTATCATCGTCACAAAAATTGTATATTGAATATTCATAAATTTTTATAATACGAGAAACTAAATCGTATCTTTTTTTTCCAATAATAATATTAAAAAGATTATTAAGAATTTTATATCCAAAATTATTGTTATTGTTGTTCCAATCTTCAAATTGAAAATAATCAATATTCCATTTTTCAAAGAAATCAAGAAAAAAATCTAAATAATTGTCAGATAATTTATTATAAGCAAATTTTAATATTTCAGAATGCCAATGTGATGAACCATAATTTGTATATTTGTTTAAATATATTGTTAATAATTCTTGTAATAATTTATAATTGTTATTTGTTGCAGAATTTTCTAATAAAGAATAAAATGGTTGTCTAAAAAAGTCTATAGAAATATCTCTATAAAATTTAAATGTTGATAAAAATTTATCAATATTTATGTCTATATTATTATTTACTAAAATAGAACAAATCTCAGAAATTATAACTTGGTTTTGACTATTTTTTGAAACAATTTCAAAACATATATTTACAAGTTTTGATATTTCATCATGATTATTTTCGATAATCAGAAATTCAAAACATTTATTTAATACGTTTGTAGCTAAATGATTACGAATATGGTCGTTGTGTAATGTTTCAAAAGTCCAATCTTCATTTCTAAAATTATTAGAGTTCCATTTATAAAAAAAATCTAAAAATTTATATTTATCAATTTTATAAACAGAATATAGTGCAATGTCTAAAATCCTAGAATTCCAATACGATTGTCCATATTTTGGATATTCAATTGAATAATTATCAATTATTTTGAATAAATCTTCTTTGTTTTCTTCTTCATTAAAATAATAAATTTTCCAAAAATAATTTTGACGAAATATTTCTAAAATAATATTACATTCAGTATTTAAAATAGTAGAATATTCATCTAATGTTTTGATAGTATATTTTTCAAACAATATTCTACAAATTCTAGAAAGTAAAGATGGATTAATTTTTCCTTCTATTTTTTTATCAGTTTTATCTTCGTATCTAAGGTTTTTGGTGTTCCATAATATTAAAAAATTATAGAAATCAAAATCTTGATTAATTTTTGAAAAATATATAGCAAATCTTAAAATATTAGAGTGTAATTGAGAAGGACGATCATTTTTTAGTTTTATGTATTCATCTAAAATTGAACTGATTTCAGAATTTGCTAAAAACCTTGACTTTTTTTGTAAAAATCTATACAAAATCCAACCATAATTTTCGTGGTGAACTTCGTTTAAATCATTATTATTGTAAAGATTTCTTATAATTGATAACGCATCTTTATGTTTACCGTATTTGCTTAATTCGTCAGCTTGTTTAACATCATTATAGTGAATATCAATTTGTTGATTTACTTTTTTTAGTATTTTTTGATAATATGAAAAATATTGAGAATTTTCTGAAAATTTTATATCTAAAATATTGTAATATAATTGTTTAGCATAAAATCTATATGTTTTTCTAATATATTTATTAAAAAGTTCAACAATAATTAAAACATAAGCATATTTAATATCATCATCATTTTTGTTGTTTAAAAAACAAAAAGAAGCATAGTCGTAAGCCTTTTCTAAATTACCAGATTTTCTTAATTCGTGTATTTGTTGAGCTAAATAATTCATTTGGTTTAAATTATTTAAAATATTTGTTTGATTTTTTTACAAATATAATAAAGATATATTTCTACAATTTTTTTTATAAAAAAAAATCTTTAAAACAGAATAATTTAATACAAAATTTATAATTTTGTGGCAAATCTTCAACGAAACCATGCCGTATGTAGAGGACTTACGACTAAGAGAAGATTTTGTAATCAATTTTTTCCTATTATGGAAGATAATTTACGTAATCAATTAGATGAACATTTTGAAGGAGTTGCTCAACTTCGTAATTTTTACATTAAATTAGATATCGAAATTTCTAAAATCTCTAATAAGTATAATTTTCATTGTAAAAATGGCTGTGGCGCTTGTTGTATGGGTAATGCAATTAACAAAGAAGCGACAGTTTTTGAATTGTTGCCTTTGGCTATTGAACTAGAAATTTCTGGTAAAAGCAACAAGTATCTTGAAATTCTTGAAAATGAAGATTGTCCAAAAAACGTTTGTGTGTGTGTTGTTTTTGTTGACAATCAAAAAGGTTTAGGTCATTGTGGTGAATATAAATATCGTCCTTTGGTTTGTCGCCTTTTTGGTGATAGTATGTATCATGAAAAAAATAATGTTGTTGATTTTATTGGATGTCATTGGTTAAAAGAACTTTATGAAAATAGTTTAAATAAAAAACAATTACATGATTTGTTACCTAAAATGTCTGAAACAGTTTTTGAAGGTCGTTGTTTTAGTGATAATTCTTATGATACAGTAATAGATATAAATTCTGCATTAAAAACAGCTCTTGAATTGGTTAAAATGAAACATGATTTAATTGATGGTAAATTGGAATTTTAATTTATTAATCTATTAATTCTTTTAGTTGATTTTTTTATGAATAATTATATAAAAAAGACCTTACAATCAATTTGTTAGGTCTTTTTTTTTTAATTTTTGATATTCAATTCTTAATTATTAATCACGCAACCTCCATTGCATGGAATTGTAATTTGTACTTGTTGTTTTTTATTGATTTTTATGTCTTTAACAGAACCTTGAAGTTGAGCGTCATCACTATAAAGTTTTACTGTTTGGTTTGCAGAAAACATTGGTAATGTGATATTTAGTTTAATAGTTTCTTTTTGAGCGTTGATACCAACCACAAACCATTTATCACCATGACGACGAGCTAAAACTGCATATTTACCAGGATAACCGTCAATAAATTTAACTTCGTCCCAAGTTGTAGGAACGTTTTTCATAAAGTCTATAGCCCATGCAGGCGCGTCTGTAAGGTTGTTTGGAGCCATTGCAAAGTGTTGAACAGGACTTTGGAACATAACAGCAATTGCAAGCGCAAAAACGTCAGAAGTTTTACGTGTATTGCCGTGAATATTGTCATAATTGTAATGTTTATTTAAAGTACTTCCGCCCCAGTCCATACTTCCAACAGTATTGCGAACAAATGGGTGAATAGTTGCGCAAAAAGCCTCATTATCACATTCATTTTGACCAAAAGCAAGATTTTCGCTTGCTCTAACAGCTTCACAAGCTACAAAATTTGGATACATGCGTTCCCAACCTCTAGGAAGTGTACAACCGTGAAAAATTACTAACAATCCATAATCATTTGCATCTGCAAGAATATCTTCGTAAAGTTGCATCATTTGTTGTTTGTCGCTACCAAAAAAGTCAACTTTAATTCCACGAATACCAACACTTTGCATCCATTTCATCTCTTTTCTACGAGTAATAGAATTGTCCATAATGTTTCTTGGTGATTGAGGAGCATCGTTCCAATAACCGTTTGAATTGTACCATAAGTAAAGTGCAACATTCTTTGTTTTTCCGTAATCTGCTAATTCTTTAATTTTGTCACGTCCAATTTGAGTATCCCAAAGAGCGTCAACCAAAACAGACTCGAATTTCATTTCAGCAGAAAAATCGATATATTTTTTTTGAATGTCATAATTTGTGTTTCCGTCCATACCAATGATCCAACTCCAAGAACCACGTCCGTATGTGAATTTTTGAGAAGGTTCGTAAAGAGGTTTTACATAGTCGAAAGCAACAGTTGTTTCAACAATTGGAGCTAGAGTTTTACCTAAGGTAATTGTACGCCAAGGAGTTGAACCTGGTAATGACAAACCAGGAGTAGAAGAACCTAGTCCGTTCATTTCACCTTCTTGAGGAAGTCCAATTGTGTAAAGTCCGTTTTCTTTACCCATTAAACGACCACCAAAATATCTACCGTTAACACCAGTTTCAGAAATCAAAATCCAACCTTTTTCAGCGTTTTTAAACAAACAAGGAAAAGTGTAACCTTGTCCCCAGCCGTTTTTGCCAACTTGGTCGTCAACAGTGTAATGTGTTTCGTAAGAAGGAGTTGTACGTGCAAAACCGCCCATTGGTGTTGCTTGTGGACATAAAAATGTTGTTGCATTTGAAGGCAATTTAAAACCTGATGCTTCTTCTTTTACAACGCAACAATATGTAGGATTTTGAGCAAAAATGTTATAACGAAATACAACATCTCGGTTTGAAACATAAAATTCTACACTATAAATGTTTTTACCATCTTTTGCAAAAGTGTAAATTCCACCATTTGAGTTTACTTCAATTTTGTTTTGTTTTGAAGTAGGAAGAAAATAAGTTTCTTCCATTTTAATGTTTTCTTTGCTGTCGGTCAATGACATACCTTTAGTATAATCGCCCAAATCAAGAACCAAACCAAGAGGAGAATTTTCAAGAAAAGTTTCACCTCCTAGTTTTACGCTGTAAGAAGGACAACCATTTGAGTCTGAAATTGTTACAGTAATTTGTCCATCAGGACTTAAAAGTTGTTTTTCAGTTGCATTAGCATTAATTGCAAAAAGTGCTAACGCCGAAAGCATGACTAAATTTTTTGTTTTCATCTTTTAATGTTTAAAAATAGCTATAAAGCTGTTAAGTATTAATATATAATTTTTTATGTGTTTTGTGTTATTTTAAAGTATGTGTTTTGTATTTTTATATGTTTTAATTTTCTACTGCCGAAAATTACATGTTTCGTAATTTATTTTTTTATATTTTTATAATATAATTAAATTTCAAATGTTTGTCTTTTATGTTGTTGTAAAATACCATTGTATTATTTTAAATGTTTGTCGATTTTAAATTTCTAAAATAGTTGTTTCTCATATCACTATTGCCTAAAATTACAAGTTTTTGAAATTTCTATTGCCTAAAATTACAAGTTTTTGAATTAATTATTCAAAAAAATACTTGTAAACTAATTCATTATAGTATTAATTTACAAGTATTTAATTAAAAATTATTTAAAGAAAAGTTGAAGAGTTTCAGCTAAATAATCACGAGCGTTCATCCATGTGTGACCGCCTTCTGTTTCTTTATATTTATATTCAATTCCTCTTTTCTTGAAATAATCAAGGTGAGTTTGAACATTTTGATATAGAAAATCTTCATTTCCAACGCCATACCAAAGAACTTTGAAATTCTTTTTCATGTTTTCCGCAGTTAATAAGTCGTTGAAATATTTATCCATAGCTTCTGGAATTAGGTATGCACTATATGAAGCCATGTTTGCAAATTTGTCAGGATTTGAAAACGCAGTAAATTGTGATTGTCCACCACCACGAGAAAATCCTGCAATAGCACGACTTTCACGGTCGTTTTTAGTTCTGAAATTCTTTTCTACAAATGGCATAATTTCGTTTGTCATCACTTTTGAAAATTGTTGATACATGCTAACAGCTTCCATAGTGGTAGGATTTGGTGTGCCATGAAGCATGTTTCCGTATGGCAAAACAACAATCATTGGAACAGCTTTTCCTTCTGCAATTAAATTGTCAAGAATTGTGTTGAATTTACCAACTTTATACCAAGTTTCTTCTGTGTCGGTTGTTCCACTTACTAAGTAGAAAACAGGGTAATTTTTGTTTGGATTTTGTTCGTATTCTGCTGGAGTATAAACAATTAGAGGACGATAAACTCCTAATTCTTCAGATTTATAATTCATATAAGTAACTTTACCATGAGGAACATCTTTAATAGTATAAAGTTGTTGATAGTCAGGAACTTCAAATAATGATGCTTTGAAATTTTCGTTAGGGAAAACGTTCATGTTTGCAGGGTCTGAAATTGAAACTCCGTCAACAATAAAGTTATATGGATAAATATCTGGTTTTTCAGGAGTTAAAGTGATAGACCAAATACCATCGTTATTTTTAATCATTTGTTGATTTCCTTTGGTAAATTGACTTGAAAATTCAACATTTTTAGCGTTAGGAGCAAAAACATTGAAAGTAACAGATCTAAGTTTACCTCCAGTTTCGTCTTCAACTAATTGATTTTTTTCACGGTCAAATTTAAATTTCATCATGTGTAAAACTGGAGAAACCAAATTGTTAGCACGAGGATTAGATGTATCTTTAGCTTTAATACCTAAAAGTTCAAGCATTTTAACAGCATATCTACGTCCAAACATTCTGTAACCTTCTGCATTAAAGTGAAGTTGGTCAAAATTTTCAGGACAACCACTAGAACTAATTAAATGTGAATTTTTAATAACTTCAGGAAGTCTTTTGATGATAGCATTGTGTGCATAACAAATGCCACCACGGTCGCCGTTAACAGTTTCGCCAGCCAACAATGGCACTTCGTCAGGATTTAAATTAAGGTCTTTCATTAAGTTGTCATATACAGATTTAACCATTCCTAACCATTCTTCGTGACCATTGTTAGTTTCGCCTTGATGAAGCAAAATACCTTTAATAGTACCTTTTTTTTGAGCAATTTTAGCCATATCAACTAAACGTTTGTAAGGATTATTGTCGTATTGTTTTAACATTCCAACCATCCAATCAGGACAAACTTTACAATATGCTTCAATGCTATCTTTCATAAAAGCTTTAATGTCGCAACCTCCAATAGCAACGTTAATTACGCAAATACTTACATTTTGAGGAAGATTTTCAACCATTGTACGACCAAAATAGTCAACAGGAGTTAACCCATTGTCTTCACGACACAAAGGTGGAACTGCGGGATACATTTTTCCCATTTTTCTTCCCATTTTAGGAAAATCAACGCAAGCCATCATTTGAAAACGAGGGTCAATGTTTTGACGGTCAACTTCTTCAATTTTGGCATTGCCTTCCATGTTTGATTGTCCAAAACATAGATAAATCTGTGTTTCAGGCTTTTGCGCTACAAGGCTTAAACTTGCCATTGCTACGCAGAGTGTTAAAAATAGTCTTTTCATTCTGTTAATAAAAAATTATAAAGTGTATTATTTTATATTTACAATTGTTGAATTGCCACTATAATTTGCGCTAAATTGATAATTTTTTCCCACAATTGAAACATTAAAAACTCTTTTTATGCTCATACCTTTAAAATTTCCAACACGTTTTTCGATGGTTAATTTCTGTGATTTATCGTTCCATTTAAATTTTATGGTAGAAAAATCACCTTTTTCATAATTATAATTATCACCTTCATCTTCATAAAGAACAAATTCAGCATCTTTTCCTGGATAAATCTTAATGTCAAGAGTGTCAGTGTTTTGTGCAGAAGTACATTTTGCAGGTTTAGCAAATGGAATTATACTTCCAGCTTTTACGAAAATAGGTGTTTGGTTTATGTTTGTTGTAACTGTAACATCTTGACCACCAGTAAATAATTCGTCGTTCCAGAAATAATACCAATTATCACCTTTAGGAAGATATTTTTTTGCTGTTTTTGAAGAAGTAAAGTCAACTTGAGGATATTGTTTTACTTTATTATTGTTTTCTTGCTTGTTCCAGCCAGTCATTTCGTCAATCTTAATAATCTGTTCTTCTGTATATTGAGGGTTAACAATAGGAGCAACAAGAATTGTATTACCAAACATAAATTCGTTGTTTATATTCCAAGTATTTTTGTCGTTTTTGTAATAAGCAAAAAGTGGCATCATATAACTAGCATTGTTTGAAGTAACTTGCCATGCCAAAGAATAAATGTAAGGTAACAATTTGTATCTCAAGTTGATAGTGTATTCAATAGCATCATAAATAGGTTCACCTTTTTGACCAAATTGGTAAATTTCGCGAGGCGTGTCGGCACCGTGAGATCTAAATACAGGACAGAAAAGACCGTATTGCATCCAACGAACATAAAGTTCTTGAAATTGAGGATTTTTTGCTCCAGAAGCAGGTCCTAATACATTGTAAGAACCAGAGAAAAATCCACCTATATCAGTATTAAAATTAGGGTTTCCTGTTAAAGTAAAGTTTAAACCAGCAGGTATTTGTTTTCTCAACATATCCCACGAAGAAGCAACATCGCCCGACCACATATTAGAGCCCATACGTTGTTGCCCAGCAAACGACGAACGTGTCATTATAAAAACACGTTTGTTTTCATTAACTTTTCGTTGATTGTAATAAATGCCTGAAACAGTGCTTAATGGAAACGCATTACGCATTTTTCTGAACGAACCAAAACCAGTTTGAAATTCGTAATCTTCGTCTTTAGGATAAAAACAATCGGGGTCAGTAGAGTCCATCCACCAAGCATCAACGCCCATATCGTGCATTTTTTTAAGATATTTCCAATAAATATCTTTAGCTTTTTGTTGAAAAGGATTATAAACCTTAACTCCAGAAGGATAATCCATAACAGGAGGCCAAATATGCGAAATACCACTTTGAGGCCATGTGTCAAATGTAAAAAGTAAATTATCTTTTTCAAGTTCTTTAAATTGTTGAGTCATCGGACCAAAACTAGCCCAAATAGAAATCATTAAATGAGCGTCTAAATTGTGAACTTGATCAATCATTTGTTGACCATTTGGAAAATTTTCACTTAAAAAATCCATAGCATTCCATAAGTAATTGTTTCCCCAATATTGCCAATCTTGAATAATACCATCAAGAGGAACATTTAATTCACGATATTTTTCAACAACTTCAACAGTTTCGAATTGAGTTTTATATCTTTCTTTACTTTGCCAATAACCAAAAGTCCAACGAGGGAACATTGGAACTGAGCCAGAAAGAGTTCTCATACAAGCATTTACGCCGTCTGGAGTTTTGCCGTACATAAAATAATAATCAATACAAGTTGCTACTTCACCAGAAATTGTCATAATACCATCTTTTTCAGTATAATAACCGCGAGAATAATTATCCCAAAAAATTCCGTAGCCTTTTATTGATTGTATAACGTTCTGAAAATCTTCAAGATTAGATTGTTCTATCAAAGTTTCAGTATTATTTCTTTCAAGTTTTCCATTTTGAATAGTTCCTAAACCATAAACAAATTCATCTTTGTCGAGGTTGAATGATTGAGAAATTTTAAAATCACCTTTGTCAGTGCCGTTTAAAATAGGAGTGAAGTTAAATTCTTTTTCCGAAAGGAGTTTTTCGTTTTTTGAAGTAAATTCTACATTACCAGTTTTTTTGTTAACTACAACATTTAAAACATTGCTTGAATAGGTTTCAAATTCGTTGCTAATAGTTTTTTTTACAGCAACATTTTGAGGATTTAGAGTAACCACAAGACTATTTTCTACACCTTTAGAATTTTGTGGTATTTTTGTAACACGCACAATTTCAGGAGTGTAAAATTGCACCTTTACGTCAGGAATTTGAGCTATTGCCGTTGAAGTACTCAGCAATAAAATTAAACTAAAAATTTTTGTTTTCATAAATCGTTGAATTTAAATTGATTAAGTTTTAGTATTAAAGTTATAAAAATATATTTAGCGTAAGAAAAACTTACGCTAAATATATAAATTATTGTTATTCAATTACAATAACAAAACCACCTCTTTCTTTGCAATTGATAGATTTAGGTAGATTGTTAATGTCAGAATTAGAAATATTCCAAGGATTTTCAGCATTTTCGCCATCAAGGAAAATAGTTGATTTAGAGCAATTTCCAAGATTGATTTTAGACCAATCAATGTTGATTTCTTGAGCATTGTCTAAACCATTGATACCAGCAACAAACCATTTACCTTCAAATTGTCTTGCCATTACAACAAATTTAGCAGGATAACCATCTAAAAGTTTGGTTTCGTCCCAAACAGTAGGAAGATTAGTGAAGAAATCTTGAACTTGTTGAGGTTGAGAAAGATAAGAAGAAGGACGGTCGGCAAGATGAAGCAATCCCGACTCAAACAAAACTGTCAACGCAAGTTCATGAGCGTGAGAAGTTATGTGAGGATGTTGAGAGTCGGTAAAAGTACAAGGAGTATAATCCATAGAACCAACAACGCCACGAGTAAAAGGAATTGTTGCGTTATGAGCAGCAGCTTTGTTAGTTAAAAATGGAGCATTGTTATACCATTCAGCACCTAAAATAGCTTCAGTACTTAACAAATTAGGATAAGTACGTTGCCAACCACGAGGCATTGTTGCACCGTGAAAATTAACTGTAAGATTGTGTTTTGAAGCACTTTCCATCAAATCGATGCAATATTCCATTGCAGATTGTTTATCACCTTCAAAAAAGTCGATTTTAGCACCTGCAATTCCATTATCTTGAAGCCATTGAAATTCTTTTTCACGGTCTTCAGGTTTGTTTAATTTGTATTTAGGAGTTGGAGCCCAATCAATCCAATTTGTTGTTGAATTATACCAAATTAGTAGTTTTACACCTTTTTCGTTAGCATATTTTATAGCATCGTTGATGTCGCCACCATTTTTCATTTCGTCCCATTCTGCATCAATAAGCATGTAAGGAAGTTTTAAAGTTGATGCCATATCAATATATTGCTTAACAATTTGAAAATCATTACTTCCGTGATTATAAGCCCAATAAATCCAAGAAACAACACCAGGTTTAATCCAATCAGTATTTTCAACTTTGCAAGGTTCAGAAACGTCTGTAACTAATGTTGCCTCAACGATATCCGCTAAATTTCCGATAATTGCTACACGCCATGGAGAAACCCAACCGTTAAAAGTTGTGGTTTTGTTTTCACCATTACAAATTTCGTATTCATTTGCTTTTTCAGAAGTTTTAATCCATGAAGCACTGTTATATTTTTTAACATCAGCTTCGGTTAAAAGAACAAAAATACTATCAGAATATTCAAACAAAGAAGGGAAAGCCCAAGGTTTTCCTGCTTTTTGTTCTGCATTTAAAGGAAAGAATTTTTCGTAAGAAACGTCATAATCTTGTAGCCAATTGTTGATTGAATTAGACATATTGAAAATAGTATTTTCACTAGTAGAACAACCATTTTCAAAACCTTCAACGGTTACATATCTGAAAACTACACCATTGTTATAAGCACGAAAAACAATGTCAAATTTATTTCCATTGCTATTGCTAAAATGATAAGTTCGTTCGTTTGCAGCGTTTGAACAATTTCTGCGTTTACCCATAATCATTGAATAATTGTCGGTTATGGGTTTAGTTTCAGACACATTTTCTAATTTAATGTCACCAGCTTTAGCTGAGTCTGGAAAAATTGCAGATTTTGTAATATCGATAACTTTAGTATTGTTGTAAGTAACAGAAAATAAGTTGTTTCCGTCATTATTTTGACAAAAATCAACAGAAATTTTTCCGTTTGGTGCAGTAACTAAATTTGCATTTTTGTTTGAACAACTTATCAATAAAAATGCAGACAAACATATAGTTGCACCAGAAATTTTTAATAAGTTAGCATTCATAATATTTTAAAATTCAATTATTTAACGCCTTCTTTTGTTTGATTAACAAATTGCATAGTACCATCTTCGTTGTATTTAATTTCGTCAACGCAAACCGAACGACGACCAATAGCACCGTTAATTCCATCGATAGAAAGAGTTGCATTGTGATAAAATAAAAGCCATTTGCCATTAAATTCTATGATACCAGGGTGAATAGTAAAACTATTTTCAGCTTCGCCAGTTAATTGACCTTGAGGAGTCCAAGGACCAAAAATTGAATTAGAAGTTGCATAGTCGATAGCTTCTTGCATATTTCCATGAGAAGCGTAAGTTAAATAATAAATAGAGTCTTTTTTGTGAAGCCATGGACCTTCAGTATATTTAGGAACGTCTACAATCATAATACTATCAGCAAGTTCAATCATGTTAGGATTAAGTTTTGCCATAAAACAAGTACCATTTCCCCAACATAACCAATTGTCTTCACCATCAATAAGAATTGTAGGATCAATGTCGTTCCACCAACCACGAGGACCGTTAACAGTCATTGTATCGCAGATTAATGGTTTTCCAATAGCATCTTTAAAAGGACCAGTTGGCGAGTCACTTACAGCAACACCTACGCAATATCCAGAATAAGGAGCTTGACCTTGACAAGTTACAAAATAATAATATTTACCATTTTTTTCAACAGCTTGAGCAGCCCAAGCTGTACCAACTTTAGGAGTAATAGTGTCAGCCCAAGCAAAATTTCCAGGACGAAAAACAGAACCGTGATCTGTCCAAGTTTTCATGTCGCTTGTAGAATAGCAAAGCCATTCTGTTATGTTAAATTCTTTACCACCAGAAGCAGAGTCTTGACCTTGATAATATTCGTCATGACCTACATATAAATAAAGTTTTCCATTAGAAACCATTGGTGCAGGATCTGCTGTAAATTTATCTTTTACAATAGGATTTCCTGTAAATTCAAAAGTTTTTTCTGTTGAAGTTTGTTGTTGAGGTGTATTATTACAACTAGCAACAACTGCACATAATGCTATTAAAAAAAGATTTTTTTTCATTGTATGAATATGTTTTAAATAATAGAATTTTCAACTTTGGATTGAGTTAGCTGATTTTAGGTTATAAAAATATAAAAAATCGTTTAAAAGTATGTTGATTTAAGTATTTAAAATGTTTTCATATCTATAATACAAACAATTAAATAAGTAATAAATAAATCGTAAAATATAAAAATAATATTAAGTGTATTTTTTTGAAAAAAGTCTAAATTGTTCTAAAAAATGTTGTCGAGAAAATTTTATTCTCGACAACAAATATAAATATTTATTTAAATGAAATCCAATCTATTTCAATATCTTGAGTTTGAGCTGTAATCTTTAAATCACAAATTCCTTTAGGTGAATTTTTTACTGGGAAAGTTTGTTCTGTAAATTGATTATTTCCTTTAAGTTTTACTTCTGTAATCACATTACCTTTTAAGTCACTGATAGTAACCTTACCACCTTTAGCAGATTTGTAATTGATAATAACTTTAGCAGCTCCTTGTTCAAAATCAACACGATTATATTGAACATAACTACCAGCTTTAGCAAAAGTAGTTTTCCAACCTTCAAAACGTTTTGTAGTATCAGCATTGTTTTCGTATAGATAACTGATTGAAGCACCGTCTGATATAGAAGAATAACGGTCGATTTGAATTTTTTCAGTAGCTTTGTTTATGCCAACACCACGAAGAGTTGGTTTAACTTGTTGAATTGTTCCATCAGGATTAAAAAACAAACTGTCAACGCATGCCGAACGACTTTTGTCGAAGTTTGGAGAATAATTATTGTGATGATAGAACAAATACCATTGACCTTTGTAATTAACAACAGATTGGTGAATTGTCCAGCAATCAGGCCATTCTTCCAAAATTAAACCTTTATATTCGTAAGGTCCCATTGGATTTTTGCTCATTGCATAACCAATAACTTCGGTGTTGTTTCTTACGTAAGGATAAGTAAGATAGTAATTTCCGTTGTATTCAAAAGCGAAAGGACCTTCAGCTTGACGAGAAGGCAATCCATTAAGACAGTTAACACCAGTCATTTTGAATTCACGATCTCCAAATTTTACAATTTCAGTAGGTGTATCTTCAGCAAGTTCAATCATATTATCTTTTAATTTAGCACATCGACCAGCTCCCCAAAAGATATAGCTATTTCCATCGCTTGCTTGTAAAACACAAGGATCAATACCAGAAATTCCTTCTATGTTTTTATCTAAAACGGTGTATGGACCTTCAGGATTGTCGGCAACTGCAACGCCAATACCGAAACCAAAACCAGTTTTTGGAGCATCTGGAAAATAAAAATAATATTTACCATCTTTTTCGATGCAATCTGGAGCCCACATACTATAAGCGTCTGGTTTTCCCCATGGTACTTGTTTTTGGTCAAAGATTTTGCCATGGTCTGTCCATTCGGTCATGTTTTCTGAAGAAAAAACATGATAATCTTCCATACAAAACCAATCTTTACGAGGAAAATCTTCTGCAGAAGCAGGAGGAATATCATGAGATGGGTAAAGATAAATTTTACCATTAAAAACTCTTGCCGTTGGATCGGCAGAAAATTGGTTACGAATAATTGGATTTTGTGCAAAAGTTGGCATTGTTGCCATTGCCAAACCAATCATCATAAGCTTTTTAAAATTAATCATAGTAGTTGTATTTTTTTTATTAAATAAGTGTGGAACAAATTAATTAAAACTTTTATGTCAAGTTGACCATTCGTGAGCAGAACCTTGCTTAAAAAAAGCATAGTTTTTACTCTTTGAAAGAGTCTTATAAATCGTTTACAAAAAAAATGGTTTGAGATATGTTGAACTAATTTTATTGTTACATGTTATTTTGCTGATGTTACATTTTTGACTTTTTTAATTCTGTAACTATTTTGAAACGAATTTATAAAAAAGGTTGATATCTGTTTTTAACAAGTAAGTTATGAAGCAAAAAAAAATCTGCATAATAAAATGCAGATTTTTTTGTATAAAATTATTTACAAATTATTCACTTTTTTTTGTTTCGCTATTTTCATTGTTGTTAGAATTATTAGCATTTTCAGAATTATTTTCATGTTCTTCGCTAATTTGGCTTTCTTTCCATTTACTAGGAGTTGTTCCGTAAAGGTTTTTAAATGCAGTACAGAAATAAGCAGTATTAGGAAAACCAACCATATCAGCAATTTGAGCCACCGAAAAACTTTTATTAAGAATTAATTCAGAAGCACGTTTTAATCTAATATTTCTAATAAATTCAGAACCTGTTTGGTTTGTTAATTCTTTAAGTTTTCTGTATAAATGAACTCGACTTAATCCCACTTCTAACGCTAAAGTTTCTGTAGAAAATTCAGTATTTCCTAAATTCTTTTCAATAGCTTTTAAAATTTTGTTCATCAATTTTTCGTCTGGATCAGAACGAGATTGAAGTTCGGTACTAAACGCATTTTCAGGAGATTGTCCACCTTTATAATTTACTTTGAGTTGATGACGAATACTAATCAAATTTTTAATAGTTTGTTTTAAAACGTCTATATTAAAAGGTTTAGTAATAAACGCATCAGCACCACTTTGAAGACTAGAAATATTAGCTTCATCATCAGTTTTAGCAGAAATTACAATAACAGGAATATCGTTAAGATTAATGTTTTGTTTAATTTTTTTACACAAAGCTAAACCATCCATTCCAGGCATCATTAAATCAGTGATAACAGCTTCAGGTTGAGAATTAAATATTTCGTCAAGAGCTTTTTCTCCATTATTACAGAATGTTGTAATATATTCATTATCAAGTTCTTGAATAATTAATTCTGCAATTTCAGGTTCATCTTCAACAAGAATAATTTTCTTTTTAACAGCAACAGATTTAATGTTAGGAGTATCATTATCTTGATGCTGATTAATAATATCTTGAATAGCCTCAATGTCATCTTCTTTGTTAGGTTTAGGTTTTTCGTTATTTGTTTTGATAATAGGTTCAACTTCTGCAATTAAATTCATAGGAAGTTCTAATTTAAAAATAGCACCAGTTCTGTCTGTTCTATTTTGAGCAGAAAGTGAACCATGAAGTAATTCTGCCAAAGATTTAGAAAGATCAAGTCCAATTCCTGTACCTTGTTGAACATTAGAAGAGTTAGCTTGATAAAAACGTTCAAAAATATGGCTAATATCATTAGCATTAATTCCGCAACCTTGATCAATTACTGAAATTGATAATTTATCATCGTTAGTTACTGTAATAATTTCAATTTCGGAGTTTGAAGGTGAAAATTTAACTGCATTTGATAATAAATTGGTAATAATTTTTTCTAAAGCCGACGAGTCGGTTACCATAAAAAATTCTTTAGGCAATTGGTTATTAAATGTAAGTTTTATTTTTTTAGACTCACATTTTGAATTAAAAATATCAATATTATCTTGAATAATTTTTTCAATATTATAATTTTTTAAATGGAGAACCATTTTACCATTATCAATTTTTCTAATATCTAATAAACTATTAACTAAATTGTGCATTCTATCAACACCTTTACAAATAGTAATTAAATCTTTTTTGTTGTTTTTGTCGGAGTTTGTAGCTACAATTTTTTGCAACGGACCTACAATCAAAGATAATGGAGTTCTTATTTCGTGAATAACATTTGTAAAAAATCTTAGTTTTGCTTTATCAGACTCTTGTGTGTGTATATGTTTTAAAATCTGTTGTTTAGTTAAAATATGACGATGAATTAAAACAATAATTAATAATATTATTGATAAAATTACAATAGTATAAATAATTTTAGCTAGCGTTGTTGAATACCAAGCAGGATGTATTGTTACTTTTATAGTATATTTATCAGACGCAATTCCATTTGTTGAACTATAAATACTAATATTATAAACGTCAGGATTTAATCTAGGAAATATTAATTGTCTATTATGTTGAGCAATCATACATGGTTGTTCGTTATTAACTTGATAATAATATTCTGTGTTTGGTGATGAAAAAAAGTCAATTGGTGTAAATTCTAAAGAAAAAGAATTTTGATTATATAACAAATCATATTCTTTTGATTTCCAAGTAGGAAGTTTGGTTATTTGATTAGAAAAAGTAGTATCAATTGGATTTACAGAACGATTTCTAAGATAAAATCTAGTAATTTTTACACCATTGTTTTCTCTAAGATTTTTTCTAGTATCTTCTGGTTTAAAATAAGTAATACCATCAAAACCACCAAAAAACAAAAATCCATTTTCTGATTTACAAACTGCGTTTTTAGTAAATTCTTCATTTACAGTGCCATCAATAACAGAATAATTTTTGATTTTATAATCATTATTTCCAAACAAAGTGATGCAATAAATACCATCATCTGTGCCAGCCCAAATATTATTAAGATTATCTTTTTCAAGAGAATAAATAGCAGAAGTTGTTGGTAAATCGATATGTAACGACTCGTAAGTATTTGTAATATTATTATTTTTAATAATAAATAATCCTTCAGAAGTTCCAGCAACAATTTTATCTTTGCTTATTGTTAGAAGAGAGAAAATTATAGTTCTTTCAAACATGTGTTTAAAAACTTGTTTAGCATTATAATTTTCAACAAAATAAATTCCATTGTAAGTACCAGTTGCAAATCCAGTTGTTCCAAGAGGCGTAATACATCCTGCCCAATGATTTGTACTTGTATTAATATTTTTGTAAAATTCTTGTTTATCGTTATTTATATTTAAAAATCCAACTCCACCTCCCATAGTAGAAAAAATCAATCTATCATTTGTAAGTTGTTTAATTTGAGAAACTCTACTATAATCAGTATCAGAATTTTCGTTAATAAGAGGAATATTATGATAATCAAAATTTTGAGCATCAATTTTCCATAAACCTCTTCCATAAGTTCCTACATAAACATATTTGTTGTCGATAGGAAATAATGACATTATTAATTCAGGAAAATTATTTCCATTTAAATGTTTTATTTGTTGTTTTGTTTTAGGATCAATAATATATATTCCATCATTATCTGTTGCAACCCATAACAAATTGTTACAAAAGCAAATAGCGCTAACTCCACTTTGTCCAATAATATTGTTAGTTGCAGATTTATGTCCAATATAATTAAAAATTGTTTTGTATGTTGGTAATACTAAAACTCCTTTTTGAAATAATCCCAACCACAAATTTTTGCTTTTGTCAATAAAAATAGAGTGAACTTTTATCTTTTGATCGTCTAATTCTGGAATAGACAAAGAATAATGTTCGATAGTACCTTTTTCTAAATTAATAAGTTTTAAGCCATTTCCATCAGTACCAGCAAGAATTTTGTTATTTCCAAACGAACTGCAACAAAAATAAGAAGCTTCGCTTTTAATTTGAGGTCTTATGATGTAAGTAAAAGTATCTAATTTGTTGTCATATTTTAAAATACTATTATCAAGAGAGCATGCTAATAAAGTACCTAAACTATCAAGAAAAAAAGTTCGAGATGCAATTTTGTTTTCATCGTTGTTATATCTACGAACAGAACTTTCTGTTATTTTCATTATTGAAGCAGTAATATCCGAAGCAAAAAGATTATGAGAACTATCTTCAATAAGATAATCTAAATTAGCCACTTTATTATTTCCAGGCAAAATAAAAGGCATTGAAATAGGATTACCTAAACTATCAATTTTTATAGAACAAGGAGAGTCGCCTAATGCTAATATAGTTCCATCATGAAGTTCTGTAAAACTCATAATAGAATAATTATAATTAGTACCATCTAATCTAGTTGCAGGTTTTGAAAAACTATCAGTTAAAGGATTATAAATTTGAAAACCGTTATAAGTTCCAACATATATAATACCTTTACTATCAACAAAAACATCTCTTATAAAATTGTGCGCCAAAGAGTTAATATTTCCATTTTCGTGACGATATACTTTTATTTTGTTTCCATCAAAACAATTTAATCCATTTTCAGTAGCAATCCATATTAAACCGTCTTTATCTTGAGTTACTTTATTAATTAAGCTACTTGAAAGGCCTTCATTGGTTGTTAATAATTTGTATGATTGCGCATAACTTACTACACTAAATATAATTAATGATAGTATTGCAAAAATCTTTTTCATTATCTTCGAATTGGTTAATCAAAATTCTTTACAAAGATAAATTATTTTTTTTTTTTAATTTTAATTTGAAAATAAAATTTTATTATTTTTTTTTATTATTTTTTTTTTTTTTATTTATTTTATATTCTTTTTTGTATAAAAAAATAGCATTTTTATAGATATAATAATATATTTTATTTTTAATTTATGGGTGGTTTTATTATCTATTATTTCATTATTTTCACATTTTTATATTTAATAAACTATTGATATATAATAATATATAAAATTAATGTTACATTATTTGTAACATTAAAAAAAAGCTATTTTTTTATTCTTGAAACATTTTCAAAGAGTTGTGTAACAATTTTCTTAAAGTATTAAAAAAATAAGTGTTAAAATTGCACAAAAGAAACCGCAGGCTATTTGAGTTTTTTTTTGCAAGATTTTAAGTTGTATTATTAAGTATTACATTGTTAAATAAGTTGAATTTTTTTTAAAAGGTGGATAAGCGCTATTTTTTTATTTACAGATAGTTTCGCGGTTCTTTTTTCTTTTTTAATGAAAACAATTTTATTCAATAATTAATATGACACTTAAAAATTTATCATTAGTTGCTATACTTTCGCTTGGATTTTCACAAGCATTGATGGCGCAAGTTCCAGCAACAACAAACATTGCAGGTTCAAAATACCCTGCCATTTTTCCAGACAACAAAATTGAATTTCGTTTAAAAGCTCCTGAAGCTCAAAAAGTTCAAGTAGACATTTGTGGAAAAAAATATGATATGTCTAAAAATGCAGAAGGTGAATGGTCGGCAGTTTCAGATCCAATAGTTTCAGGTATTCAATATTATTCTTTAATTGTTGACGGAGTTTCAGTAAACGACCCAGCTAGTGAAACATTTTATGGTTGTGGCAGAATGATGAGTTGTGTTGAAGTTCCATATCTTGAAGGTGGTCAACAATATCAAATTAAAGACGTACCTCATGGTTGTGTTCGTACAGAAAATTATTTTTCTAAAGTAACAAATTCTTGGAGAACAATGTATGTTTATACACCTGCAGGTTATGACACAGATGTAACAAAAAAATATCCAGTATTTTACATAATTCACGGTGGTGGTGAAGATTGTCGTGGTTGGGTTAATCAAGGTCGTGGAAATATTATTTTAGATAATTTATCAGCTGAGAAAAAAGCTGTTCCAATGATTTTGGTTAGTCTTGATGCAAATGTTGGAGATTACGACAATGTTGAAAAAGAAATAATGGACAATATTGTTCCATTTGTAGAAAAAAATTATCGTGTAGACGCACGTCTAGAAAAACGTGCATTAGGAGGACTTTCAATGGGAGGTCTTTACACAATGTATGTAGGTTTTCCTCATAATGATTTCTTTGCATATTTTGGCGTTTTCAGTTCAGGATGGTTTGCTAATATGCCAGCAAATACAGACAATCCTGGTGCAAAATGTTATTCTTATTTAGAAAAAAATGCCAAAACATTCAACAAAAATGTAAAACTTTTGTGGATGGGTCAAGGAAGTCCAACAGATATTGCTTGGAACAATTGTCAAGTTATGATGAAAAAATTTGACGAAATGAACATCAAATATAAATATTTCGAGTCTAAAGAAGGTGGACATACTTGGCCTGTTTGGCGCGAAGATTTATATCTTTTTGCACAAGAAATTTTTAAATAGTATATTTTGTTTAATATTTTTTATGAAATTCCCTTTCAAAAAGAAAGGGAATTTTTATAAACTCTAAAAAATCCTATTAATGAAATCAATTTTTAAAACGTTGACAGCATTATCATTAGCTGTTGTTCCGGGTTTGTTAAATGCACAACAAAACCCAATTATAAAAACAATCTACACACCAGATCCTGCGCCATACGTTTATGGTGACAAAGTGTATTTGTTTGTAGATCATGACGAAGACGATGCCACTTACTTTAAAATGAAAGATTGGCTTTTGTTTTCTACCGAAGATATGGCAAATTGGACATATCTTGGAACTCCAATTTCTACCGAAACATTTTCTTGGGCAAAAAAAGGCGATCGTGCTTGGGCGTCGCAAGCTGTTTGTCGTAATGGAAAATGGTATTGGTATTTATGTTGCAACACTGAAAAAGGCGAAGATGCTCTTGCTGTGGCTGTTGCCGACAATCCTCAAGGTCCTTATTCTGATCCTCTTGGAAAACCTCTTGCCATAGGTTGTTCGTTTATTGATCCTTGTATTTTTATTGACGATAACGAAAAAGCATATCTCGTTTGGGGAAACAAAGGCTGTTGGTATGGTGAATTAAACGATGATATGATTTCGTTTAAAAATGGATTTCAAGAAATTCCTGGTTTTCACGATCCAAAATGTTTTGGTCCTGAGTCAACTAAAATGAATTGGTGTAAAGGTAAAGAAGAAAAAATGACAGGGTATGAAGAAGGTCCATGGTTAATGAAACACAATGGAACTTACTATCTATCATATCCTTCAGGAGGAGTGCCTGAACATATGGCTTATTCAACAGCAAAATCTATTGATGGACCTTGGACTTATCAAGGAAGAATTATGGACGAAGCAGAAAATTCGTTTACTATTCATGGTGGAAACATTGATTTTAAAGGACATAGCTATATGTTTTATCATAATGGAGCTTTGCCAAATGGGGGAGGTTTTCACCGTTCTACATGTGTAGAAGAATTTTCATGGAAAGCTGACGGTTCAATTCCTTTTATACCTTTTACAAAAACTGGTGTAAAACCAATTTCTACTTTAAATCCATTTAATAGGGTAGAAGCAGAAACAATGAGCGACTCTTGGGGTGTTAAACTTGATAGAAATGCAGGTTTCCGTCATTATGTAACTTCAATTCACAATGGCGATTGGATAAAATTATCATCAGTTGATTTTGGTAAAAATACAGTTCAAATGGCAACCGTAGAAGTATTAAATTGCCAAAATCCTGGAGTTATTGAATTTTATGTTGACAATATGAGTGGAAAACCACTTGCACAAGTTACCGTTGGACCAGAAAATGCAGTATTTAACGCATTTACAAACACAGAAGTTAATGGAATTCACGATTTATACCTTTTATTTAGAGGAGGTGACAAAGAATTATTTGATTTAGATTGGTGGAATTTTAATTCATCTGTAAATCAGCCAATTATCCAAACAAAATATACCGCAGATCCTGCACCATTTGTTTATAATGATACCGTTTTTCTTTACACAACACACGATGCAGATACAGCAAATGGTTTTCAAATGTTTGATTGGTTATTATATACGTCAACAGATATGGTAAACTGGACAGATCGTGGAGCTGTTGCATCTCTTGACGATTTTAAATATTATGATGGAAAAAATGGAGCTTGGGCAGAATGTGTTGTAGAGCGAAACGGAAAATTTTACATGTATTGTCCAATTCACGGACATGGAATAGGCGTTTTAGTTTCAAATTCACCATACGGACCTTTTAAAGATCCTCTTGGACATCCTTTAGTTTGGCAAAAAGAACATTGGTATGATATTGATCCATCTGTATTTATCGATGATGATGGTCAAGCATACATGTATTGGGGAAATCCATACGTATATTATGTTAAATTAAATGAAGATATGATTTCTTATTCTGGAGAAATTGTTCAATTACCAAAAATTACTGATTACCAAGAAGGTCCATGGTTTTATAAACGTAATGGAAAATATTATTTAGCATTTGCATCAACTTGTTGTCCAGAAGGTATTGGCTATGCCATGAGCGACAATCCAACAGGACCTTGGACTTATAAAGGTCACATAATGAACCATACACAACGTACTCGTGGAAATCATCCAGGAATTATTGATTATAAAGGAAAATCATATGTTTTTGGTTTAAATTATGATATTATGCACCTTGAAACATATCATCATCACGAACGTCGTTCGGTTTCGGCTGCTGAAATGACATATAATTCTGATGGAACAATTGTAGAATTGCCATATTTTCATGATGCAACTCTCAATCAGATAGAAAGTTTTAACCCATTCCAAAAACGTATCGAAGCTGAAACTATGGCTTGGGGATTTGGTTTAAAAACACGTGTTGATAATTCAAAAGGCATTATTATTAATAATATCGACGAAGGAGAATATCTATTAATAAAAGGTGTTGATTTTAAGAAAGGTGCAAAAAGTTTTTCTGCAAGTATTTCAAACTCAGGTAAAAACGCAATTCTTGAAATTCATATTGATAGTGTTGATGGTCCTCTTTGTGGTACTTTAAACATAACTAAAACTTCTGGTTTTAAAACACTTACTTGTGCTTTAAAAAATGCAGTAGGTGTTCATGATTTATATTTTACATTCAAAGGAGAACAAAAAACAAATCTTTTTGAATGGGATTATTGGAATATGAAATAATAAAATAAAGTAAATAAATAAAAATGAGATACTTATCATTACTTTTGATAACAGGAGGAATTTTGGCTACAAATTTAGCCTATTCACAAGACAAACTATATCCAAATGAATTTCCTCTTGGCGATGTTCAATTATTAGAAAGTCCTTTAAAATATGCTCAAAATCTTAATATTGAGACACTTTTAAAATATAGTCCAGACCGATTATTAGCACCTTATCGCAAAGAAGCAGGTCTTGAACCATTAGACAAACCATATCCAAATTGGGATGGTCTTGATGGACATGTTGGTGGGCATTATTTGTCGGCAATGGCCATGAATTATGCTTCTACTGGAAATCATGAATGTAAAAAGCGTATGGAATATATGATAGCTCAACTCAAAGAATGTGAGCAAGCTAACATAAAAAATCATCCTGATTGGGGTAATAAATATATAGGTGGTGTTCCTAATAGTGAAAAAATTTGGTCTGCTTTTAAAGAAGGTAATTTTGGACCTTATTTTGGTGCTTGGGTTCCATTTTACAACATTCACAAAATGTATGCTGGACTTCGCGATGCTTGGTTGTATTGTGGAAATGAAGATGCAAAACAAATGTTTCTTGATTTTTGTGATTGGGGAATTGATATTACCTCAAAACTGTCTGATGCTCATATGGAAACAATGTTAAATAACGAACATGGTGGTATGAATGAAATGTTTGCTGACGCTTTCGCAATAACTGGAGATAAAAAGTATATTGAAGCTGGCAAAAGATATTCTCATCATATGTTGTTAGATCCAATGTCAAAAGGTAATGATAATTTGGATAATTTACACGCCAATACTCAAATTCCTAAAGTTATTGGATTTCAACGTATTGGAGAATTAACTGGAGACCAAAATTATTTATCTGCAAGTAAATATTTTTGGAATAATGTTGTTTATCAACGTTCACTTGCATTTGGAGGAAATAGTCGTAGAGAACATTTTCCATCGGCAGAAGCTTGTACCGATTATACAAGTGATGTTGACGGTCCAGAGTCTTGTAATTCTTACAATATGTTAAAACTTACAGAAGACCTTTTCCGCCTTGATCAAAGAGCTGAATATGCCGATTTTTATGAACGTACAATATTTAATCATATTTTGTCTACACAACATCCACAACATGGTGGATATGTGTATTTTACATCTGCACGTCCTCGTCATTATCGAGTTTATTCTGCACCAAACGAAGCAATGTGGTGTTGTGTAGGTTCTGGTATGGAAAATCATGGAAAATATGCTCAATTTATTTATACTCATAACGATAACTCGTTGTATGTTAATTTGTTTGTAGCTTCAACTCTTGATTGGAAACAACGTGGAATTTCTCTTAAACAAGAAACTCAATTTCCATTTGCAGAAACTTCAAAAATTTCTATTACAAAAGGAAATTCTCAATTTAAAATGATGATACGTTTTCCTAAATGGGTGGCTGATAATCAGTTAAAAATTATTATCAATGGAAAACCATATCAATTTAGTGCAAAACCTCAGTCTTATGTTGAAATTGATAGAAAGTGGAAAAAAGGTGATGTTGTTGAAATCTCTTTCCCAATGCATAATTCTGTAGAACACATGCCAAATGTTCCTAATTATGTTGCAATTATGCACGGACCAATTGTTTTAGGTATGAAAACTGGAACTGAAGATTTACGAGGTATAATAGCTGACGATAGCCGTTTTGGTCAATATCCAGGTGGTGAACTTTTCCCTATCGATAAAGCTCCTATTTTAATTGATGACAATATCGATAATATTGAAAATAAATTAGTTGCTGTTGAAGGAAAACCTCTACATTTTAAATTAAATGTTGAAATGAAAAATGCTATCGACGGTGAATTAGTTCCTTTTTATCAAATTCACGACTCAAGATATATGCTTTATTGGTTAGCACTTTCAAAAAATGGTTATCAATCTTATATTGACTCATTGTCTGCTATTGAAAATCAGAAGATTATATTAAGTCAACGTTCAACAGATTTTGTTTCTCCTGGCGAACAACAACCTGAAGCTGACCATTTTATGCAATCTGAAAAATCAAATTCTGGTAATGATCATAATGAATTTTTCCGTAATGCTTCTAATGGCGGATTTTTTAGTTATGAACTTAAAACTCAAGGAGTTGAAAAACTTTCTGTTTATGTAAAATATTGGGGGGTTAATCATTGGGGAACTAAAATTTTTGATATTTTAGTTGATGATGTAAAAATTGCAACTGTAAATAATACAAATCGTTGGAACCAATCTCAATTTAAAACAATTGAATATCCAATTCCTGAAGAATTGTTAAAAGATAAAAAATCTGTTCGCATTAAATTTCAAACTTCTCAAGGAACTGAAGTTGGTGGAATTTATGACTTACGTTTAGTTAAAGAACTATAATTCAATGATTAATATTTGTTAACTTTTTAAAATTCAAATCACAAAAAAAAATTTTGTGGTTTGAATATTTTATTGTTTTAGACTATTTGAATATTTTGTAAATTTGCTCCAATTTATTAATACTTAATTATTGTTATGAATACTGCTAACTTATTTAAAATTAACACTTTATCTCTTTTAGCCTTTACATTATTAGGTTTTTCAAATTGTGCTGATAATAATAATGTAAAATCTTGGCAGAAAGAAGATAAATTAGTGAATATCAATACTAAAGATGGAAAATTAAAATTATGTCCTTTAAATGACAATTCAGTAAGAGTGATTTTTCAAAAAAAAGAAGAACCTATTGTTGCTGATTTAATTTATTTAGACAATATTTCCGCACCAAAATTTAACGTTTCTGAAAACGACTCTCAAATTGTAGTTTATCTTCCTAAATTGACAGCAAAAGTCAATAAATCAGATGCTTGTATAAACTATTATACCGAAAATGATGAACTAATTTTGTCAGAATTAGGTCGTAGTGTTGTTGACGACTCTGTACAAAATTTAACTACATATCAATCTCGTCAAAGTTTCTATTCTCCTGAAGATGAGTATCTTTATGGATTAGGACAATTTCAAGATGGTAATTTAAATGTTCGTGGACTTTCAAGACGTTTAACACAGGTAAATACCCAAATATCAATACCTTTTGTAATTTCTAACAAAGGTTATGCACTTTTGTGGAACAATTGCGGGTTAACCGATTTTAATCCTGCTGATAGTTGTATTTGTCTTGATAGAGTTTCTGAAAATGGTGAAACTGAAGAAGTTAATGTTACTTCAACAGAAGGAGGCAAAAAAGAAATTCGTCAAAGTAATAATTTTGAAGCTCAATTAAATATAACCGAAAAAGGTGAATATTCAATTTTGCTTGACGTAGGTAATAAAATGGCGCGTCGTCATAATCTTGAAATTGACAACGAAAAAGTTGTTGATATTTTTAATGTTTGGTTGCCTCCAACTACTTCTACAATTGTTTCATTATCAGAAGGAAATCATAGTTTAAAAGCTTCGTTAACTTCTGAAGATAAACCAAAAGTATTTTATAGAAAAGTAGACAATTCTACAACTTTTTCATCTCCAGTTTCTAATGGCGTTGATTATACTGTTTTTGCAGGTTCGGCTGACGAGGCTATTGCTTCTTATAGAGCTGTTTCTGGAAAAACACCATTACTTCCTAAATGGGCTTTTGGCTATATTCATTGTCGTGAACGTTTTCATTCTCAAGACGAAATTATAAATACAGCAAAACGTTTTCAAAAAGAGCAATTGCCTGTTGATGTGATAGTTCAAGATTGGCAATATTGGGGAAAATACGGTTGGAATGCAATGAAATTTGACGAACAATTTTATCCAAATCCAAAAACTTTGGTTGATGAACTTCACAAAATGAATTTACGTTTTATGCTTTCTGTTTGGGCAAAAGTTGATGAAAATTCAGAAGTAGGTCGCATGGCAAAAGATAGTTCGTATTATATTCCAAATACAACATGGATTGACTTTTTTAATCAAAAGGCTTCAGATTATTATTGGAACAATTTCAGCGACAGACTTTTAAAACCATACAATATAGATGCTTGGTGGCAAGATGCAACCGAACCTGAAAATGATGATTTAGAAGGTCGTTTAATTGGTGAAAATTCTGAACCTGGTGAAATTTACAGAAATGCTTTTCCATTTTTTGTAAATAAAACTGTATATTCAGGACTACGTAAAGATGATCCAAATAAACGAAATTTAATATTAACACGTAGCGCATTTCCTGGAATTCAACGTTTTGGAGTTGTTACATGGTCTGGCGACGTTGGAAATGATTTTACAACATTAAAAAATCAAATTATTGGTGGACTTGGATATATGGCTTCAGGAATGCCTTGGTGGACATATGATGCTGGTGGATTTTTCCGTCCTCGTGAACAATATTCAAGTAAAGAATATCATGAATGTTTCTTAAGATGGTTGCAAGTGTCTGTATTTTTGCCACTTATGCGTGTTCATGGTTATATGACAGATACTGAATTTTGGAATTACGGAAACGATGTTGTTAATGCCTCCAGAAAATGTTTAAATCTTCGTTATAGTTTAATTCCATACATCTATTCTCAAGCTTCACAAGTTTCTAAAAACGGCTATACTCTTATGAGACCGTTAGTTATGGATTTTCCAAAAGATACAGCTTCTTTAAAAAACAATTGTCAATATATGTTTGGAAAAAGTTTGATGATTGTACCTATATTAGAAGCTGGCGCTACAACAACAGACGTTTATCTTCCTGAAAACAAAGGAGGTTGGTTTGATTTTTATTCACAAGATAAAGTTACTTCTGGAAAAATTATTGTTTCAGTTTTACCAGATGAAATACCCGTATATGTACGTGCAGGAAGTATAATTCCATTTGCAAAACCAGCACAAAACACAGCTTCTATTGATGATACTAAACTTGATTTAATAATTTATCCTGGTCAAGATGCTGAATTTGTTTTATATAATGATAATGGTGTAAATTATGATTATGAAAAAGGTTTATATACAGAAATTAACCTTAATTGGAATGATGCAAAACAAAAACTTGTAATAGGCTCGTGTAAAGGAACTTATCCAGAAATGAAATCAGATATTAAAATAACAATAAAAATTGCAGGAAGTTCAATAACCAAAAATATTGATTATCACGGAAAAGAATTAGAAATTGAGTTTTAGTTATTGATTATAAAACAAGTAGTAAGTTTTGTTTTTGATTAAAATTTCTTACTACTTGTTTTTTTTAAAACAAAATTAATTACACTTTTCAGTATACAAAATTAATCTAAAACCAATATAATCAAAATTATTATTATCAGGATGAGTTCTGCCATTATAAGTTATTTCACTATTTTCTTTACTACAGTGCCAACTACCACCTTTAAAACCTCCTTCGTAATTTGAATGATATTCCCACACATTACCAGTCATATCATAAATACCAAAAGCATTAGGTTTTTTTTGACCAACAGAATGCGTCTTTTTTTCAGAATTATCTACATACCAACCAACTTCGTCGATATTATTGCTTCCGCTATATAATTTCCAATCTTCCGAAACACCTTCTTTAGCAACATATTCCCATTCTTCAGCAGTTGGTAAACAATATTGTTTTCCTGTTAATTGGTTTAATTTAGTTATAAAATTATTTACTTCATTCCAAGAAACATTTTCAACAGGTAAATCTTTACCTTTAAAAAAAGATGGATTATAACCCATTACAGTTTCCCATAATTTTTGAGTAGTTTCGTATTTTGCCATATAAAAACTTGGAACAGTAACTTCTCGTAAATGGCGTTCACCTGTAATATTGTCGTATTCTCCATCACCATAATTAAAAGTACCTCCTTGAATATAAACCATTTCAAGTTCGCAATCAATCACAAATTCAGAATAATTTTTTTGACAAAAACTTTGTGTATAAAAAATACACAAAAAAAACATTAAGCATAAGTGTTTCATATTTATTGATTTTTAGTTTATGTTTAAATATTATTATTCAAAAAAACGCTTAATTAAAGGTTCTATTTTTTTGAGCCACAAGTCAGTAGCTTCTGGAGTTGGGTGAAGCCAATCTTCCATCATATCATGATTTATAGAAAGATCTGAATTTAAAAAAGTTGAATTAACATTTACATAAAATATATTTCTATTATCAGAAATTTGTTTAATAATATTATTAGTTTTTTCAAGAATAAGTCTGTGTGAAGTAGGATATTGACCATCATAACTTCCAGGAAAACAAGCCAATAAAATAATTTTTGCACTAGGAATTCTTTGACGCAACAACCTAACAATTCTCATAATACCATTTGCAACCTCAGTTGCAGTGCAACGATATGGATAATTTTTGCGATCTACATTATTTGTCCCAACTTCAAGAATACAAACCTTAGCTCTTTGAGTATTAAAATTATAATGTTCTATTTCCCAAATAATATTTTCAGTTCTGTAACCACTTGTAGCTAAATTAATTGTCATATAATTTCCAAAATATTTTCTATTAACCTCTTTATATTCAGGTTTTTCTAAGTTATGTAAAATTGAATTTCCAATCAAAATAATATCATATTTATATTCTTTAAGATAATAATTTTTATCATTATGACGATTTTTGTCATAACCTTCGATTGATAATTCCGCGGGATTAGGATTTTTCTGAGTAGGATTTACTACCGAATTCATAAATTTTGGAATTTCATAAATTATTTCACCATTTTCGGAGAATATTTTTTTATGATCTTTGGTTGGGTCAGTAAAAAATTTTGCCGTTCCTCCATCATAACCAACCCAAGTTAAATAATATTCTTGAGCTGAATTAAATTGAATTTTATTATCACTATTTGCAGAAATAAAAAGTCTACAACCAGTTGGATTTAAGGGAGGTATAGCAATTGGATATGCACTATCGCTTTCTCTTTTATTAAAATCTTCAACATTTAATAAAAATACATTTTGAGGTAATTCGTTGTTTTTTAAAGTTTTAATCATCTTTGCAACATAAATAGCAGATTTTCCATCCGCAGCAATAGAATAAGAACGATTGCTAAGATTATTAGCATAATTGCCATTTTTTAATGATAAAAAAATATTATTTAATGAGTCTGTAATATTTAAATTTAGACCTTTTATACAAATTTGGCAAACGTCGTAACCTAAAGTTAAAAACATATCACTTATTGGCGAAATCTTTGATTTATTGTGCGTTATAGTTAAAACCGTGCCTAACGAAACATCATTTTTTAAAATTGTTATTTTTTGCGAAAAAACATTTGATATCGTAAAAAATAGTATAATAAAAGCGAATATTTTTTTCATGATTAACAATTTATTTTAAGCAAAAATATTAAAAAAAATCTGAATTTTATGATTATAAAATGTATAAATCTTTTTTTAGTATAACATTTTAATTTTTAAGATTTTATTTTATAATTTTGCAAACGAATATTTGAAAAGTTATGAAACAAAATTTAGTAGCTATATTATTAATTATATTAACATTAGTTGTTTCTTGTGGTGGAAAATATGACCATTTAGAAATTACAGAAGATGAATTTGATGCTTATATTTCAGTTTATAAAGATTTTCATATAAACAATAAAGATTTTTTATTAACCATAAAAGATAAATCAGAATTTGACTCATTAAAAATAAAAAATAGCCACAAAATAAAACAAATTTTATATGATGCAGGATTTGAAGATCCTGATTTTTTTGTTTCTATCAACAATAAAATATCTCCAATATTAGAAACAATAGGTGAAAATTCAGAATTTGAATGTTTCCCGGGATTAGGCTCGGCAGATTTAAGTTTTTTGGATCAAGCAGAAGAACAATATTCTAAATTTTTGACAGATAGTTCGTTATCATCAAGAAAAAAAGAAAATTATGAGGCAAATATACAACAAATACAATCAACAAAACGTGATTTGTTAGATAAACAAGCAAAAAATGAAGCTTGGATAAAATTTATTCGTTCTGAATGTAGAGCCTGCAAAGAACTTTCTGATAATCAAATTATGCAATTAACCATTTTAGAAAGAGAACTATCTGAAATATAGTTTATTATCAATATGAATAAGAAAAACATTTTATTTTTATTATTACTATTGTTTAATGGTTGTGACAATAGCAATGCACCTGATTTTTTTAAATCTGTAGGAAAAGAAGTCTCAAAAACAATTTATTTCGACAATTTGATTACATTATTAAACGTTAAAGACGCGTTTGATGTTTATTTAGTAAAAGATACAATTGATTATATTACAATTACTTGTGGTGAAAATTTGATTGATAAAATAGATGCAAAATTATCTGACGAACACACAATAGAATTAACAAATGAAAATGAATTTAGAATAGTAAGAAATTACAATGGAATACCACAAGCCGAAGTACATTATAAAACCATAACAAATGTTTATGCCTACGGTTCGGCAAAAGTTGTGTCAAAAGATACAATTGATATTGAAAGATATGTATTTACAGAGCGAGTTGGTGAATTAGACGTAATAGTAAAATCTCCCCAAATAATAGTAAATGTTTGGTTTGGAACAGGAAATTATAAAGTGAGAGGTGTTTGTAATGATTTTTATACCGAACCTCGCTATTCGTCGATAATAAATGCAGAAGAATTAATAGTAAACAACGCACATATAGATACATATAGTTCAGGAAATGTGTATGTAAATCCTCAAGACTCATTAATAGCAAATATTTATTGGACAGGAGATATAATTTATCAAGGCAATCCATTTGTAAAACTAATTGAAAAACAGGGTAAAGGTAAAATAATCAATAAACAATGAAACGCATTTCAATATACATTATATTAAATATTTTGTTGTTGACATTCTCTAATAGAGTATTTTCATCAGATACATTAAAAACAAAATTACCACGAAATCATTATTTATCAGTTCGTTATTTACATGGACCAGTATATGATCATCGAGATTTGTCAGGAGTATTAAATTTTAAACAAGGCGATGGAATATCAGTAGAATATCTTGTTGAAACAAACGGAGTTAGAGAATGGGAAACACAATATAATTTACCACGAGTAGGAGTTGCATTTTATTATGAAGATTTTCATTATAATGTGTTGGGAAAAGCATTTTCAACAGCAATAGTTTCAGAATTTCCCTGTGTAAAAAATAATTTTTTTGGATTAGATTTAAGATTTTTGGCAGGCGTTGCGTATGTAACAAAAAAATTTGATACCGACGATAATCCATTAAATTTGTTGGTAGGTTCACGATTTTCAGCCTTTTTTTGTTTTGGACCACAAATACAATTGTTTAAAAATCAGTCTACAAAATTAATTTTAGGAGGAAATTTTGTACATTATTCAAATGGTTGTATGCAGTTGCCAAATTTGGGATTAAATCTTTTGCAATGGCATATAGGAGTTGAAAGTAGAATTGGCGAAATAGCACCCAAATATCAAGGCGAACCAATAAAAACCACAATAGAACGAAAATGGACTAAAAGTATAGTATTTTCGATGGGTGCTCGCGAGTCTGGACAACCAGAAGGACCAAAATATTGTATAACTTCATTAACATCAGAAATTTCGCACAAAGCAGGAAAAAGAACTAAATTTGGATTTGGAGTTGACTTGTTTAGAGATCCGTCAGACCAATATTTTTTTAATAGAGATAATATAGAATATTCTAAAAAAGATTTTATATCAGGAGGAATACACGCTTCATATGGATTTAACTTTGGAAAAACTTCAGCAACATTACATTTTGGAAGTTATATGTTTTCAAAAGCAAATTCATTTGGTTCTATGTACCATCGAGTAGCTGTTAATTATTTGATAACTAATAATATAATAGCGAATTTAGGATTAAGAACATATTTTATGAAAGCAGAATATATAGAGTGGGGCATAGGTTATCAATTTTAAATAATTGTTAAAAGTGATTTTTTTTAATTTTTTTTTATGGAATTTGATATGTTTTTGCATCTATATAGTAGAAATTAGATGATTAAAAAATCTAAAAAATGTTAAATTAAAATTTAACAAATAACAATATAAAAAAATTGACGTTTAACCAATGATAATAATTTTGAAAGATGAAGAATATGAAGCGAATATTATTAAGTTTGATTTTAACCTTGTTTATTAAAGTATCTGTAGCACAACAAATTGATTCATTAGATTCTGCGTCGTTTGTAACAGAAATCATAATTACAGAAATGGCAGAAAACGAAAATATAATAGAAGAATTAAAAGTTTGGCCTGCAGAAACATCATTTAAAGTTTCAATAGATATTGATCATCTTGAGACTGTAGAAATAAAAAATTGTGTAGGACGTACAGTTAAAACATTAAAAGTAGACAAAGGTCAATGTATTAATGTAGAAACTTTAATTCCAGGTAGTTACACCATAAAAGCAGGAAATAAAGTAGGTAAATTTATAAAAAAGTGATTTATAAAAATCACTAATATCTTTAAAAGTTAAGATACTCATATTCTTTATCTTTTTTGAATTTTATATTAAACTTTACTAATTATTATTGAAAATACCATTGTATATTGCTTGACTAATCTTTTTTCTGACTTTAAACTTGTTAATATTTTGATTATCAGCATTAGGATGAACTCTGTTGCTTAAAAACACAATAACAATTTCGTTTTCAGGGTCAATCCAAGCGCAAGTACCAGTAAACCCAGTATGACCAAAAGTTTTGTTAGAAGCATTATTAGCAGTGTAAGCATTAGGTCCCATGTCAAAACCAAGCGCTCTACCAGAGTCTTTTTGTTTAGTAGTGAATTTTTTAATAGCCGAAGAGTCAATATATTGACAACCACCATAATAACCTTTATTTAAAACCATTTGAAAAAGAATACCTAAATCTTTAGCACACGAGAAAATGCCCGCATTTCCAGAAACACCACCCAAAACAGCCGCCGAAGGATCGTGAACATCGCCTTGAAGCATTGTTCCCCCCCAAGTAGAATTGGCAGTTGGCGCAAAACAGCTATAATGATAATAATTTGTTGGATTATAATGAGTTCTATACATACCAAGCGGTTTATAAAAGTTTTTTTCTAAAAAATCGTCGGCTTTGCAATCAATAATATTTTCAGCCATTTGTTGCAATAATATCATATTGATATCACTATATTTATAATTTTTTTTGTCGTCAACAGCTAATCTACGAGTATTAATATCAATAGAGTCTCTCCATTTGTTTTTTAGCCATAAATTTTGATGAATTTTGGTTTCAGCTACATTTTTAATATATTTTTCACTAAAAAATTCATCAAAAGCAAGTTGATTAATTTCATCCTTGGTCATTTTATCAATTTTAACCCCTTCTTCTTTTAGCATTTTTCGTTTTGTAGAAACGTAATAAGTAATTTTTGTGAAAGGTAAATAAGGATAAATACCACTTTTGTGAAGTAATAATAGTTTTATAGGAACACCAAAAATGGTATTTTGAGGAATATTTTTTCTAATTAAAGTTGTATCGTTAAAAGTAACTTGATTATCATTAATTTCAACCAATTTTAAAGGAATATTTTTGTCTAATTTTTTAAAATCAGACATAGAAATAGTCTTTTTTTCAATAATAGTATCAGCTGGAAGATTAGACCAATCAATAATAGTGTCTTTAAAATATTTGCCAATATTGTCTTCGATATTAAGTAATTTTTTGCCATACAAATACATAAGAATAATAGTAGGAGCTGTAATTTTAGTTAACGAAGCAATGTCGTACATTGTGTTTTGAGAAACATTTCGAGAAGAAGAGTCATAACTAAATTTTCCAAACCCTTTGTTAATTAATACATTACCTTTATACGAAGCAAAAATTTGACATCCCGGAAAACAATTTTGTTTAATAGCCATATTAACAATAGAGTCGATAGTATCGCAATAGTTTTTGTTAAAACCTACTTCTTCTAAAGGTTTGAATTGAAGACGATTAGGTTTAATTATCTTGCCAGTTTCTTGTTTAATATCAAACGAAATATCAGTTGGAGTTTTTGCATTAACAAAATTACTTCCGAAAACAGTTTGCGCAGCATATTTAGCAGATTCATAGTCATTTCCGTATATTTGAAGTAAAGAATAACTTTTAATACGAGAAAGATTAGAAATATTGTTAAAATTAATAACACAAGAGTTTTTGTTTCTTGTTTTAGAATTGATTTTTGTTATTGTTTTTAAATCAGTAATACTATCGTTAATTAAGATAATCAAAGATTTATTAGAAAAATTATTTAAATTATTTAAAATAGAATTATAATTATTAGGAACATATTTATAATTAGCTTTGCAATAATTTTTAATTTCAGAAGCAAAACCATATAATCTAAGCCCACCAATTTGCAAAATTTGTAAATTATTAATATCTTTTAAAGGTAAAAACGACGATTTGTTAGCAATACACGTTGTAGATAGAGAAAGAGTTTTCCAAGAAAAATAATCTTTATTAAAATTAAAACAAATGTTATTATTAAAATCTTTAGTATCTATTTTTAGTTTAATAATATTATAAACTTTATTATCAATAATTTTACGTAATTTTTTATTTTTTTTGATAGAAATAAGCATGTATTTCATAAAAATTTCAGGAGATAAATTACTATAAATAATATCAAAATCATTGTTTTTTAAAGTCAAAAAATCTTTAAAATTATTTATCTTTTTAAAATTTAATGAGTTATGTTTATAAATTAAGTTGTTTCCTAAACAATAAAGAGAGTCGACATAATTTTGAAAAAAAGTTTTTCTTTTTTCGTCTTTAATATTCGAGAAGTCAGATTTAATAAAAGTAATAATTCCTTTTTTTAGAAAAGCGTTAATAGTGATTTTGGCAATATTAATTTTTTCTAAGAATTTTTTGTCCGAAATATTTTGTTTAATATCCGAAAAATCAGCAAAAAAACCTTTAACCGCCATAATACCAATAGAATTTAAAGAGTCAGCCATTTGTTCAGCCCAATTTTTATAAATAGCAGTATCTCTACAAGTTCTAACAGCATAAGAGTTTAAATAGCATGGAACATCAGAAAAAGGTTCAGTAATATCAGTGATTATAAATTTAGGAATTAAAATACTGTCTTTTAATTTATTACAATCTTTTTTTAATTGTTTAAAATTATCTCTATTTAAAATAATACCTTGAGGAATAGTTTTGTTTATAGATAATTTATGATTTTGAATATCATATAAATATAATTGCAAAATTTTGTCTCTTAACGACAATTTATTAAAAATAGAGTCAATATTATTTAAAACAAGTTTATTATTATTATTGTTATTATTATCATTATTACAACCCAAAACAGAAGTTGTTATAAAAAAGTATAAAATAGAAATTGTTAAAACTTTGAGTTTTAGAGTTTTGTTATTTATCATATTTTTAAAATTGTAAAAAAATCACTAAATCTTATCAAGAGATAAAATTAGTGATTAATTTTACAAAAAGAAAGTAAAAATAAAGAATTTTATTTATTAATTTGAAGAAAACTTCCGTCGCCGTAGCTCAAAAACCTGAAATTGTTTTCGATAGCGTATTTATAAATATTTTTCCAATCATCACCAACCGCAGCTGCAACTAATAATAAAAGAGTACTTTCAGGTTGATGAAAGTTGGTAATAATATTGTCAACAACACGATATTTATAAGTAGGACAAATCATAATACCAGTTGAAGCTTTAAAATTTTCTTCATTATTTTTGTCTAAATAATTAATAATCTGTTGAAAAGATTCATTAAGCGAAATATCATCTCTCATATCATAACAATCCCATTGAGGAAGGAAGTCAGTAGTTTGATTATCAATCATTTTAACACCTAACCAATATAAACTTTCGAGAGTTCGAACCGAAGTTGTTCCCACAGCAGTAATTTTACCTTGATGATCTAAAATATCTTTTAAAAGCGATTTAGAAACAGAAAAAAATTCACGGTGCATTTCATGTTCGCCAATAGTTTCTGTTTTAACAGGTTTAAAAGTACCAGCACCAACATGTAAAGTTAATTGTCCAATTTTAGTATTTAAACTATTCATAAGTTCATCACTAAAATGTAAACCAGCAGTTGGCGCAGCAACAGAACCTTTATAATGAGAATATACAGTTTGATAATCAATATTATCAGATTCTTCCGCTTTTCTATTTAAATAAGGAGGAATAGGAATACTACCAATAGCATCAATAATTTCAGAAAAAGAGAAATCACCATTCCATAAAAATTGAGCAATAATTTCACCACCAATAACTTGCATCTTTTTAACAGTAAGCGTGACCTCTTGATTTTTGCAAACAATAGTTCTAGAAAGGTCAAAATTTTTCCATCTTTTAAGATTTCCTGCTAAGCATTTCCATTCACAAGTATTTTTAGAAGCAAAATTTCTGTCGTAATCAGTTGGAGAATAAGGTTCTAAACAGAAAATTTCGATTCTAGCTCCATTGCTATTAAAAAATTCAAGACGAGCCGGAATAACTTTTGTGTTGTTAACAATCATTAAACCATCTTCAGGTAATAAAGATCCAATATTATTGAAAATAGATTCAGAAATTTGTTTATCTTTATAAATCAACAATTTGCATTTATCTCTTTCTTTTAAAGGAAATTTTGCGATTCTGTTTTCATCAAGTTCGTAATTAAAATCAGAAATTGATATGTTAATTGGCGCTTTCATTTATATTTTTTTTAATAATTTCTAAATAATAAGTAATTAAAAATCAGAAATTTAAATATTTTTTTAAAAAATATTCATCTTTCTGAATATGAGTTTGCTATATTTTTTGCAAAATTAATTAACTTTGACGCATCTTAAAATAAAAAGTGATGAAATTCAAAAAAGGAGATAAAGTTAAGTTTCTTAACGAAGATGATAAAGGAACCGTTACCCGAGTTTTGGAAAACGGAACCATAATGGTTTTGAATAGTGATGATTTTGAAGTTCCAGCAAAAGCGAGTGAATTAATAATTGACCCGACAGAACAACCAATTGAAATTAAAGAAGTAACAAAAAATTCATATCAAAATTCATCCGAAAAATCAAATAAAAGTGAAGTTTCACAAAAATCAGAACCTATTGAAGAAGAGGAAGAAGAATATGTGAAACCAAATAATACAATCGAAATATTTTCAGGATTTGTTCCAGAAAATGCAAATAAGCCAGAAGAAAGTAATCTAGATTTTTATTTGATAAATGATAGTAATTATAAAGTGTGTTATAATTACATAAAACCAGTAGGGAAAGTATTTTCCATGAAAGTAGGAGTTTTAGAACCCAATACCAAAGAATATATTGAAAATATATCTAGAATGGATTTAACTCAAATACCATTTATGAAATTTCAATTTTTATTTGCTGAAAATGGACATATATCCATAAAAACTCCAGTAGAAAAAGAAATAAAAATACATGCGCCAAAATTTTTTCAAGAATTATCATATAAAACCAATGATTTTTTTGAAGAAAAAGCAATAATAAGCGAAATTTATAATGATTCAGACATAGCGGAAGCCAAAGAAAAATTAATAAAATCATTAGAAAATAAAGATATAAACAAAATAGTAAGAGAAAAAGAGCAAAAATCACACGTAAATAAGTCGATAAAACCAGAAAGTGATAAATTAATTATTGATTTACATATCACCGAACTAATTGATGATGAACGTGGAATGAGTGCCAAAGAAATCTTAGATTTGCAAATGAAAACCTTTAGAGAAAAAATGGACGCGAGTATAAAAAATCCACATATCAAAAAAGTAGTTTTTATTCATGGCAAAGGAAATGGAACATTAAAATTAGAAGTACGTAAAGAATTAGACCGTAAGTATCGGAAATATAGCTATCAAGACGCATCTTTTGAAGAATATGGAGGAGGCGCAACATTAGTTTATGTTAAATAAAAATAGTAATCAACTAAAATAAAATGTTTGGTTTGAAAATTGTTGCACAAAAAAAAATAAAAATAATAACAAATAATGTTTATTTATAGCAAATAAAAAACTATATTTGTGAAATAAAGCAAATCAAACAGAATTTAACAAAGATAATAACAATAAGATGAAAAACTTATTTATTAGCATTTTATCAGTATCAGTATTAGCATGCACAGTATTAAGCAGTTGTACAAGTGGAGACACCAACAATCAGCAAAATACACAACAGCCAAAAGATTCTTCACAAAAAGAAGAAATATTAGATCCGAATAGAGGAGCATTAGTAAAAGTAAATAATCGTCTATTTAATGTGCCATCACCTATTCAATTGGCATCAGTGATAAAGAAAATAGATCTTCCTTATAATCAGGAACTTTTAAATAGAGTAGATAAACGACAAAATTATACTACAAGTTTTAAACAAGCCTTAAACATAGGAATTTATGGAGCCAATCTAGGTTATATCAATGTATTTGAACAATTGCCCGATGCTGCAGCCTATTTTGCCGCAATAAGAACATTGAGTCAAGATTTAGGCATAATGAATTCATTTAATGAAGAAACCATGAAACGTATAGAGCGTAACAATGGAAATAAAGATTCATTATTATATATAGCTTCAATAATGTATAGAGAGTCAGATTCATATTTAATGAATTCTGACCGAAACGAAGTAGGCGCATTAATAATAGCAGGAGGATGGGTAGAAGGATTATATTTATTAACCCACATAGCACCCGCCAAAGATTTAAATCCAGAAATAATAGAAATGATAGGACAACAAAAATGTCCATTAAATAATTTGATAGATTTATTGCGACCATATTATGGGAAATTGACAACAGAATATGATTCATTTGTAGAAGAATTGTCAGACTTGGCAGCAATATTTGATGATATTCAAATCAAATATACATTTAAACCATCAGTAACAGAAGAAGATAAAAAAATTACATATATAAATAGTGAAACAGAAGCTGTTATTGATGTTCAACATATTGAAACAATATCCAAAAAAATAGAAAAACTAAGAAATAAGATAACAGATTAAAAATCAATATCAACACTATTATTAATCATAATAATTAAAAGATGAAAAATATTATTTTTGTATCGATATTATTGATTTCGCTTTTTACAGCAACAAAGTCAAATGCACAAGCCGACACTTTGTTAAATTTTTGTGCTCAACATTTACCATCATCATATATAAGTGATGGACAAGTATATCAAACCCCAATATCAAAAGAAGAAACGGCAGAATTTAGTGTAACCTTTTATGGAGGAAGCACATATAGAATAGCCGCATGTAGCGGATTAACAGATGGCAATTTGATATTTACAATAAAAGATAGAGAACAAAATGAATTGTTTTGTAGTAAAGATCATAAAAATACGCCATTTTGGGATTTTAAATTTTCATCCACAGTAGATTGTGTAATAGAAGCAAGTCTAGATGAATATGCATCAGATTCAGGATTTGCAATTTTATTAATAGGTTTTAAAAATTAATAACTAATAAAAGATAAATTAATATTTCCGCGAAATGAGTGAAAGCATCCTTCAAGCGCTTATGCAGTTGTTTGCAATAGTCGCCGCATCAAAAGCGCAGGCGGAAAAAAACAATATTGTTGAAACTTTTCTACGTCATGAACTCAGTCAAGAATTAGTTGAAGAGTACATGAATATTTACTTGCAAAATCTTAATGAGATTAAAGGTAAACAAAAAAACGATAGTAAAAGGAAAAAAGTTGTTTCGGCAAGTAGTACAAAAATTTTAGTAATTTGTGAAGCAATCAATAAAGAACTAGTTCAGCGACAAAAAATTATAGTATTAGTTCGTTTACTAGAATTTATAAGTTCTGATTTTAACGAAGAAGTATCAGAACAAGAATTAGAATTTGTAAAAACAGTAGCAGAAAGTTTTTTTATACCAGAAGACGAATACAAATTATTAATGGAATTTGTATTTCATTCATCAACAACAATTCTAGATAGCGAACGAGTTTTATTAATAGATAGTGATTATGGCTTTCATCACGAAAGAATAAAACATATTTATTGTGAAAATATGAGTGGACAAATAATCGTGTTTGCTGTTAAATCAGTAAACATGTTGTTATTTGTATTTCAAGGAGAAAAAGAATTGATGCTAAATGGACAAGTTTTGAATTCAAATCGTGTTCATGTACTTTCGCCAGGCTCTTCTATAAGAGGTGGAAAAATGAAACCTATATATTATAGTGATATTTTTTCTACTTATAATTATGATAAAACCAAATCACGAATAACATTTGAAGTAAATCGTCTAGAATATAAATTTAATAATGGAACGATAGGACTTCATAATATGAGTTTTCTTGAACGAAGTGGCAAAATGGTAGGAATTATGGGAGCAAGTGGCGCCGGAAAAACTACATTGCTAAACGTTTTAAATGGAAATCTCAAACCATCGTCAGGAGAAATATTTGTTAATGGAATAGATGTCCATAACAATAATGGAGAATTAGATGGTTTAATTGGTTATGTTTCTCAAGATGACCTTTTGATAGAAGAACTTACAGTATTTCAAAATCTATATTATAGTGCAAAACAATGTTTCGATAATTATTCAAGATTTCAGTTATATAGAACAGTATTAAAATTATTAAAAAGTCTTGGATTGTATGAAATAAGAAATATGCGAGTTGGCAATCCATTAAATAAACGAATAAGTGGAGGACAACGAAAACGTTTAAATATAGCACTAGAATTAATAAGACAACCATCGATATTGTTTCTTGATGAACCAACATCAGGATTATCATCAAGAGACTCCGAAAATATCCTCGATTTATTAAAAGATTTAACAATCAAAGGAAAATTAGTATTTGTGGTAATTCATCAACCATCAAGCGACATTTTCAAAATGTTTGATAGATTAATAATATTAGATACAGGAGGATATTTAATATATACAGGCGACCCAGTAGAAAGTATAACATATTTTAAATCAAAAATTCGTCAAGCCAATTGGAACGATAGTGAATGTCCAACTTGTGGAAATGTAAATCCAGAACAGATATTCAATATAGTTGAAAGTAGAATAGTAGACGAATTTGGAAATTCGACACAAACTCGCAAAATTTCGCCCAAAGAGTGGAACGAATATTTTCTTAAAGAAGCAACAAAAGACAAAAAGCATTCAATATTAGTAAAACATTTGCCCGAAATAAATTTTAAAATTCCGGGTTTTATAAAACAATTTGGAATATTTGTAAAGCGTGATGTTCTTGCAAAATTAAGCAATACACAGTATATGCTCATTAATTTGTTAGAAGCTCCGCTTTTAGCAATGTTGCTTACATTTATAATAAAATATAGAAATATATCAAAAGATAATCTTGATGGCTATGTTTTCTTAAACAACAGCAATTTGCCAGTGTATTTATTTATGGCAGTGATAGTTGCATTGTTTGTAGGATTAACAGTAAGTGCCCAAGAAATAATCAAAGATCGGAAAATATTAAAACGAGAGGCGTTTTTAAATTTAAATAAAGGCGCGTATTTATTGTCGAAAGTTGTAATATTGTTGTTTTTATCAGCATTTCAAGCATTTACATTTGTAATAATAGGAAATTCCATTTTAGAAATTCACGATCAATATTTTAAATATTGGTTAATGTTATTTACAGTATGGGTAAATGCTAATATATTGGGACTTAATATATCTGATGGGTTTAAAACAACAGTAACCATTTATATATTAATACCATTTTTAATAATCCCTCAAATTATTTTAAGTGGAGTATTGGTAAGTTTTGATAAATTAAATCCCACAATATCGACACAGGGTAAAATTCCATTATATGGAGAAATATTTACGGCACGATGGGCATACGAAGGACTTGCAGTAGAGCAATTTATCAATAATGCTTACGAAAAAAATCTATATCCTTACGAAAAATCAATGCAAACAGCATTAATAAAACGAGATTTTTGGTTAACAATACTTGATAATAAAGTAAATGCTTACGAACGTAATAAAAATAATCCAGATAGGATAGAGGACGTTAAAAGTGATTTGTTGACACTTCAAAACGAAATAATGAACGAAATGGAAGATAATAATTCAATTCGTCCAGAATTTAATGTAGAAGATTTAACAATCGAAAAGATGAATGACGCCACCTTAAAACTTATTAGGTCGTATTTTGAAAAACTTAGGGCATTTTATATATCAAAATTTAAAAATGCTTGTCGAGATAAAGATAATTATATTTCGGAACAGCAAAGTACACCAGAATTGAAAGAAAAATATCTAGAATTAAAACGCAATTTTCATAATGAGTCGTTGTCAGATTTTGTAACAAACAATCGAGAAACCGAGCGAGTTATAGAATATAACAATCATTTGTATCAAAAAGCTTGTCCTATATATTTAGATCCACGATCAAAAATATTAAGAGCACATTTTTATGCACCCCGAAAACGTTTAGGTAATTTTTATATCGAAACATATTGGTTAAATCTAGTTGTAATTTGGGGTATGAGTATTTTTCTTTATATAATGTTGTATTTTGGAGTTTTGAGAAGAATACTTAATAGAAGTGAAAGAATATCAAGAGATTATAAAGATAAACAAGAAGCCAAAATAAAACAGAAAGGCGAAGAAGCCTCTGTTACAACTCATAAACGCAGAAGATCTTTCCAAGATTTAAGCATTTGGAGATAAAAAAACATTTTGAAATTTTATAGGTATTTGTTAAGAATAATTAAGAGCGAGTAGCAAGTTTTAAAACTTGCTACTTTTTATTAGTAAAACCATGACTTACGAAAATTTAGAAATAACACTTGAAGACGTTATCAATGAAGAAGATGTAGCCAAAATGCGAGTTTGGTTAGCAGAATTGTGCAATTGTAGATTTCAATTGATGAGCGATCATCCAGATTATGGAAAACCAACATGTGAATATTTTGTTTTAGCAGAAAAACTAAACGAAATGATACGTCATTTACGTGGAAAAATAAAAGAATGGAACAAAAATCAAAGTGCAATGCAACGTATCGAAGCCAAAGCACGACGAGAACAAAAAAGATTAGAATTAATACAAAAAAATAATAGCAATAAAGCAGAGCGAGCTGAAAATGACGAAAAAATGATGGCATTACGTTTAGAAGCCAAAAAAATAAAACAGCAAAATATGCTATCATTTGTTTTTATGGAAGCCGCAAAACATTTGCTAGATAAACACACCTATAACTTTATATTAGAAGAAGCGCAAACTGTTGTTCAAGAGCGATTAAAAAATTCTAATAATTCAGAAGAAGATATTGAAATAGAATAAACAAAGCCCCTAATATTAGGGGCTTGTTTTTTATTTAATATCAAATTTTTTTCTAAGTTTTTTTGTAGCTTCAACCATATTTTTCAGCGAAAGTTCAGTTTCGGACCACCCACGAGTTTTAAGACCACAATCAGGATTAATCCAAATTTTGTTTATATCTAAAACTTTCGATGCTTTAAAAATTAAATTTTCGATTTCGTCAACACTAGGAACTCTTGGTGAATGAATATCATAAACACCAGGTCCAATTTCGTTTGGATATTTAAATTTGCCAAAAGCATCTAATAATTCCATTTGCGAACGAGAACATTCAATTGTAATAACATCAGCGTCCATTTTAGCAATATTTTCAATAATGTCGTTAAATTCGCTATAACACATGTGGGTATGAATTTGAGTTTTATCTTTAACACTAGAAGATGCTAATTTAAAACAATCGACAGCCCATTTTAAATATTCATTTTTGTATTCGTTTCTAATAGGAAGACCTTCTCTGATAGCAGGTTCATCAATTTGAATAATTTTAATACCCGCTTTTTCAAGGTCTGTAACTTCGTCACGAATTGCAAGAGCAATTTGTTTACAAGTGATTTCTCTAGGTTGATCATTTCTAACAAAAGTCCATTGTAAAATTGTAACAGGACCAGTTAACATACCTTTCACATATTTTTTAGTTAAACTTTGAGCATATTTAATCCAATCAATAGTCATAGGTTTAGAACGCGACACATCACCGTAAATAATAGGAGGTTTTACGCATCTAGAACCATAACTTTGTACCCAACCATTTTGAGTAAAAGTAAAACCATCAAGTTGTTCGCCAAAATATTCAACCATGTCATTTCGTTCAAATTCACCATGAACCAAAACGTCGATACCAATTTGTTCTTGAAATTCAATAACATTACGAATTTCATTTTTAATCAAAATATTATATTCTTCAGTTGAAATTTCATTTTTCTTAAATTTTAGTCTAATTTCTCTAATATCTTTAGTTTGAGGGAAAGAACCAATTGTTGTAGTTGGAAATAAAGGAAGATTAAGTTCTTTTTTTTGAATTTTAGCACGTTGACAATATTCACTTGTACGTTTATAACCTTTAGGCGAAACATTATTTACTCTATTGATAACATCTTGATTATGAATTAATTTAGATATTTTTCTATTTTCACAATCTTCATTATTTTTAGCAAGTTTTTCAATAGATATTTTATTTTTATTATCGCCCACTAAATTATTTAAAGTTACAATTTCTTCAACCTTTTGTTTAGCAAAAGCTAACCATCTTTTAATTTCATGAGTTAAAACATTAGTATTATGTTCATTATCTAGATTTATAGGAACGTGTAAAAGAGAACAACTAGAAGAAATAATAATACGATTATCTCCAATTTTTTCTTTTACCTTTTTTATTATATTCAAAGATTTATTAAAATCATTTTTCCAAATATTTCTACCATCAACAATGCCTAGCGAAAGAATAGAGTTTGGCGAAATAGAAGCAAGAAGTAAATCTAATTGTTGAGGAGCTCTTACTAAATCGATATGAATAGCGTATGTGTTTAATTTATAAGCAAGTTCTGTGTTTTCGTTTAAACCATCAAAATAAGTTGTAAGAATAATATTTAGTTTTGTGTTTTGTTTAATTTTTTTGAAAACATTCAAATACAACTCTTTGATATCATCGTCTAAATTTGTACATAAAAACGGTTCATCAATTTGAATATATTCACAACCATGATTTTCAAGAGATTTAAAAATTTCAAAATAAACATTTAACAAATCATCAATCAAATTTATACGATTAAAACTATCACCTTTAACTTTTCCTAAAAGTAAAAACGAAATAGGACCAATTAAAACAGGTTTAGTAATAATTTCATTTTGTTTAGCTTCAAGAAAATCATTAAGAGGTTTGTTAAAAAAAAGACTAAATTTTTGATTAATATAAAACTCAGGAACAATATAATGATAATTAGTGTCAAACCATTTAGTCATTTCCATAGCAATAAGGTCAATACCATTTTTTTGATAACCATGAGCCATAGCAAAATATAATTCCAAAATGTTGCATTTTAAAGAATTATATCTTTCAGGAATTGCCCCCACAGTTAGACACATATCTAAAATTTGGTCGTAAAACGAAAAATCATTACTCGGAATAAAATCAATACCAGCATTTTTCAAAAAAATCCAATTGCTAATTTTAATTTCCTTAGCAGTTTTGTACAAGCAATCTTGATTAATTTTGCCATTCCAAAAGTTTTCAGTAGCTTTTTTTAGTTCGCGATTTTCGCCAATTCGTGGAAAACCAAGAATATTTGTCTTCATATTTTTGTGTTTTTAGTTATACTTTCTATATTTTAAAAATTCTGTGGCAAAATTATATTTTAGAATTAATATATAATAATAAAATAAAAATATAGATAAAAAAAACAAAAATTATTAAATTTATAGAAAAAATATCTTATATATAACAATGATTTGTATATATGAATAGAATTTTATTCTTTTACAAAAAATCTAAAATACCTATATCTAAAATGGAACTTGACGAAATAGACTTAAAAATCTTGTGGCAATTGCAAGAAAACTCAAATCTTACAACAAAAGAATTAGCTTCAAAAGTAAATTTGTCATCTACACCCGTATTTGAACGAGTAAAACGACTAGAAAAAGAAGGAATTATCCAAAAATATTCAGCATTAATAGATTTAGAAAAATTAGGAGGTTATTTTCCTGTATTTTGTAATATAAGATTAACGCAACATAATAAAAATAATGGACTTGCATTTTTAGAAGCCATAAACTCAATACCAGAAGTAACAGAATGTTATAATATAAGTGGAGATTTTGATTTTATGATAAAACTATATGTTCGCACAATGAAAGAATATCAAGAATTTGTGATAAATAAATTAGGAGTGCTTGATTTTATAAGTCATCATCATACCACATTTGTATTAGGAACACTCAAAAATAAAGGATTTGTTCCAATGAAATAATTAATAATTAAAAATCATTCAATAATAATTAAGATTATTATAAAATAATATTCTCATTTATTTTATATAAAAAAAGCAAAATGTATTGAATAATTTTATAATTTTATTACGTCAAAAAAAAACAAAATTAGCTTACAAAAAAACAAAATATAGCCATTTAAAAAGGCAAAATAGAATTAACAAAACGATGAAAATTACCTTCAGAATAAACTATCGCACATGTTATGGTCAACAATTACTAGTTGATGGAATTCCCAATCAAGGAAAAAACTTGATGACCCCAGTAACTAGTGATGGCGAATGGGAATTAACGGTAGACTTAAAAAATTCTACAAATTTTAAATATAGATACTTAATGAAAGACAATAATGTTGTATCCACATTATATGAATATGGACAACGAGAATTTGTTTTTCCTAAGTTAAATGTAGAAAGTGTATTTGTACGCGATTTTTGGAAACCTTCAAATTCTACACAAAATGCGTTACTATCTTCAGCATTTACAAATGTGATTTTTAAAAGAGATACTAAAGAAAAAACTAATTATTTGTCAGAAACACAAGAAGATAGTTATCCTATAAGAGTATCAATCCCATTTGTAAGAGTTAGTAAAGACGATTATGTATCTGTAAAATTTATTAGTTCAACACCAGGAAACGATGTTATAGTAAAACTTACAGATGAAAAATTTCCTATATGGACAGGAGAATTGTATTTAAAAAATTTAAGTCAATATATAGGTTATGTTTATTGTATTTGCAGTAAAAAAACAGGTAAAATATTAATAGAAGAATATGTAACTCGATATTTACCCAAAATTTCTTTTCCAGATGGTACATTTATAATATTAAACGATGAAGATTTTAAATTGCCACGTTATCCATGGAAAGGAGTCGGAGTTGCAATTCCAGTTTTTTCACTAAGAAGTAATGAGGGATTTGGAGTAGGAGAATTTTCAGATTTAATCAAGTTGATTGATTGGTCTAAAAAGGTAGGAATAAGAATGATACAATTATTGCCTATCAACGATACCATCATGACACATACATATAAAGATTCGTATCCTTACGCATGTGTTTCAGTTTTTGCCCTTCATCCAATGTATTTGAGAATTAGTGAAATGGGCAATTTGCCATCTAAACTATCACAAGAAATATATGATGAACGTCGTAACGAGCTAAATAGTTTAGATAAGATTGATTATGAAAGAGTAATGAGTGCAAAGTTTATTTTCTTTAAACAAATATATACCGAAAATAAACGAGAATTTTTACAAGAACCAGAATATATAGAATTTTTTGAAAAAAATTCAAAATGGTTAAAACCATACGCAGTATTTAGCTATCTACGAGATTTTTATGGAACACCAGATTATACACGTTGGGGAACATTTTCGTCTTTTAATCAAGAAAAAGTTGATGAATTGTGTCAAGAGACAAATCCAAATTTTGATGATGTAGCAATACATTTCTTTTTACAATATCATCTTCATTTACAATTGAGTAAAGTAACCAAATATGCACGAGAAAATGGTATAATATTAAAAGGAGATATTCCAATAGGAATAGCTTTAAATAGTGTAGATGCTTGGGTAAATCCACAATTATATAATCTTGAAAGTCAAGCAGGAGCACCACCAGACGATTTTTCAGATGATGGACAAAATTGGGGATTTCCAACATATAATTGGGACGAAATGGAAAAAGACGGTTTTTCTTGGTGGAAAGAACGTCTACAAAATATGTCAAAATATTTTGATGCCTATCGAATAGATCATATATTAGGATTTTTTAGAATATGGTCAGTACCAAGAGTACATACTCGAGGTTTGATGGGTGTATTTGACCCAGCAATACCAATAAGTTCTCATGAATTTTCAGATAAAAATATCAATTTTAATTATGAACGTTTTTGTACACCATATATCCGCGAATATATGTTGCGTCAAATATTTAAAGACCAAGTAGGATATGTAAAACATTCATTTTTAGAAGAAATAGAAGGACACGAAGGAGAATATCGATTTAAATCAGAATATGATACACAATCAAAAATAGAAAAAGCCTTTGCAACCATAGCAGTACCATCAACAGAAGAGATGCTAATGTTCCAAAAAATAAAGCAAGGGTTGATATATTTGATAAGTGAATTAATGTTTTTCCCAGATCAAAAACGAGCAGGAGCATTTCATCCACGCCATTCATTGTTTCAAACATATTCTTACAAAGATCTTGATAATCATACAAAACAAGCCATAGCTGAACTATATAACGATTATTTTTATAATAGAAATGAGAGTCTTTGGAAAAAACAAGCAGAAATAAAATTACCAGCCTTAACAAGTGCAACAAATATGTTGGTATGTGGCGAAGATTTAGGAATGATACCAGCCTGTGTTCCCGAAGTGATGAAAAATCTCAATATTTTTAGTTTAGAAATTCAGCGAATGCCAAAAGAAACAAGAGTAGAATTTGGAAGAACCGCAGGATATCCATATTTATCAATAGCAACAACCTCAAGTCATGATACATTGCCCATAAGAGGTTGGTGGGAAGAAGATCATGCACGTTCACAAAGATTTTATAATAATGTACTTGGCAAAAATGGACAAGCACCATTTTATTGTGAAACAAGTGTTGTTTATGATATTTTGCTTCAACATTTGTATTCGCCATCAATGTGGGCAATATTCCCAATACAAGATATTTTAGGATTAGACGAAAATTTAAGAAATAAATATCCCGCAGAAGAACGAATAAATGTACCTTCAGAACCCAATCATTATTGGCGTTATCGTTGTCATGTAACACTTGATCAATTGTTAAACGCAAATAATTTAATTCAAACATTAAAAATAATGCTTACAAAATCTAGTAGAGATTTAGTATATTATTAAACATTAAAAACAAAAAATTATGACATTTCAGACTCCAGAATGGACAAAAAGTTCCAATATTTATGAAGTAAATATACGACAATTTACCCCCGGAGGCAATTTATTGGGATTTCGTCATCATTTGCAACGCTTAAAAGATATGGGCGTTGACATAATTTGGCTTATGCCAATATTTCCAATAGGCGAAGTAAATAGAAAAGGTTCACTAGGCAGTGCATATAGTGTAAAAGATTATAAAGCAATAAATCCAGATTTTGGAACATACGATGAATTTGACAAAACAGTAAAAGAAATACATAAATTAGGCATGCATGTAATTCTTGATTGGGTAGCAAATCATACAGCTTGGGACAATCCATGGATAAAAAATGCACCACATAGATATCATCACGATGAAAATGGAAACATCGTTGCGCCAAATTCAGATTGGACAGATGTTGCACATTTAAATTACGAAGAGCCTGATACCGTTAAAGCTATGATTGATGCAATGAAATTTTGGGTAGAAAAATTTGATATTGACGGATTTCGTTGCGATATGGCAGGATTGGTTCCAAATCATTTTTGGATTGATGCAAGAAGAGAATTAGATAGATTAAAACCATTATTTTGGTTGGCAGAATGGGAAAAACCAGAAATTCATGAAGCATTTGATATGAGTTATTGTTGGGAAATGCACAATTTGATGAAAAAAATAGCTCGTAAAGAACAAAATGTTTATGATTTTGACCATTACAGAAACTACGAAATATTCAATTTTCCACCAGAATGTTATAGAATGACCTTTACATCAAATCATGACGAAAGTGCATGGAATGGTACAGAATATCAACGTTTTGGTGATGGAGCAAAAACATTTGCAGTATTATCATATTGTTTGCCAGGTATGCCATTAATATATAGTGGACAAGAGTCGGCATATAACAATTCTTTACCATTGTTTGATAAAGTTGATATTCAATGGAATGATTATCCATTAGAAAGTTTTTATAAACGTTTAAATGTATTAAAAACCAATAATTCCGCACTTTGGAATGGTATTCATGGTGGAAGTTTTACAAAAATTATGACTACTGACAATTGCAATATTTACGCCTTTGCACGAGTAAAGGGAAGTAATAAAGTTGTTGCAATATTCAATTTAAGTGATCAGCAAATAGAATTTTGGGCAGAAAGCGAAATCATGTGTGGCAATTATGAAAATTGGTTTGCTAATGCACCTGGAAGTTTATCTTCACGTGAACAATTTTTGCTAAAACCTTGGGAATATAGAATTTACGTTTCAATATAAAATAATTTTATTCAGCTGAAAAAATTTATTTTTTCAGCTGAATATTTAATAATTAAAAAATTACGGAAATTAATCTTTGGCATATATTAACAATATTTCTTGCAGTATTAAATATATTTTTTGCTGTAATATTATATATGCGTTATCGAAAATTTAGTAAATCGCAACAATCTGTTATTCAAAATATTAACAATAAACTTTCAGAACAAAACGAATTTATTTTTCCAGGAGGAAAAGTTGAAATGTATGAAAAACTTTTTCCTTTTTCAGATGATATATTTTTTGTTTTAGATAATAATTTAAGATTTGTTTTTGTAGGAAGTAAATTTTGTGAACTTCTTAATATCGAAAATGTATTGTTAGATAATACCCCAATAATGTGTTATTTATCAACAGAGTCGTATATCGATTTAAAAAAAATCACCTCCCAAATCAGCGAAAAAGATGAAAATTATACAGAATTATCAGTACAATTATTAAATAACGATAGGCAAATAGTACACGTAAAATTTAGATTAAAAAAAGTATTGTTTGAAGAAAAACATAAAACATTTTTTATGGGATTAATTCAAACAGTAAAACTAAAGCAAGCCGAATTAAATTCAGACAAAAATATTTATTTACAAGCACTAGAAGCAGGAAGTAGTTCCATAATGATAACCGATACATCAGGAATAATAGTTCATGTAAATAAAGCATTATGTAAAAAAAGTGGTTATTTGTCAGAAGAACTTATAGGACACAAAGTAAGAAATTTTGGTTCAGGATTGATACCCAATGTAACCGATTTGTGGATCACCACAAAAAATGGAAATGTTTGGCATGGAGAAGCCGAAAGTACAACAAAATCAGGAGAAAAATATTGGGAATTAATAACTGTTGCACCATTATTTGATAGAGAAGGACAAATATCAAATTATGTGGCATTTAAAGAAGATATTACAACCTTAAAAGACAAATATTTATCACTAGAAAATTCAAGTAAAAACTTGTCAGAAAAAGTAGCCTTTCGTGATAAATTGTTTTCATTAATAAGTCATGATTTACGAAATAGTGTTGGTAATCTCAAGAATATCAGTATGATATTGAATAATGAAATAGAAGAACAAACCCCATCAACAGAATTAATTCAAAAATATTCTTCTCTTATATTTGATAGTAGTACAACAACTTATAGTATGTTAGAGAATTTATTATCATGGTCAAAAAGTCAGTTTATAAATTCAAAAACTAAATCAGAAGTTGTTGATATAGAAGATGTTATTAGACATAATATCGAAATGTTTAATAATCTTGCAGTTCGCAAAGAAATAACATTAGAATGTCAAATTGGAAATTTTACCGAAGTTTTTGCAGATTTGCAAGCTGTGAATTCGGTAGTAAGAAATTTATTAACCAATGCCATAAAATTTACTTATCCAAATGGAAAAATAGTAATATCAGTAGATGAATACGAACAAGAAGAAAACATGGCTTTGATATCTGTTGCAGATAATGGTATGGGAATGACCGAAGATCAAAAGATTCATCTATTTGAAAATAATCATCTTAACACAACAATGGGCACTTCCAACGAAAAAGGAACAGGTTTAGGACTTATTCTATGTCGCGATTTAGTTGAAAAAAACGGAGGAACCATTTGGGTAGATTCAAATATTCCACAAGGTACAATATTCTATTTTACGTTGCCTTTTGCATAGTTTTGATTTGTGATAATGTAAATTTTATTGATTGTTTTGTTTTGAAATATAGTTGTCTAATTTTTCTAAAATAAGGTAACAGCACTTTAATATAAAGTTACACGTTAGTCAAAAAAATTACTGCGATTCTTCATTTATTTAAAATTATATAGTTTTTATGAAAAATTTTTATTTGTATGTTTAATAAAAAATTATTTTATTTGTGGATAAAAATAACAACTACTCATAAATGAAAATATTAAATATGAGATATTTAAAAACTGCATTACTAATTTTTATATGTTTGGGAACTTTAGATTCATTAGCCCAAATAAAGATGACCGGTAAAATTACAGATTCAAATAATGAACCTTTAATCGGAGCTATACTTTCAATTGATGGAACAGAATTTGGCGGATTATCCGATTTGAATGGAAATTATCGGTTGAATGTTCCGCAAAAATATGAAAACGAGAAAATTGTAATTTCGTATGTTGGATATTCTAATGATACAATACCAGTAAAAGCAGGTAATCTTGATATTGTATTGCCAATTAAAGCTTTAGAACAACGAAATACAATAACGTATGTAACTACTCAAAAAAGATTGCAGACCAATTTGGAAGTACCTATCACATTGTCTGTTTTAGAAGATTCAAAACTTGATAAACTTATCATAAACGATCCTCAAGAATTAAGTCTTTTTACTCCAGGATATCACAATCAAACCCAATCTTGTGTATATTCAGTAAATGTGATTAGAGGAGTAGCTTCTGATGGATCAAATAGTTATTCTTTTTTTCAACCAAGAATTTCTGTATTTTTAGATGGAGTTTCGGTAACTCACATGGGAACAGCAAGTTCTGATATTTTTGATATGCAACGTGCTGAAATTGTGAAAGGTCCACAAGGAACACTTTTTGGTAAAGGTGCAGAATTTGGAGCTGTTAGCTATGTTACAAACAAACCTATTGACAATTTTGAAGCAAATATTCAAATGAGTTATGGTTCGTATAAACAGAAAATAGTTCAAGGAATGATTAACACTCCAATAAATGAGAAAATAGCTAATCGTTTTGCTTTTTATTATAATGAAAGAGATGGTTATAATACTAATCTTTATGATAATAGTGATTTAAGTGGTAAAGGAGCAATTTCAGTAAGAGATATTCTTAAATGGAAACCAAACGAAAATCTAACAATGCACTTAAGTGCAGATTATGAGCATAATGACGAACCTTGTGTTTCTTATAAAGGTAATATAATAGGAACTTTAAATAATGAATTAGATATTTCACCATATACATCTGCATATTTTAACGAAGATAATATTTTTTCAAAACGAGATATGGGAGGAATTAATTTTATGATGGAACATAAAATTAATTCAAAGCTAAGTTATTCAAATACAACAGCTTTTAGAATATATCAACTTAAAGAACGTTATGATTTAGATGGAACATATCGTCCAATATTTAGTGCAGATGAAATACAAAAAGGACTACAATTTAGCGAAGAAGTAAGATTTCACTACGACAATAATAATAATTTAAGTGCATTTGTAGGAGCAAGTTATATGTTTGATAGAAATAAACATACAATAGAAATGAATACCAATTTAAAATATTCATTTCAATATCTTGTACGTCCAACATTACAATCAATAATGAATTCATTACCCGATGAAATAATAAAAGGAGTTGATGATGCTTTAGATCAAGTGATGAGTGGATATTACAAAATGTTACCACAATATGCAAATGCAATGATGTCGGTTGTTGACAAAGTAAAAGTTGTGATGTCAGAAAAAATAAAAACACAACTTGCAGACGAATATTCAAATATGATAAATCAATCACAATGGGAAATAACACCAGATATTTATGGTAAAACCACATCTATTGTTTATGACATTATGGTTGACGCATTAAAAGATGTGTTTGCAAGTGAACCATCAGCAGATGCTTTTACTCAATATATTGATCCAGTTACAGTAGTAGAAGGTCTTGGTTTACAGAGAGTATTTTCAAATCTTCAACAATATTCAAATCTTGAAATGAAAGATAATTATCAAGAAAACGAAACAGATGAAAATATTTATCATGAAGCTGATATTTTTGCAGATGCAACGTATAAAATTACAGATAATTTATCATTTACGTTAGGACTTCGTGGAACAATAGAACAACAACGAACTTCTTATTTATCAACAAGTGACGAAGCTCCTCTTGTAGGTGCATTTGTTTATCATGGCACAAATGGCACAAATTATTGGTTACATGATTTAGAAATTTCTTGGGTAGGACGTGCAGTTTTGAGTTATTTGTTTGTAAAAAATAATAATGCTTATATTTCATTTTCAAAAGGACGTCGTCCTGGATCTATTTATTATAATTTTAATATAAAAGAAGCAGTAAAACTTCAACCAGAAACTTCGTTAAATTATGAATTAGGATTTAAAGGAAGTCTTGTTAAAAACCACATAAACTATACAATGGCAGGTTATTATTATGATTGGTTGCATTTTCAAAGTTCTGTATCAACAGCAGGAATAAATGGTATAAGAAAATATGTTAATACAGATAAAGGAAAGGCAAACGCAATGGGTTTTGAAGCATCTATTGAAACATATTTCAATAATTTTGCATTTTTTGCAGATTATTCTTACATAGATGCAAAATTTACAGATAAAGATTCTGATGATAAACCACAAGAACTTGCAGGTCATAGATTTAGAATGACACCACAAAATACATTAGATTTTGGTTTTGACATTTCTTATCCAATTTTAAATAAGTTTTTATTATATTTTAGACCATCATATTCATGGATGTCTGATATGTATTTTTCAACCGATAATACCGAAGAATTATCGCAAAAAGCATATGGCATAGCAAACTTTTCATTAGGAGTAAATTGGACATTAAACAGAGTAACATTTGATTTGAGTTTTTATGGCAAAAATGTTTTAGATGAACAATATATAATAGACGCAGGAAATATGGGTCAAATGTGGGGCTGTCCAACATTTATAGCAGGAGCTCCATCAATGTATGGAGTGTCTCTCAAATTAGGATTCAAATAACAAAAAACATAAATTATCTTTTTTTTAAAGATAATCTATGAAAAAAATATACAAAAATGAAGATTAAAACAGTAATATTCGTAATATTTATGATGCTTTTTTCAGTGTCTTGTGAATGGGACGACGTGGACGAAGCTAATGAAAGAAATAATAGTACATTACCCAATGGTGATGATATAGAAATAACAGATTCATTACCAGAAATCAAAGTGGCAGTTGTATTACCGTTGGATAATAGTTATCGTCCTCGTTTTGAGAGAATTGCAAAATGGGCATTAGATAATATTAAAATAGCAACCAAAGGAATAGAATTTAAAGTTTCGCCCACAGATTTGTCTGGTATAAAAATCAATATAGAATGGTTTGACGAAAATGTGATAGACGCTGAAGTTTTGGCAAAAGAATTATCATTACGACAAGATATTTCTGCAATAATTGGACCTATGTATTCGTCTGATGCACAAATATTTGCTTTAGAATGTGCAAAAACAGAAATGAATATATTATTACCATGTACAACATCTTCAGAAGTTGTAAGAAAATTTTCAAATAAACCTTGGTTTTGGTCTTTTGCAGAAACTGATATTCGACAATGTCAAGTAATGTTAGAAATTGCTAAAAATTATTGTAATTGCAATAGTATTTCGTTAATAGCGTCAAACTCTTTTTATGGACAAACATTTATGAATTGGTTGCCATTTCAATGTCACGAAAATGGATTAAAATTTATTCAAAGTGTTCCGTATGATGGAGATCTTGATAGAGCAACTGCTGAAAAGGTGATGGAACAATCAGTAGATGGACAAGTAATTTTATGTTCTCCAGGTGAAGTTAGTGATATTCTTACAATTCAAAATGCTGTTAAAAGTAAAAATCCTAAAGGAAAAGTAATTTTTAGTGATATAGCAATGGATCCATCATTGCTTGATTATGGAACTCTTTTTGACAATTCGTTAGGAATTGGTATCACAGCAGATGAAAAATCTAATTTCTTAAATGAATATATTTCTAAATATGCAACAGAACCAACTGAAGGAGAATTTCAATTTTATGACGCATTAGTTTTAATGTCGTTGGTTGCAGCAGACCTTTATAATCAAGGTTTTTTAGATGCAAAAACTGAAAATATTAAAAACTTATCTATCGAAAATTTTTATAATAAAAAAGTTTCTGATGCATTAACAAGAATATTAAAACCAGAAACAATAGACGAATTATTTTTAACAAAGTGGGAAGATATAAAAAAAATAGTTCAAAATCAAGTTTATAGTATAAGAGGAGCAAGTGGACATCTTGATTTTGATAAACAAAACAATTCAACCGTTGCACATTCAACATATCAATTGTGGACAATTAAAGATCGTGGATTTTCTACAATTAAAAGTATAGCCGAAACTCCAATGTCGATTGATGCTTGGGAACAAGAAGTAACTAAAATTGAAGAAATTCCAACTTCTGATGTTGATATAACTTATCCAAGTCTTGATGATAAATGGGCACTTTTAATTTCAGGAAGTAATCAATGGGTAGACTATCGTTATCAAGCAAATGTTTTGAATGTTTATAATCTTTTAAAAAAACAAGGATATCCTGACGATCACATTATTTTGATTATGGATGATAATATTTCAAACAATCCAAACAATATTCATAAAGGAATGATTTTAAGTTATGATGGTGTAAATCTTTATAATAATGTTGAAGTAGATTATAAGTTATCATCACTTTCAATATCTGATATTACAAAAATTCTTACAGGTCAAAATTCAGAGCAATTACCAAATGTAATTAATGCAGATAACGATGACAATATTTTTGTATATTGGACAGGAAATGGAAGTGAAAACAAACTAAGTTTTGATAAATCATATTTAACAAATCAAGATTTTCTAAATCTTATGACAGAAATGAGTCAAGGTTCAAAAAAATATCGCAAAATGCTTTGGATGGTAGATGCGTCAAATGCTCAGTCTGTAACCCAAATTCCTGAAAATCAAAATATAGAAGGCGTTCTTTGTGTAAATTCATCATCAAATAAAGAAACATCTTTGGCAGATCAATGTGATTTTGATGAAACTATGGCAATATATCTATCAACACGTTTTTCAAAAATACTTGTTGAAGAACTTACAAAATCACCCAACGATACTTATTATAAAATTTATGAAACACTTGCCAAATATACCTCAGGTTCTCATGTAAATATTTCAAATTCAAAGAATTTTGACAATTTAAAAAGTGGAACTATTAGTGAGTTTGTGAAATACTAAAATAGTAGTGAGTAGTAAGTAGCAAGTAGTAAGTACGAGTATAAATATACATTCTATATGCACCAAATTTGTTATTTCTAACAAAGTGAGAAATCTCGGGTTTGATTAATATTCTTATCGGTCCGAGATTTCTCTTAATTCTTAATTGCCAAATATTTGTTCCGCTCTTAATTCTTAATTCTTAATTGTTAATTATTTATGCTTTTCCCTAATTCGTAAGCCATTGTCATATATTCAGTACCAGCAACAGCGCCAGGACGTCCCATAGAAATTGCGGAAATATAACCGCGTTCTGTAGGATTTTCTGTACACATAACAAAACCTCTAAATCCGTTAATACACCATTCGGCAGTTTCGGTGCTATTTTGGGCACAAGCTGTTATGTAGTAATATTCTTTGTTTCCCATTTTAGGATCGCCCCAAGCAAGAAAAGTTGCATCAATAAAAGTTTTCATACGGTCGTTTACATTCATGTAATATGTTGGAGAGGCAAGACAAACAACGTCGGCGTCTAAAAATTTGTTGATAATTCTGCCAATTTCGCTTGAGTCGCGGTTAATTTCTTTAGGTTGATTAGCACCTTGTTCTGAAAGAAAATCAAGATTGTAATCTGCCAAGAAAATCTTTTCTACATTGCCACCAGCTTCGGTAGCACCTTTAACAAATTCATCGCAAAGTAAGTCGGTATTTCCGCCTTTACGAGGACTTGAACTGATAACAAGAACACGTTTTCCTTCTTTTTTGTTGGTGGTAGTTTTGCTAATCTTGATACCAGATTGAACAGCTAACGAAGCTGTAATAGATTTACTATCAACATTTTGAGCGTTTTCGCAATTGTTTGCGCATGATGCCAACAATAATGATGCTGACATAACTAAAAAGAAAATTTTTTTCATGATAAATTATTGAGTTTTTGTTTGTTAGATGGAAGAGTGGAATGATGGTTTAATTATTTTCTCCTCAAAAAATTAAGTCTTTGTTGATAAGCTCTTAAATATATTTTTTGACATTTTTTTGATAGTAAAGAGTTATTAATAATAGTCTCAATTTCAATGTAATCTAATAAAAAAGGTTGTATTATTTTGTTGATTTGTTTGTCTGTTAGTCCACATTCTTTTCCAAATATTATGAAATCTTCGGCTGTACTATGTCCTGTTTTTTCAAAATATTCAGAATGTATAGTTGTTCCAAGACCATTATTCATTGCAAAATCACTATCTTTAATATGCAAAGAAGTACAAAGTAAATCGTAGGCAGGTGAAAGCGTAATCGAACCGTCTAATTTTCTGATAATTGAAAAATTCTTAGAATGAGCATCTCCATTTGAGAATAAATAATTGAAAATTATAATTGATAAAAATTTTTGAATTTCAAAATGCCAAGTAGGTAATATATTTTTCAAACATTTTGCCATATCTAAATATGAACCTTGGTATTTAAAATCACTACCATCTTTTTGAGCTGTTTTTCCTAATAAAGAACAAATATCTTCTTGCTGTAATTTTATAAAATCTCCGTTTGTATTATTTTGAATATCAAAACGTTTTACAATTAATGCTGGTCTTTTGTCTTGTAATCGAATTAAAGCACAAGGTGCAGTTTTTATACCGAAAATCTTATTAGCAATTTGCATTGTAAGATATTCATTTATAGACATTTCATCTCTATATGCTAAATAATCATTTATTGGAGTTGGTTTGATAATAAACGTACTTTGTTCTCCATCTTTAGCAAGTCTCAAAATACCATTGTCTTCAACTGCAAACATTTTTTCTTGAACACCAGAAATTGAAAAATGTTTTACATGTTGATTAAAATCATTGGGTTTAAAACAGATTTCAGTGTCTGCACTTACAAATTTACCATTGAATAAATTTTGTAATTCATCCTTGCTAAATTCTATATGTTCAAGTTTCATAATTATTATTCATTTATAGGAGTAAACGTCAGAAAACCAATAGTATCATATTGTGCAGTGGCTAGTAAAAGTCCAAAATAATCATCGGGTTCAATGTGAAGAACTTTACATTGTGCTTTTTTGTTACCACCTTCGCTCAATAAATTAAAAAAACAGGGAAAAAGAACGTCGCAAGTGTATATTTTGTCGCTTAAAGGTAAAGTAAGCGATACAGGCAAAGCGTTCTTTTTTTCGAGATGCTCTTTGCAATATTCAAAAGTGTACATATTACTTGAAACTTCTTTTAAAATTCCAGCTTTTTGTTTGTTGATATTTACAAATGCTTGTCTCATATTAATTGTTTTTATACATATTTAAATTAGGTTGTTTCTGATTTACAATAATTTCCATACCTAAACAATCCATAATTAAATCAAACATTTGAACAGTAGGATTCATTTTTCCTTGTTCAATAAGTTTGATAGAATTGATGCTAACACCAGCAACGTCTGCAAGTTCTTCTTGTGTTACGCCAATTTTTTTTCTTGTTTCTTTCAATATTTTTCCGCAATCAATAGCCATTATATTGTTCTTTTTTTATGCAAATATACGTTTTTTTGTTTAAAAACAATAAAAAGAATAATATATTGTTCTTTTATAAAATATTACCAATTTTAGCAACTTATAATTAAAATATTGATATATAAGTATATAATATATTCTATTAATAAATATTAATAGAATTAATTTAAAAAGTTTTTTATATTTTTACTTGTTAATTTATTGATTTTTTGTTTGTTTAAAACAAAAAACGCAATTTAAGACTCCTTAAATTGCGTTTTTATTTATTAATATTTATTGGAATTAATTTACAAAAGGGTTAAAACTTTCAAGTTCTTCAATTTCTTTTGCAGTAAGATTTGTTGCTTTTCCTGGTAATTTGTTTTCGTATTGTTGAATTTATTTTTATCATTATTAAGTATCCTTATCTTATTGACAATCATGATGAAATATAGAAAAAACTATTCATTTCAGCAATAAATAAAATTATAAATTGCTGAAAACATCTAAAAACTATTCATTTCAGCAACTTATAATTAAAATATCGATTATTAAAATATTGATATACAAATAATTAATAAATTCTATTAACAAAAATTAACATAGTTTTTCTTGTAATATTTTTAATAAAATTACTTGTTAAATTATTGAATACTTGTTATTTAAATTGATTATTTTAAATAAAAAACGCAATTTAATAAATCTTAAATTGCGTTTTTGTTATTAGTTTTGAAAGTTACAATTTGGTTATTTGCCCTTCGTAACAATCTATTTTATAGAGTATTTTGTTGTTTTTAATTCGTTTTAAAAGTTGAAGCATTATAAAATGGTTGTCAAAGTTTTCAGGGTTGGTAATTTCACTCCATAATCCAGTACAACAATTATTATTTATAGTATCTTTGTTGATTGTAAAGATTGGAAATTCAGGATATGTAATTCCATTTTCGTCAACAAATTTTAGTAAATATTGTTCGCAATTGTTTGATTGTGAAATATTAACTGAATTTATATATATATATTCATAGGTAGTATTTGTAACAGATTTATTAGGTATTTTATCGCATATAGAAAATGATAATATACCATTTCCTTGATATTGATTAATTTCTATTGGTTCATTTTCTTTAATTCCTGTAGACAAAAATTCTTGTAAATATACAGTTAAACTAAAATCAGAAAAAATAAAACCTAAAACAACAATTAATATAGCACCTAAAGTAGAATATTTAAAAATATTTTCAGCTTTTTCTAAAATATTATTTTTTTCGTTAGCAGTTTTAGAAACTAACGAAACCATATCTTTACAATATTGTTGAACGTCAGGATAATCTTTAGATTTTATGTCTAAATTTTCTAATTTTTGATTAATAATATTTTTTTCGCTTTGGATATCCGGTTCATCTAAATCATTATTTATAGCTTTTTTAAAACCAATAATAATTAGAGCAGGACCACCAAACCATCCCACCAAAAGCGATGCGTCTGAAATCAAAAATGCAGGTAATCCTAAAAATAATATGCCTACAATAATTATTATGACTGAAATTTTATGTTGTACAATTTCGCCCCAATTGTTTGGATACAAATTTGTAAATTTTGAAATCAAATTTGTAATATTTATTGAAATATCTTGAAATTCTTTTTTAGTTAAAGCCATGATTATTAATTTTTAGAATTATTATTATCGTTTTCTTCATTATATCTATATACTCCATAATATTTAGCATTTCGTAATACAGACCATATATAATCAGTTAGTTTAAAATCAATTAATTGACCATTGTATAGTGTATTATTATTTGAGTCAACATAAAGAACTGCTATTGATTTATAATCTTTGTCGTAAACAACAATTCCTTTATTAAATGGAAGAGTGTCGTTTACAATAATGTTATTCATGCTAAATTGCAATTGATCAGGAGTTTGATTGGTTAAATCTATATATTTATTATCATTATAATATTTTTTTAGTTTTACTTGTAAATAAGCATTACCTTCAATTTTTATAGCGTCCGAAGTGTTTTTTACATAAGGAGTTACTGTAACTAAAGTGTCTAATAATTTCCATTCATTTTCGTATTCTGACATTGAGTTGTTGTAAGATTGTTGCATTGAAGGACTTGTTATTAACTGAATAACACTTAATAATAAAGGTATTATAAAAAAACTATATAAAATAATATTTTTTTTCCGTCTATTATTTTTTAGATTAATTATTTGATTATTAAAAGTATTTAATAGATTTTTTACTTCGCTGTTTTCACCGTAAAAATTATTAAATTCAAAAACAAACATTTGATAAATTGATAACGACTCTCTATAAGCTAATTGATTAATATAAACAGGACTATCACTAGCATATTTTGTGTTAACATCTTGTAATAAAATTCCAGTTACAATGTTTTGATATATAGAACCTTTGTTTATTATAAAGAAACTAAAAATCATTATAATAAATCCAAATGTTGTAATATTAATTTCATTAGTAGCTCTTCCTATAAAAAACAACCATAATGCAAAATAAATAGGAATAAGGTATAATCTAAATTTAATAATGTCAAAAATTCCAACTTTTGGAAGATTAATTAGTGAATTGATTGATTTATTGATATTTTCAATTAATTTTTTAACAGCCAATTCGTTATTGTTGTGTAATACATGTTTACAAGCAGGGCAAATATTTGAAATTAAAGGGTAGGGGTGACCGCAATTTGGACAATTTGAAATATTGATACGTTCTGTTTCTGTATTTTCATTTTCTTGTTCAATAATTTTACCAGCGGTACCTAAATTGTCTGAAATTTCAATATTTCTATTGCTTTGATATTTATGTGAACAATAAGGACATTCGTCAGCAATAATAGGAATTTGAGCTCCGCAGCTAGGACACGATTTTAATAATTCTTTTGGACGATTTTTTAATACAATATCTAATCTTTGATTGATATAATAGTTAACTTCTTCTTCTGTACAACCTAATTTAATAGCTTCATTTACAATAACAGAGCGTTCTTTATTTGTAATTGTAGCATCTTTTAGGGCAAGTTCAGTAAGTTTTATAATTTTATCAGGTATCATAGTTTTTTTTATTTTATGTAATCAAAAGTTAATCCGTTAAATTTTAAAGTATGAATTTCTTCATTTTCAGTGTTTTCTGAATTATGCTGGTGAATTTTAATATCTTTACCTTGACGTGGAAGTTCTAAAAACATAAAATCGTCAGTTTTAGGAATATTATTATAAGGAGGATTTTTCATAGGTTCAAGTTTTTGATTTGTAGGATTGTAGAGGTATGCAATACTTCCAATTTCTTCAAAATCTTTATAACCATTGTGTCCAGAGTCGGCAACACGAATTTTGTACCATTCAGAGTTTTCGTTAGATTGATCAAAATAAATATTATCATGTTCGTATTTTCTATAACTTATAATAAACATTTTTTTTCCATCAGTACGATTCCAATAAACCCCGTAATATTCAATTATACCATCACCTTCTTCAGCATAATTAAAAAATCCATTTACTTTGTCAAAAATAGGATCAGTTGACCATCCATATTCACCTTCTAAACCAGTTGCTTCTACAAAAGATTCTATGTTTATACCATTGTTAACTTTCAATGAATGATTAAGTTGATAAAAAATATTGGGGTATCCTGAATATTCATTATCAGTTTCTAATCCATGCATAAGAGTGTTAAGGCAAACATTGCATGCTTCTGTCCAACCTTCGTATTTGCCATCTTTTGTTTTTAAATAGATGTAATTATTTTTTAGTTTTATAGGTCTAAGAGTTACAGAATGACTAACTTCGTATTTGATAGCAGAAGAATTATCAGGTTTTTCTCGTAAAATTATGCCATCGTTTAAACTATTAAGTTTAAGAACAGAATTGTGGATCCAATAACCAGATGTAGAACCTGAAAATTTTACTTCAAAATAACTAGTAGGTTTATCATTAGCGTCTTGCTCAAATTTGTAAACTTTACCATTTTTTATCCAAACCCACCCGTTGTTGTCTTCTTTCCCATCGGTTAATTCAAATCTGTATTCTGTTTGAGTAGGAATTTTATCAACAATGGCTCCACCAGCACCATTTCTGATATTAGTAAAATCTCCGTCAGTGTCATAAATTTCAACTACACAACCGTTTGTATAGTTTTCATCTTGAGCCATAGAACATAAAGATAATGTTCCTAATGTTAAAGTTAATATTGTTTTTTTCATTATTTATAAGTTTAGTTTATTAATTTAGAATGTTACAAATATCTGTATTTTTTATGATTAATACAAGATTTTTATGCATTTGTATATATGATTATGTGTAAAATTAATTTATTTCAAAAATGATTCATAATAGTATATTTGTATATAAATATTAATGTATTCTTTAAAAAAATATTCATTTATTTTAAAACATTAGAAATTCCATTCCAAAAATAATTAATTGTTAAAAATACACTTAATCTGTTTAAAAAACTCATTTTTTGTTAACGCATACTTAATATTTTTTGCTTGACATTGGCTGTAAAAAGTTTTTACTTTGCAACAAATTTCGGTAGAGTTTAGAAAATACTAATTAGTTCGGAATTTATCGAACCAATTAACAAATTAAAACGTATTAAGAAGCGATGGCAGAATTTATCACCGATAATGATAGAGTTTTAAGACAAAAAGAGCTTATAGAACATATGGGTAGACTATTTTCTAAAAAAGGATTTCAAAGTTTACCAGGCAGAGTAATAGGTCTTCTTATCTTTTCAGATAAGGATGAATTTACTTTTGAAGAAATTATCAATGAGTTACAAATTAGTAAAAGTAGTGCCAGTGTGGCAATAAATAGTCTTACTTTATTAAACAAAATAGAATATATCACACATTCTGGCGATCGAAGAAGATATTTTCGAATAAAACAATCTACATACAGTGAAATTATAGAAGATACACGAAAAAATATGGAGGAAATATATAATCTTGTTCGTGAAGGATTAGAACTCAAACAAGATAAAAATTCTTCAACTTATAATTTTATGAGTAAATATATGAAAGTAAGTGAATATTGGATAAAACAGATTGAACAATTTGATACAATGTGCAAAAATGGAACATTCACCTTTGACGATAATAAAGAAAAATAAACATAAAATGAATTTAAAAAAAGTAGTTTTAATGCTATCAGCAATATTGGCTGTAAATATAACATCAGCTCAAATTGCTAACGATTCCGTAAGAACTGTTTCTGATACGGCATCACCTATACAATTAACCTTAGAATCAGCAAAACAATACGCTTTGGAACATAATCGTACAATGCAAACAGCTGATTTGAATATTAAAAAAGCCGAAAAAGCTAGATGGGAAGCTATTTCTAATATGTTAGTTAATGTTAGTGCTACTTTACAATATCAAAACATGTTAGGATATGAGATGAATTTTGGAGGACAATCAATAGAAATGCCCCCATCAGGAACACTTGGGATAACAGCTTCAGTAACTATCAATGGTCAAATAATTGTTGGAGTGCAACTTTCTAAGATGGCCATTGAAATGCAACAACTTTCTCAATCTAACGATGAATTATCTGTAAAAGCAAATGCAACAACAGCTTATCTTACAGTTTTGATTGCAGAAGAAAGTTATAAAATTTTAGAAGAAAGTAGAAATAATCTTGAAAAAACGTATCGTAGTATTGAGCAAATGGCACAAGTTGGTATGACAGAACAAACTGATGCTGACCAACTCAAAGTTCAACTTATGACAATGGACAATTCGTTGCGCTCTGCAAAACGTAATATTGAATTGGCTTATAATGCTTTACGATTGGTTTTAGGAACAGATGTAGATGCAAAAATAATTATTACAGAAAATCTTGACTATTATTTTGAAACACAAGATGCTTCAATTGCTCTTGACGGTACATTTGATGTTAACAACAATACAAATATTAAATTGCTAGACAAAAATATAGAACTATCACAAAAACAAGTTACCCTAAAGAGATGGGCATACGCACCAACATTAACATTTGCTTATCAGTATTCAGGAAAAACATATTTTGGTAAAAAAGAAGGATTTAATATGCAACCTCCACATACTTTGGTAGCTACATTAAATATTCCTATTTTTTCAAGTGGAAACCGTTGGGCTGCAGTTCAACAAGCTAAAATAGATGTTGACATAGCACAAACACAACGAGAACAAACAGTAGATCAATTGTTAGTTCAAGATGCACAATTAAGATATAATTTGTCTAATGCTCTTGAAACATATCAAACCAACAAAGAAACTGTAGATTTGAACCAAAAAATATTTAAAAATTATTTACAAAAATATGAACAAGGCATGGTTTCAAGTACAGATTTGATTTCTATAAATAATACATTATTACAAGCACAAGGCAATTATATTCAAAGTTTATATGATGTAATATCTGCACAAACTGCATTGTTACAACTATATAACACATTATAATAAGAAATTAAAGTGAATAAAAAAATGATAAAAAATCTCAAGTATTCAGTATTAGCTTTTGCAATGGCGTTAACATTGCCATCTTGCAGTAGCTCAGATTCTTCAAAATCAGGAAATGTTGATTCTGTTAAATCAGAAGTGGTTGCAACCAAAAAACTACAAAGTGAAGATATTGTTAGAGTTCTTACTTTTTCAGCAGTACTAGAACCATACGAAAAAGTTTCTATTGCGCCTGCACTTCAAGGTCGTATTGTTAATATCAATGCAGAAGTTGGAGATCATGTTCAAAAAGGACAACTTCTTGCAAAAATGGATGAAGCTCAATATATTCAAGCAAAAGTAAATTTCGAAAATAAAAAAGTAGATTATAATCGTATCAAAGTTCTTAACGATAGTAATAATATTTCGAAACAAACTTTTGATCAAACCAAAGCAGGTATTGAAGTTCTTGAAAGTCAATTAAAAAATCTTGAAACAAACACATATTTACGAGCTCCATTTGCAGGTGTTATTTCAGCAAAAAATTATGAACCAGGAGAATTGTTTGGAGGTCAAGCAATTTTTGAACTTGTTCAAATTTATAATCTTAAAGCATTAATTGAAATACCAGAAACTTATTTTCCATTAATAAAACAAGGTATGAAATTGAATATCAATTCAGAAACATATCCAGGAGAAACATTCCCTGCAACAATAGAAATTGTATATCCAACAATTGACTCAAAATCTCATACATTTTCATGTAAGATTAAAATTCCTAATGCAAAAGGAACTCTTCGTCCTGGTATGTATGTTAATACAACTCTTGAAATGGGGCATGATCGTGCAATTATTGCTCCTTATGGTGCCGTTCAAAAACAACAAGGTGCAGAAGAACGTTTTGTATTCCTTAACGAAAATGGCAAAGCTAAACGTGTTGTTGTTAAATTTGGACAACGTTTTGATGATAATATCGAAATAATTGCTCCTGAAATTGTTGACGGAGTTGAAATGGTTATTCAAGGTGGTCAAAAACTACATGAAGGTACACCCATTGTTATTAAACAGCTAACAGCTGAATAATTGTGGTAAATATTTAGTAATAAATAAATTATAAGAAAATGAGTATTTACAAAACGGCGATAGAGAAACCTGTTACAACTGCGTTAATTTTTATAGCGCTGATTATTCTTGGTATTTTCTCGTTGGTTAAATTGCCGATAGACCAATATCCTGAAATTGAAGCTCCATACGTTTCGGTAATGACTTCTTATTCAGGTAATAGTAGTGAAATTGAAACTAATATTACAAAGTATATTGAAAACACTTTAAACTCTATTGAAGGACTTGACGAAATGACTTCTACTTCTAAAGATAATATTTCGTTAGTATCTTTAAAATTTCAATGGGGTTATAATATTGATGAGGCTGTTAACGATATTCGTTCTGCCTTAGACATGGTAACAACTTCTTTACCTGATGGATGTTCGCGTCCTATGGTGTTTAAATTCAACACTAGTATGATGCCTATTTTGATGTACGCTATCACTGCTGAAGAAAGTTATCAAGGTCTAGAAAAAATTCTTACAGATAATGTTACCAACGTTTTAAACCGTGTTGATGGTATTGGTAACTTGTCTATTTCTGGTGCTCCAGAACGTTATGTTTACGTTGATGTTGACCAAGAAAAAATTGATGCTTTTGGAATTTCTCTAGAAACTGTGGCTAATGCTGTTTCTAGCAACAATATGGACTTAGCTTCTGGTTCTATCAAAGTTGGTAAAGAACAATATCAACTTCGTGTTAAGAGTGAATATGTTGAAAGTTCTGAAATTAACAACATTGTTGTTACAACAACACCTCAAGGCAAAAAAGTTTTTGTTAAAGATATTGCAGTTGTTAAAGATACAATCAAAGATTTAACTCTTGATGAAAAAATCAAAGGTAAAGACGGATGTCGTTTAATTATTATGAAACAAACTGGTGCTAATACTGCTCAAGTTTGTGCTGACGTTCAAAAAATGTTAGTCGAAGAAATTATTCCAACACTTCCTCCTGATATCAAATTTCAATTAATCAACGATAGTTCTGACGTTATCAGAAGTTCTGTTAATGGTTTGGCAGAAAGTATTTTCTACGCTTTGTTGTTTGTGGTTTTAGTTGTGTTGTTCTTCTTAGGACAATGGCGTGCCTCAATCATCATTGGTGTTTGTATCCCGATTTCTTTGGTGGTTTCGTTTATTTATTTGTTAGCTACAGGTAGTTCTTTAAACGTAATTTCGCTTTCGTCTTTAACTGTTGCTATTGGTATGGTTGTGGACGATGCTATTGTGGTTTTGGAAAATATTGATAAACACTTACAACGTGGTTCTTCGCCTCGTGAAGCTGCAATTTATGCAACAAACGAAGTTTGGGTTTCGGTTATTGCAACCACTTTAGTTATTGTTGCTGTGTTTGTTCCGTTAACTATGTTAACTGGTATGGCGGGTATATTGTTTAAAGAATTAGGATGGATTGTTACAATTTGTGTTTGTACCTCTACTACTGTGGCTATTTCTTTAACTCCTATGATGGCTTCTAAAATGATGAAAACTAGAGATGTTATCATGGAAAAACTAGGTAAAGGAAAAACCAAACAAGAAGGCGCAATTTCTAAACTTTATAAAAGAACAGTTATCAAAGGTCTTGACTGGCTCGACGATAAATATGCAATGGTATTACGTTGGTGTTTAAAACACAAAGCAATTACAATTCTTTCTATTGTAATATTCTTTGGTATTTCGTTAATTCCATTAGCTATGGACAAAATTGGTATGGACTTTATGCCAGTTTCTGACCAAGGTCGTTTAACTGTAAACTTTGAACTTCAACGTGGTACACGTATTGAAGAGTCTGCAAAAATAGCTCGTGAAATTGAAAAAGAGATGGTTAAAAACAATCCTGAAATCATTATGTTCTCTACAACAATGGGTAGTAACGATGATGCTGGTTTAACTTCTCTTATGAGTAGTACTTCTAACTACAAAGGTCAGATGAACATTCGTACAACCAAAAAATACGAACGTGAAACTACAATTCAAGACATTGCTAAACGTATTAGAACTCAATTAGAAAATACTCCTGAAGTTACCACATTCCAAGTTTCTACAAGTTCTGGTGGTGGTGGTATGGGTAGCAACTCTGTTGATGTTGAAATTTATGGATATGATTTTGACGTAACAAGTAATCTAGCTCAACAATATGCTGATATGTTAAGAACAGTTGAAGGTGCTAAAGATATTAAAATTAGCCGTGAAGCCGATCGTGCTGAACTTCAAATTGTTTTTGACAAAGAAAAATTATCTTCTCATGGTTTAACTTCTTCGGCAGTAGCTGCTTATGTAAGATACAGAATTTACGGTTACACTGCTGGTTACTTAAAAGAAGATGGAGATGAATATGACATTCGTGTTCGTCTTAAAGAAGATAACAGAAATTCTTTAACAAAACTAGAAGAACTTACAATTCCTACTGCAACTGGAAATGTAAAAATTAAAGAGCTTGCTGAAATCAAAGAATATTGGTGTCCTCCTACTATTGAACGTAAGAGTCGTCAACGTATCGTTACAATTAGTGTTACTCCTGTTGATGTGTCTTTGTCAGAATTGGCTGAAAACATTCAAACTCGTATCGATGGCGTTAAACTTCCAGAAGGTGTTAAAGTTGTTCTTGCGGGTGACTACAAAGAACAACAAGAGTCTTTCTCTGATATGGCAATGTTGTTTGCCTTAATAGTTTTGTTGGTTTACGTTGTGATGGCTTCTCAGTTTGAGTCGCTTTCTAAACCATTCATTATTATGATGAGTATTCCGTTTGCTTTCTCTGGAGTTATTTTCGCTCTATTGATTACGGGTGCTACTCTTAATATTATTGGTGCGTTAGGTGTTATTCTTTTGGTCGGTATCGTTGTTAAAAACGGTATTGTGCTTATCGACTATATCAACCTTATGCGTGACCGTGATTATGAACTTAACGAAGCTATTGCATTATCAGGAAAAAGTCGTTTACGCCCTGTATTAATGACTGCTGCTACCACTATTCTTGGTATGATACCTATGGCGTTGAGTACTAGTGAAGGTAGTGAAATGTGGGTTTCAATGGGTATTGTAGTTATCGGTGGTTTAACTGTTTCTACAATTATCACTTTGTTAATTGTTCCTGTGCTTTACGCTATTTTCTCTAAACACGGTGAACGTGATAATGAAACTCAACTTCGTAAAAATTTCATATTCTTTGATATGGCTGACGACGTTGTTTTCGATAGTCGTAAACCTATCGAAGAACATAATGATTAATTATTAATGAATTTTTAAATTATCTAAATATGAAAGCAGTTTTCATAGCATTCAACCAAGGAAATACCGAGCGTATGGAATATTTGCTCGATAGATTAGAAATTAGAGGATATACAATGTGGGAACAAGTTCATGGTCGTGGCACTAACGATGGTGAACCTCGTCATGGTTCGCACACTTGGCCTGAAATGAACAACTCTATGTTAGTTGTGGTTGAAGATGAGAAAGTTCCTGAATTATTAGCTAAACTTCGTCTTTTAGATCATCGTAATCTAGAAATGGGAGTTCGTGCTTTTGTATGGAACATTGAACAGACCGTGTAAAGTTATCATTTATAGTTATTAGGGTGTCTTTGCTTTGGCAGAGATGCCCTTTTTTTATTATTTATCTCTTCATATTTCTTTTTTTCGTATATTTATAAAAAAATAATTTCAAATGAAAGAGATGAATAATTACCCATTAATTAACTCACAATTAGGTATTTACTTTTATCAAATTAATAATACTCAATCTTGTGTATATAATAATCCATTTTGCATTAATATATCTAAAAATGACAATGTCGACATTTTTAAATTAGCAAATGATTTTAAAGCATTGGTTAATAATCATAAAGTTTTTTCTGTTGCAATTGATGTGATTGAAGGAATTCCTTCTATGATTTTAGATCAACACAATTTTGAATATCAACTTTGTAAAGTTGACGAAGATGATATTCAAAATCAACTCGAAAAATTTGTTAAACCGTTTGACTTAAAGAATGATACTCTTGTTCGTTTAACTATTTTTGAAACTCAGAATAATTTTTATTTTGCTTTTGATGTTTCGCATATTGTTCTTGATGGAACTACTTTGATTAATTTCATGAACGAACTTTCGGCTAGATATAATAATCAATCTATTGTAAATGAGAATTTTACAATTTTTGATTTAGCTATCCAAGAGCAGAATGCTATCAATTCTGATGAATACAAAAATGCTGAAAAATTCTTTTCAAACATTTTTGATGGCAACGATTTTACAAACAATTTTGAACAAAACAATTTTATTCCAAACAATAATATTGCAAATTATAAAACTATTTATATTTCTGACGATCTTTCGCCAAAAAACATTAAAAATTTCACTTCTCAAATTGGTATCACTACAAATGACCTTTTATTAAGTGCTTATCAATATACATTAGCCAAATTTAACGGTACTGAAAAATCGATTGTTTGCATGGTTGAAAGTGGACGTAAAAAAATGGGAGACAAAAATCCGTTTGGAATGTTAGTTAAAACTTTGCCTGAACCTATTGATTTTTCTAATCTAAAAAATATTAAAGACTTTTTAGTTGATAATCATAATTTTATACGACAAACTTTCGATAATAATATTTATCCTTTCACAAATATATCTTCTAAATATGGTTTAAATATCGACTTTTTGTATGTTTATCAACCTTCTTTGTTATATACAATTTCGTTAAATAACAAACTTTACAATTTTGAACATATTAAAGCTAACGAGTCTATGTCGAAAATTTCTTTAGAAATTGTTCGACAAGAAAACGATTTTAGACTCAATTTTATATATCGTGAAGATCTTTACGATAATGATTTAATTAATTCATTTATAGAAACTTATATTCAAGTTATTAGAGAATTTTTAACTAAAAATTATTTCTCTGACATTAATCTTTTACCTAAAAATCAAGTTGAAAAATTAGATTTTTATAATCAAACAGAACAAGATTATGAACAAACTGATTTTGTTTCTTTATTTAAAAAACAAGTTGAAATTCAGAAAGATAAAATAGCTCTTGTTTTTAATAATAAACAATTTTCTTATAATCAACTTGATAAAATTTCAAACAAAATTGCTAACTATATTCATCAATTAAATATTAAAAACGATGATGTTGTTTCTATTTTAATTCCTAGAAATGAATTCATGGTAATTTCAACGTTAGGAGTCTTAAAATCAGGAGCTTGTTATCAACCTTTGGACACAAGTTATCCTAAAGAACGATTAATGTTTATGGTTCAAGATGCTAACGCTAAATTATTGATTACCACAAAACAACTCGAACCTTTAATTGAAAATTATCATGGAAATATTCTTTATTTAGATGATATTGAAAATTTGACTAACGATAACGATTTAAATATTAATATTTTACCTAATAATTTATTCGTTTTACTTTACACTTCTGGGTCTACTGGAGTTCCAAAAGGAGTGATGATTGAGCATAAAAATGTTGTTGCTCTGTATAATTCTAACAAACAAGTATTTAATATCTCTGAAAATTCAAAATTAGCTTCTTATCCAAGTTTTGGGTTCGACGCTTTTGTTATGGATTTCTCTTCTGTAATGCTTTCAGGTGCAACTATTTATATCTTACCTGATGAAATAAGATTAGATATTGTAAAAATGGACGAATTTTTCATTAAAAACAATATCACTCATGGTTTTATGACTACTCAAGTGGGGCGTCAATTTGTGGATTATACCAAATGTAATACTCTTACAAATTTTATGGTTGGTGGTGAATCTTTGGTTCCAATTGATGTTAACTCTAAGAATATCAATTTAATAAACGGATATGGCCCTTCTGAGTCTTTAGCATATATTTCTTCTTTTTCTATAGATAAACTTTACAATCGTGTTCCAATTGGAAAAGCAAGCAAAAATATTAAATTGTATGTAGTTGATAAAAATTTAAAACGTTTACCTTTTGGAATGCCAGGTGAATTATTAGTTGCTGGTCATCAAGTGTCGCGTGGATATTTAAATCGCCCTGAAAAAAACGCTGAAGCTTTTATTCAAAATCCATTTTCTAATCAAGAGGGTTATAAAAAAATATATCGTACTGGCGACACTGTAAGAATTCTTCCTGATGGTAATATTGATTTTATTGGACGTACTGATGGACAAGTTAAAATTCGTGGTTTTAGAATTGAACTTACTGAAATTGAGTCTGTTATTCGCGAATTCGATGATATAAATGATGTTACTGTTCAGGCTTTTGATCGTAAAAATGGTGGTAAATTCATAACTGCATATATTGTTTCTGACAATCAGATTGATACTAAACTTTTAAAAGATTTTATTCTTTCTAAAAAACCTCCGTACATGGTTCCTGAGGTAATTATGCAAATTGACAAAATTCCTCTTAATGTTAACTCTAAAGTTGATAAACGTGCTTTACCAACTCCTGAATTTAAAATCGAAAATATTATTGCTCCTAAAAATGATATGCAACAAAAAATTTTCGATTTTGTTGCTCAAATTATTGATTATAACAATTTTAGTATAGATACTGACTTATTTTTTGTCGGTTTAACTTCTATCGGTTGTATCAAACTTAACGTGTTGATTGCAAATCAATTTGGCGTTTCTATTCAAATCTCTGACTTGAAAGAAAACAATACAATTGAAAAACTTGAACAATTTATTATCAATAATTCTAATCAAACTGATGAATTTCAAATTCTTGACAATTACCCAATTACAAAAACTCAAGAAGGTGTTTTTGTTGAATGTTTAAGTTTGCCAAATTCTACTATTTATAATATTCCATTACTTATAAAAATTGATCAATCAATTGATATTCAAAAACTAAAATCTTCGATTGCTAAAGTTGTTAACGCTCATTCTTACATTAAAACTCAGTTTTTTTATGATGAAAACGATAATCTAAAACAAAAACCTAATTTTTCTGAATTCATTGATAATCAAATTGAAATTATCAATTCTAACAATATAAATGATATCAAAGATAATTTGATAAAACCTTTTGAATTATTAAATAATCAACTATTTAGAATTAAAATTATTCAAGCTGATTTTAATTATTTATTTTTAGATTTTCATCATGTTATTTTTGATGGCACATCAATGGTTATTTTCTTAGAAGATATTTCTAAAGTTTATAACAATATTGACATTCAAGACGAAAACTATTCTGGTTTTCAAATTGCATTAAACGAACAAAAAAATCGTAATTCTGATAAACTTAATATTGCTAAATCTCACTACGATAATTTGTTAAATGGTCTTGATGCTGACTTTTTACCAAAAACTGATTTGTATAAAACTTCAAAACATGATAGTGGAACTTTTACTTATTGTTCTAACAAAATTTTAACTGACGATGTTTTTGATTTTACTTCTAAAAATAGTTTAAGTGTTAATGGATTTTTGTGTTCTGTTTTTGGATTTTTATTGGCAAAATATAATAATATTGATTATTCTATTTTCACTACTATTTATAACGGTAGAAACGACTCTCGTTCAATGCGTTCGCTTTCTATGTTGGTAAAAACTTTACCTGTTGTTTGTCAAATTAAAAATCAAGAAACTTTAAAATATTCTTCGAATATTTCTGAGCAAATTTTTAATTCTATGACTAATGATATATATTCTTTTGCAGAAATTAGTCATGAATATCAAGTTAATGCAAATGTAATGTTTATTTACCAAGGCGATAATTTTGATTTTAATTCGTTTTGTGATAAAAAAGTTGAAATTATTCCTTTAAATATCAATAATCATAAAGCTGATTTTACTATTCAAGTTTATGTTAACAATGGTATTTTTAATTTTGTTGTTGACTATAACAATAATTTGTATTCTGAAAATTATATTAAGAGTTTTGTTTTTGCTTTTGAAAAAACTATTTCTCAATTTGTTGAAAAACAATTCCTTAATGACATTTCGATACTTTCTGATTATGACTTTAAACTTTTAGAAAACTTTAATAATACATTCGTTGATTATAATAAATCTGAAACAATTTTAGATTATTATAATCGTGTTGTTAAACAATATCCTGATAATATTGCTGTTGTTTATAACGATAATAAAATATCATTTTCGCAATTAGATATTTATGCTAACAAAATTGCAAATTTTCTACATGCTAAAGGAATAAAACCTGACGATTTTGTACCGATTTTGGTTTCTCGAAACGAATTTATGTCGGTTGCAACAATTGGTGTTATTAAAGCTGGGGCTGCTTATCAACCTTTAGACAGTACATATCCTGCTGAACGTTTGAATTTTATGATCAACGATACTAAAGCAAAAGTTGTTATTCTTGAACGTAATTTAAAACATTTAATTCAAGATTATAAAGGTGAATTGTTGTTTACTGATGAAATCGAAAATCTTGATAATTCTAACAATTTTGTTGCTGACATTAAACCTAACAATGCTTTTGCAATTCTCTATACTTCAGGCACTACTGGCGTTCCAAAAGGTTGCGTTCTTGAACACAAAAGCATGGTAGCTTTATTGATTAATATGTTTAATTTTTTTAAACTTAATCCAAATTCTAGAATTGCAACCTATGCAAGTTTTGGTTTTGACGCATCAATGTGTGAACTATTTTGCTCTTACATGGTTGGGGCTTCTGTATATATCGTTCCTGAAGATATTAGATTGGATATCAAATTATTAGAAAAAATTTACAACGATAATCAAATCACCCAAACCATTATGACTACTCAAGTAGGGAGAATGTTTGTTACACAAGCTAATTTAACATCATTAAAATATATAATGGTTGGTGGTGAAACTTTGGTTCCGTTAACACCTCCTAATAATTTCGTTTTATACAACGGTTATGGCCCTAGCGAAGCTACAAATTCAATTTCTGCTTATCAAGTAAAAGATGATAGCCAACTTTTGCCTATCGGTAAAATTTATAAAAATGCTAAATCATATATTGTAGATAAAAACAATAAAATTCTACCAATTGGAGCTTGTGGTGAATTGTTAATTTCTGGTCCGCAAGTTGGACGTGGATATTTAAATCGTCCTGAAAAAACGGCTGAAGTTTTCATAAAAAACACTTTTTCTGACGATATTGAACACAAAATTTGTTACAAAACGGGTGATATAGTTAGAATGTTGCCTGATGGAAATATCGATTTTATTGGGCGTAGAGACTCACAAGTTAAAATTCGTGGTTTCCGTGTAGAATTAACCGAAGTTGAAGGTATTATTCGTGAATATCCTAATATTAAAGATGCTACTGTGCAGGCTTTTAATAATCCTTCTGGTGGTAAATTTATTGCAGGATACATTGTTTCTGATAAAAAAATTGATATTCAAGATCTTAACAACTTTATTATTTCAAAAAAACCTCCTTACATGGTGCCTGCCGTTACAATGCAAATTGACGCTATTCCATTAAATAACAATAGTAAAGTTAATAAAAAATTATTACCTATTCCTAAAGTTCAATCATTAACTAAAGGGGAAGAACCAAAAAACGAAACCGAAAAAGTTATTTGTAATATTTTTCAAGATGTTATTCAAATTGACAAAGTTTATGCTAACGATGACTTTTTCGCTATTGGTGGAACTTCTATTTCTGCTGTTCAAGTTATTGTCAAATTAAATAAACATAATTTTGATGTAGTTTATAAAAATTTATTTGAAAATTCAACTCCTCAGAAACTTGCTAAATTCCTCGACAAAGGCGAAAGTCAAGACTTTTTTGCTCCTTCTGGTGAGGATTTAAAAAAATATGATTATTCTGCTCTTGAATATAATGTTATTGAAAATCTGAAATTTATAAAAAATAATGGTATTGGCGACGTTCTTTTAACTGGTGTTACTGGATTTTTGGGTGCTCATGTGTTCAAAGAAATTATTGATACTACTCAAAATAATGTTATTTGTCTTATTCGTAGCAAAAAAGATCTTTCTGCCGTACAGCGCATGGAAATGTTTATGACTTTTTACTTTGAAGATTGGTATTCCGACTCTATTAGAAATCGTACAAAAGTTATAGATTGTGATATTAATGATGTTAATTTAGTTCAAACTATTGAAAACGAACATTTTAATACAATTATTAATTGCGCTGGCAACGTTAAACATTTTGCAGAAGGCGACACTCTAATGCGTGACAATTTTTCAAGTGTAGAAAATTTAATCAAAGTAGCTCAAAATCATAATGCTAAATTAATTCAAACATCTTCGTTAAGTGTTTGTGGTGAATCTATCGACGGTAAAATTCCGCCTAGTTTCAAATTCAAAGAAAACAACTTAAACATTGGGCAATCTCTTGAAAACAAATACACACGTTCTAAATATCTTGCAGAACAAATTATAATTGACAAAATTTCGCGTCACGAGCTAACTGGAAAAATCATTCGTCTTGGTAATCTTATGGCACGCAACAAAGATGGCGAATTCCAAATCAATTCTCAAAGCAATGCGTTTTTAAAACAATTTGTTGGTTACAAAGAATTAGGCTGTTATCCTGTTGATATGATGGATGCTGGTATCGAATTTTCGCCAATTGATTGCGTAGCTAAAGCTGTTGTTTTATTGGCGGGTACTCCTGATGATTTCACTGTTTTTCATGCTAAAAATTGCCACGAAATTCACTATGGTTATTTTATTAACTCTTTGATTAATAGCGGATTTAAAATTGATATTGTGGAACAAGATGAATTTGAAAATCGTTTTAAAAATATTCTTGAAAATGATGATAAAGATTTAACAAATTTCACGGGATTTATTGCATATTTAAACAAAGCAAATGCGTCGCCTACCGACGTTACTAAATATTCTGCTAATCAAAACAAAACTAATTTTGAACATCGTGTTAGAATCAGTTCTGACACCACTTTCACAACAAAAGCACTTTATCGTTTAGGTTTTGCATGGCCTTTGCTTGGTGAAGAATATTTTAAAAACATGATTAATATTTTAAAAGAAATGGATTTTTTTAACGAATAAAATATATTACTATGGAAATTGAAAAAATAATAAACGCTGATACGTTAACTATAAAATTGTCTGGAAACCTTGACTCTTCTACTTCAACTGATTTTGAAAATCAAATTAAAGATGATTTAATTAATATATCATCTTTAATTCTTGATTTCAAACAAGTTGGATATATTTCTTCTAAAGGAATCCGTGTAATTCTTCAATTAAACAAAATTATGAAACAACAAGGTTCTATGAAAATTATTAATTGCAATCCTGCTGTTATTGAAGTGTTTACTATTTCTGGATTAACTAAAATTTTAAACTTGTAATTTTTGAAGTTGTATATTTTTATAACCGAGTACATTTTTTAAGAATTTTGGGTCTTAAAAAATGTACCCGATTTTATATTTTAATTAATTATCCTCTAAATTATTTAAAGTAAATGCTATCTGCCGAAAACATAGTTAATAATCTGCAACTAAAAAACGAAGTTTCTACTAATAAATTTATTGCAAAATTTCTTTTAATTTTCTCTTGTTTATTAATTTTAATTTTATCTTTAGTAATTTTTTATAATTTTGAATATCAATACATTGTAAATACTTCTTTGGCATTATTAACTACAATAATTCCATTACCAATCATTTCGATAATCAGTTACAAAAACAATCATTATACTATTTGGTTAAAACATTTATTTTTAATTTCTATTGTATTTTTATCTGCTGTTTTCGACTTGTTTTATTCTTTTTACGCATCTATTTTAATGGTTTTGCCAACTCTTTTAGCTTCTAAATATTACAACAAAAAATTAAATTGGGGAATTACATTTTTTACTATATTTTTCTATTTTATTTCTACTTTTTTGGCATATTATTTAATCAAAAATAATATCTCTTTTCAAAAACATTATTCATTTTATTTTGGTTACAAATCAGTTCCGCTCTTAAGTGAATTTATAATTAATTATATTACCAAATGTATTTTTTATATTTTGATAGTAATTGTTGCTACAAATTATTCAAAAAATGGTAAACAATTTTTGAACAAACAGATTGAATCCACCATAAACGAAACTTCACTTCATCTACAATTATCAATGGGCGCAGAAGTCCAAAAACGTAATTTACCTAACATTCAAAATATTAAAAATCAGAATATTGACATTTTTGCTATCTTAAAACCTTCCAAAGAAGTTTCTGGCGATTTTTATGATTTTTTTATGGTTGATAACGATACAATTGCTTTTTCTATTGCTGACGTTTCCGACAAAGGATTACCCGCTTCAATGATGATGATGATGGTAAAAAACATTATTAAATCATTGTGTCGTAATGGGTTAGATATTGTTTCAACTTTCAATTATGTCAACAAATCTATTTACAACAATTCTGATGCTATGTTTGTTACTATTTTTATGGCGTTTATCAACATAAAATCTGGAAATGGGCATTTTATTAACGCTGGACATCCATATCCTTTTATAAAAAAATATAACAATAAAATACAAATTTTAAAATCTGATCCTCAACCTTTTTTAGGTGCTGTTCCCGACTTTGAATATACGGCTAGCAACATAAAATTAGATTTTGAAGACACTATATTGCTTTTTACTGATGGAGCAACCGATGCTCTAAATTCTGATAATCAACGTTTTGAAACAAATAATATTCAACTATTTTTAAATCAAAATCATAATAATTCTAAAAATTTATGCGAAAATCTTTTAAACAAAATTTTAGAATTTTCTAACAATCAAAACCAATTTGACGATATCACATTATTAGCTTTTTCTTTAAAAAAATCTGAAAACCTTTTAAAACTTCCTGCTATTAATTCTTCAATCCAAAAATCAATCAATTGGATAAAATCTTTCCTTGATGAATTTTCTAAAAATCAAGAAACCAATAATTTAATATATTCTGCTGTTGACGATATTCTTTCAAATATTGTTGATTATGCTTATCCAAATAAAAATGGCGACTTTCAAATTAAACTTGAAATTAATGATAAAAAATTATCTTTAATTTTTATTGATTGTGGACAAAAATTTAATCCATTAAACACTGAAAATCCTAACTTAGAAGACACCGAGCGAATAGGTGGTTTAGGTATTTTTATTATCAAAAACATTTTTGATAATCTTGATTATCAATATATTAATAATCAAAATATTTTCACTGTTTCTAAAAACTTTTAAAATGGAAATCAATATTTTAAACATTGAAAATATATCAGAAAATATAATATCAGAAGTTTCAACAAAACTTCCATTACGTTATCAAAAAGCATTAAAATTCAGATTTCCAAAAGATTATAAACTTTCAATAGGTGCAAGTTGGTTAATCCTAAAAAACTTTAAAAATATCTCTGAATCAGATATTTATATAAATCAATATGGAAAACCATTTATAATAAACAACGATAATTTTAACATTTCACATTCTAATAATTATGTAGTTTTTGTAAAATCAAAACACACAATAGGAATAGACATTGAACATATAACCATAAAAAATACAGATATATCTGAAAAAGTATATCAACATTCTGAAATAGAATGGCTTAAAAAAGATTTTTTAACAAGATTTTATACACTTTGGACGCAAAAAGAATCTGTAATGAAAGCCACTGGACAAGGATTTAACTTAGATCCAAAAACATTCAATGTGCTTGAATTTCAAAACAATAAACCAATCACAATAAACAATCAAAACTTATTTTGCAAAACAATTTTTTATAACAATTACGCAATTAGTCTTTGTAGCGATTTTGATTTTAAAGAAATTGAATTGAAAGAATATAATTGAAAAAAACATAAAATCTCATTTGGATCAAACTCAGATCATTATTATATTTGCATGTTTAGTAAAAAATTATCGCAAAATGCAAAAGATTAGTCAAACGACTCAAGTTATTGAAGCGATGCGAAAAGAAGGTGGTTTTGCAACTTTACGTAGATTAAATGAAATAGTAGATTTTTCTACTTGGGCTACAAAAACACCAGAAGCTTCTGTAAGACGTATTGTTCAAAAAAGTAAAAATATTTTTCGCATTCAACCTGGTTTATGGGCTCTTGAAGAAATGCGTAATGAAGTATTGCAAAAATTTGAACTTCAAATTGGAAATCAAAAAAGTGAAGAAGTTTTTTCTCATGGTTATTTTCAAGGTTTGCTAATTCAAATTGGTAAGTTTAAACAGCAATTAACTTATGTTCCTGCACAAGATAAAGGTCGAAAATTTATGGGAATGCAATCTTTAGAAGATTTATCAGATACTACAATTTTACCAAATTTTACTTATGAAGAATTGAAGAAAAAAGCTCGTACTATTGACGTTATTTGGTTTAATGAGCGTAAAATGCCATCAGCTTTTTATGAAGTTGAACATACAACAGATATAAAGAATTCTTTATCAAAATTTTATGAATTACAAGATTTTCATGCAGGATTTTATATTGTTGCTAAAAATGACAGAAAAAAGGAATTTGAGGATAAACTTAATGTTTCAATGTTTGAACCTATTAAAAAACGTGTAATGTTTTTAGATTATGATAGAGTTGTTAATATGTATGAAGGCGAAAAAATAATAAATAGTGTTTTATGGTAAATAAAGTTATGAAAGAGTATATTTTTTATACAACAGAAGGTTTTACTTATCCTCCAATTAATGAAACTTCTGTTGAAAATTATCAAGTTTTAGGTCGCTCGTTTGGTAAAAACATAAAAGAAGCAAGACATAATTTAATTAAGGAAAATCCATGGATTGTTGAATGTGGTTTTGATATTAATAAAACAATAGCAAAACAACTTATGACTGAAGATATTAAACAAGATATTAATACAATATTGGAATATTTAATGAAAGATGAATATACACATTTTTTAGAAATGGAAAAACCTAACGATCATATTTATTGCGTATTACGTCGTTTAAAGAAAGTTATTTAATATTTCAGTCCTTATTATGCAGTTTTACATTTTGATAATAGTAAACAAATTCCAATAGATATTGAAACTTCATTAAATCAAGGACGAAACACATTTATAGCTAAAATAATGAATATTAGCGAGTTTATTAATTTCTTCTACAAATAATCAGTCCATTCAACATTTTCATCATTTTCGTTATATCCCATTATGTGTAAGCAATTTTCGCAACAATAATGTACGCATTCATCAACAAGAAAACCTTCAACATGAGGTTTTAAACAACATTCGCAAATTCTAACATTGTCAATTTCAAATTTGTCAATAATAACTTGCAAATCAGCCATATAATCAATTCTTGGAACATGTTGACGAATAATAGTTAATGCTACTAAATGATTTTCTTCTACTGTCATAATTTTTGTGTTTTAAATTTGTGGCGAATGTAAAAGATCGTTATAACGAAAAAAATTATTTTAGATCTTATTAACAAAATTTAGATCATTTGAAAAAAAAAATCTCACAAAAAAAAATCAACCTCATTTCAAAATTTTCCTTATCTTGCAACATAATAAATGTTGAAATAAAAAAACTTTAGATAATGGAAAATATAATAAAAATAGCATCAAATTCATTTGATGAAATGTTTAAATTAGCAAAATCGCTTCAAAACAATGAATTAACCGAAGGACAAGAAGTTGAAATTGAAGGTACTGCAAGTGTATGTTGTTCTCAATTGAGTATTGGACAAGGGAACGACAATGGTGAATGGTTTGGTACTAGCCTTGTTGTAAACGGTTGGTCTTCAGATGATTTGCCAGAAGATGGAACTCCAATAAAAGTTTCTGCTTTTGTTAAAAAAAACACAGAATACTTTTTTGAATATTTAGAAACCACACCTGATAAGGTAACTATTTTATAATATGCAACTTACAGGTTCTCATCAAGAGCGAGTTGAAAAAATAATTCAATTTGCTCTTGAAAATAATAAACATAAAGTTTCGATAAATCAAATAGAAAAAGTTTACCAAACAGCAAACATTCCATTTATAAAATCAGCACGTGTTTTTTTTGAAAAATATAGTGGACTTTTTAAGGATTGTTATATGTTCACTGACAAAAAAATAAATAAAATTAATTTTGAATTCAATTTATTAGCTGATACATATAATCAAAAACAATTTAACGAAGCAGTAACCGAACTTAATGAGTGGTATTCTCCAAATGAAGAAACATCTTTTGGGCATTTAATAAAAATTGCATCATTCATATTTGAAAATTTTGGAAAAACTGCAATTCCTCTTGGGTATATTGGATATTATTATTCTGCAAATGTTTGGATAACAGAAGATAACAAACTTTTTGTATTTCATGAATATAACGATTATGAATTGTTAGAATACAATACTTTAAAAGATTTTCTATGTACTGAATTGTTAGCCGAAAAACCTTGCAGAATAGAATTTAACAATATTTGTTGATATTTTAAATAATTAAATTATACTTTATTATTAAAATAAAAAATGTATCCACTTAAAATATGTTGTCATGACCAAACTAGAAACACCAGTAGGAATATTAAAAATATATTTAAATGGTCAAGAATTTGATTTTGAGCCAATTAAATCAGATTTAGGATATTATTATAAATATAATGATATTGTTTTTCCAGATTTATTGTATAATATAAAATTAGACTTAAATCAATTTAAAAAAGGAGATATTATAGTAGCTCAAATATTAGGCGCCAAATTAGAATATGAAAGTGGAGATGAACGTACAATAACCAAAATAGGAACAAATTCAGAATATACATTTGGTTTAGGTTCTAGTGATGATTTTGATTATTATGATTTTGGTTTTAATCCAGACAGTCCAAATTTTGATTTTAATAAAGATATAAAAGTACCATTTCATTTGAGTAAAGTATTGGAAAATGGCTATGAAATAAAAATAATTGACAATCCAAATAAATATCCAAACATACCTTTTCAATTTATAATAGGTTGTGTAAAAGGTACTTCTGATTTAGAATATGATTTAATTTATTATTGTACATGTTAGATTTATAGTGTTTTTTATTTATGATTAAGATAATTTTTAATTGTTAAAATATTAATTATTAAGTAGATATATTATTTTTTGCTTTTAGAACAACCGCATTATCTCGATATTTTTATGAGTTATCGCCATCATTCTAAAAATAATAACCGCATTATCTTGATATTTTTATGAGTTATCGCCATCATTCTAAAAATAATAACCGCATTATCTTGATATTTTTATGAGTTATCGCCATTATTCTAAAAATAATAACCACATTATCTCGATATTTTATGAGTTATCGCCATTATTCTAAAAATAATAACCGCATTATCTCGATTTTTTTTTGAGTTATCGCCATTATTCCTTATATTTGTAACATCAAAAATCGTTTGTATTATGTTAAAAAAGCAAAATATTGTAGGAAGAAAAGCCGAACAAGAAGTATTAAATTCTTGTGTAATGTCTTCAAAATCAGAGTTTATAGCAGTATATGGTCGTCGAAGAATAGGCAAAACCTATTTGATAAAACAATATTTTAAAGAACAATTTGATTTTTACATGACAGGAAGTTTAAATATGTCAAAATCAGAACATTTAGCATATTTTAATAGTCAAATAAATAAATATTCAAAAAGTTGTTATCCATTAGTAAAAACATGGTTTGATGCTTTTAAACAATTAGAACATTATCTATCCACCTTAAAAAACAAGAAAAAAATAATAATATTTATAGACGAATTACCTTGGTTTGACAAAAAAAACACAAAATTTTTGTCAAACTTTGAATTATTTTGGAATAGTTTTGCGTCAGAGTTAAATAATTTAAAACTAATAGTTTGTGGTTCTTCCACAACATGGATGGTAACAAAATTTTTAGGAAATAAAGGAGGTTTACACAATAGAGTAACTCGCAAAATAAATCTAAAACCATTTACATTAAAAGAAACCGAAGATTTTCTAAAATATTTAAAAATTGATTGGGATCGACTACAAATACTTCAATGTTATATGACATTTGGAGGTGTTCCATATTATTTAAGTTTATTAAAAAGAGAATTTAGTTTAATTCAAAATATAGATTATTTATTTTTTAGTGAAAATTCTGAACTTAAAAATGAATATACATTATTATATTCTTCTTTATTTAATGACTCAAAAATATATCATAGAATAATAGAATTATTAGCCACAAAACTACAAGGATTATCAAGAAAAGAAATTGTAGAAAAACTTAAAATCACTGATAATGGAACATTAAGTGAAGCATTTGAAAATTTAGTGAATTGTGATTTTATTCGTAGTTATTCACCGTTTAAGAAAAACAAAAGAGACTCACTTTTTCAATTAACAGATTTATTTTCATTGTTTTATCTTAAATTTGTAAAAAATTATAATGGTAAAAATCAACATTTTTTTGCAGAATTAAAAGATGAAAAGAAATCAAATTGGTATGGATATTCATTTGAACAAGTATGTTTATTGCATACCAATCAAATAAAACAAAGTTTAGGAATTTCAGGTGTTGCAAGTGATATATGTTCATGGAGTTATACCTCAAAACAAGATGAAAATTTGCAGGAAAAAGGAACTCAAATAGATTTGATAATTGATAGAGATGATAGAATTATAAATATTTGTGAAATAAAATATTCTGAGTCGAAATACGAAATATCATCAAGTTTAAACGAAAAATTATTGTATCGAAAAACATTATTTAAGTCAAAAACTAAAACTTCAAAAACTATTCATTTAACAATGATAACAACAAAAGGATTGACCAATTCAAAATATTGTGGCAATATAAATTCATCGATTATATTAGACGATTTATTTTGTTAAAGTTAATTTTGTTGTTGTTTAAGAGAATTTTGAAAATAATTCAATCAAAAATTAAAGCACTAAGCTCCCCAAAAATTAATGATAAAAATTATTTGTAAGTAAATAATTTTTAATAATTTTCGCCAAAATATATAAATAATATTTACTATGAAAAAACACGTAATTTATGTATCAATGCTTTCATTAGCAATGATATTTGCCTCTTGTTTTGGCAAAGGTAATCAACAAACAGAAGAAAATTCTGAAAACCAAGAAGAAAAAACTGAAACAGTAGAGCAAAAAGAAGAAGAAAAACCAGAAGTTCAACCTTTAGAAGTTGACAAAACCAACAATGATCCAAGCTATTGGGCAAATAAATATGGAATTGGTCAATGTCCCTTCGATATTAAAACAACAGAAACGAAACGTTTCTATGCTCGAAGTCCAAAAGATTTAAGAGACTGGGTTTATTCAGAAATGAATACAGATGGATGGTATATTTACAACGATCTTGTAATTTCAAAAGATGGCAAATGGGCTGTAGGTCCTGATTTTGAGTCATTTTCATCATTTTGTACTTATGAAGCAAAACCTTATGATGGTCCATCTTTGTCGGAAGAAGAACTTGCAAAAGGTTTTGAAGGCGTACTTTATCAAGTTAAATCATTTATTCCATTAAAAATAACTGATGTTCAATTAAAAGGAAATCGTATAGATACATTAAACAATTTAGAGCCAAGTATGTATAAAATTCGTAATATATTCGAAGAACAAGAATATATTTCATTTTATTTAAGTGGAAAACAAAAATGTGAAGAAGAGCCAGATGCTCAATCATTTGTTTACGCTTTCCCTCATGAATTAGGAATTGCAAAAGCAGGTGTTTTAACAGATGAATTAAAAGAAAAAGCTGTTGCTAAAACTGAAATTCAAAATTTAGGTCGAGACGGAAATAATGAAGAACCAAAAGCAGAATTTTATATTCCAAGTGAAAATGGTTCTGGCGTTGGTCAATTTGATTTAGTTTTTGTATATAATGATTTAATTTCTCATTATATAACAATTCATACAATACAAAAATCTGAAGAATAATTAATTAGTTAATAATTAAGAGGTTGCACAATGTGTAACCTCTTTTTTAATACAATAAAGACATGAAAAAAAGAATAATATATTTATCATTGGTTTCAATTTCAATGGTTTTTGCTTCTTGTGGAGGAAATAATAATCAAAATAATGTTAGTGAACAAAATGAAGAAATAACAGAAACTATTGAAGATAATGAAGTTGAAGCAGAAACAACAACACAAAAACCTATTCAAATAGATAAAACAAATAAAAATCCACAATATTGGCGCGAATTATATCAATGTAATTATAATCCATTTACAATTATTGTAGGTGACCAAGAAAAAAATTATGAATTTCGTGATGGTGGACAATTAAAAGATTGGGTTTATTCTGAATTAAATACAGATGGTTGGTATTATTATAATGATTTAGTAATTTCAAAAGATGGAAAATGGTCGGTTGCAGATGACGCTTTCTTTTTCTCATGTTCATTTACAGCCGAACCTTATAACGGAAAAACTTTACCAACAGAACAACAAACAGATACTTTAGAAGGAATTCTTTATCGTGTAAATTCATTTTTACCATTAAAACTTAGAGGATTAAAATTAAATGGAAATAAAACATTACAAGAATTAAATGATAAAGAGTTGGCATTTACTGGAATTCGTAATGTTTTTGAAGAACAAGAAACAATTTCGTTTTATGTAGCAGGATCTCAATATATAGATATAGAACCAGATGCAAAATCATATATTTATGCATTTCCACATGAATTAGGAATTACAAAATTGGGAGTAATGACCGATGATATCAAATCAAAAGCAGTTGCAACATCAGAGCTTTCTGATATAGGCGTTGACGGCAAAGATGTAGCTGATGCAGAATTTACTATTCCAAGTGAAAATGGTTCTGGCGTTGGTCAATTTGATTTAGTTTTTGTTTATAATGATATAATAACAGGTTTTATTATTGTTCATACAGAACCAAGTAAATAATAAAAAAATAAATAATTTTGAGGTTGCATTATAAATGCAACCTTTTTTTATAAAAAATGATTTTCAGAGAAATGCAGAATTATAAAATAATAGTTCAATATGATGGAACCAAATATCAAGGCTGGCAAATTCAGCGCAGTTCTGACCAAACAATTCAAGGTAAAATTTCAGCTGTACTATCCAAAATGGCTGATACTCAAATAGAAGTTGTTGGAAGTGGTAGAACAGATGCTGGAGTTCATGCTTTGGGGCAAGTAGCAAATTTTTTTATGCCTGAAAAATTTTCAGAAAATCAAATTATTAATTATTTAAATGAGTATCTTCCAGAAGATATTGCCGTTTGTAAAATTCAAAAAGTTGATGAACGTTTTCATGCTAGATTTAGTTGTAAATCAAAAACATATCGTTATAGAATATTTATATCAAACATACCAAATGTTTTTGAACGCAAATATTATTATCAGTATTTAGACGCAAAAATTGATGTCAATTTAATGAAAAATGCTGTAAAATATTTGATAGGAGAACATGATTTTAAATCATTTTGTGGAAATACACATATAAAAAAGTCTACAATACGAACAATTTTTAGTATTGATATTCAAAGTACAGAAAATGAGATAATTATAGATTATTCTGGTGACGGATTTCTTCAAAATATGGTAAGAATTTTAACAGGAACTCTTATTGAAATTGGTACAAAACAAATTTTGTTAGATACTTTACCTCAAATAATTACGTCAAAAAATCGTCAATTAGCTGGATTTACTGCACCTCCACAAGGTTTAACTTTGTTGAAAGTGGAATACTAGTTTTTTTCATAAATTTAAAATCCTAAAATTATATTTTTGTATCTCTAAATACTCTTTTTTATTGTATATCATCAAAATAATCACTAAATTTGCATTGCAAATTATATTAAATCATGAGTAAGTATTTAGATCCCAAAGTTGATTTAACATTTAAAAAGGTTTTTGGCGAGCATAAAAATCTTGTTATAAGTCTTTTAAATTCACTTTTGCCATTACCTAAAAATCATATAATTGAGTCGATAGAATATCTTTCACCAGAGCAAATACCAGAAAATCCTGGCAAAAAATACTCAATAGTAGATGTAAAATGTAAAGATAATTTTGAAAGATATTTTATAGTAGAAATGCAAACATATTGGAATTCTGCATATTTTTACAGAACATTATACAATGTAACAAAATTATATTCATCACAACTTGAAACGGCAGAGCAATTTAATCAATTGCATAATGTTTATGCTTTAAGTTTGGTTGATGTAAATAAAATACCTGATTTTCAAGATTTTGAAGAATATATTCAAACATATTATATAACTAATAAACAACATCCGGAAGATACAAAAGATGCAATAGTAATGTCGTTTGTAGATTTACGAAAATACAAACCTATTACACATGGCGAAAAACTTTTAAAAGATCTTTGGTTACAATTTTTTACACAGATAAACGAAGCAACAAAAGTTGTTGACCAAGATATGTTTAACAATAAAGATATTTCGCAAGCATTGTCAATTTTGCAACGATCAGCTTACACTGAAGCAGAACTTGCATCTTACGAAAAATCGCGTTTAAATCAAATTACAGAACGTTCTGCATTACAAGTAGAAAGAGAAGAAGGGAGAGAAGAAGGGAGAGAAGAAGGGAGAAAAGAAGAACGTTCAAAAGCCTATCAAGAAAAACTTGAAATGGCGCGTAAGATGAAAATAGATGGATTGACTTGCGATATGATAATCAAATATTTAGACTTATCAATCGAAGAAATAGAAAAGTTATAATAGAATATTTTTTCATAATTTATTTTCCAATAATAATAAAAGGAGACCAAAAATAAGGATGTGCAAATTTGTTTGTTTTAATCATTTCAAGTTTTGCATTATGAAGATCGTTACTAAATTTAAACGATTTAGATTTATCAAAATTAAACATATTATTATAAAAATCTATCATTAATTTAGAAGTTGATACATCAGAAACTTGCCAAAGAGAACATATAATATTTTTAGCACCAGCATAAAGTAAAGAACGACCTAATCCAATAACACCTTCACCTTGCGCAATTTTGCCTAATCCAGTTTCACAAGCAGAAAGAACAACAAGATTTGCATTAAGTTTTAGGTTATAAATTTCTCCATTATAAAGCATTCCATCATCGTTAGAATTTTTATCATTTTCTAATAAAATTCCACTAAGTTCAGGTTTTTCTGTGTCAACAATTCCGTGTGTTGCAATGTGAATAATATTATATTCATTTAGTTTTAGCTTTTTTATATTTGTTTCGTTTGCATCTTTTCTGATAATTTTTTCAGAAACCATGCCTTCTGAATTAATTTTATTACTGATATTTTCAATTTCCGTAATTGTTTCAGGAATTGCATTAATTTCAATATCTTTAAAATAAGTAGTTTGCTCACCATCAAAACCAGGAGCAATTCCTAGCCAATTAATATTTGTATTGTTGTCAGATATTTTAGATTTTTCATAAATTAATTGCGATGAATAATTGTAATTAATGTTATATTTTTTTATTAAATAAGGATAATCATTAAATTTTTTAGAGTCTTTTGTATATTCTTCAGTTAAAAGAGCTTCAAATGGAATAATATACAAACATCCATCAGGAATAATTGTAATTTGATTAATATTTTTAGGCATATTTTTAGGGAAAATTTCACTAAAAATTTGGAAAGCTAATTTTGCATAATTTTTAATAGATAAATCATCATACGTGGTTAAATATTCGATTAAATCACCAGTTTGTTCAACAAGTTTATTTTGATTGATGTCAATTCTTGACATAACAAAATTATTATTTGTTATTAAAATATAAAAAACATTGTGTTTTCCAGTAAAATAACTAATAATAGCGTTATTATCATTAAGATTTTCTTGTATATCGTTAATAGCTAGATATTTATTAGAATATTTAGCTTTGTAATATTTTGGATATTGATTTTCAAATTGATTAATTAATTTGTTGTATTTATCAGAAATTTCAAAAAGTTGACTTTTATAAATATTAATATTATTTAAATTTTCTTCTTCTGCAATTAATTTTTTTAAATCAGAAATCTTTTCAGCCAAATTTTGTTCTTCTAAAATCAAATCGTTGGGAATGTCGGCAAATTGAGTTGCACCTGTATTGTTAATAGCCTCTAATAAAGTAGCAGATTTACTTTTTTCGATAAAATAAAACGCATCTTCAAGATTTTCAAGATAATTATTATCAAAATCAAAAATAATAGAAGTTGCGTATAGTCCAGTTTCGTAAATTTCTTTAGAAAGTTCACCAAGAGTAATTTTGTCGTTTTCAGTTTTTGTAGTTTTTCTAACTTCGTCAATAAATTGAGATGAAATTTTAACACATTCAACAATATTAGATAACAAAATTCTTTGTTTAGTAGAGTCATAAAGTTGAGCAGTAGCCTTAGCCTTATTTTTTAGAGCATCAATAAGTTTTATACCATTTATAAAATCACCAAACGAAGGATTAGCCAAAATATCATCGTTATTATCAAAATTTGTAACATTACATTCTATACTTTTTTTATAAAATTTTATAGCATTTTTATAATCTTTACGTTCCATGTTTAACGAACCAATATTTAAGTAAGGTTCAATAAGTTTAACATTTTTATCACCTGATTTAGCAGATAAAATATTAATAGATTTTTCAAAATAAAATAACGCAGAGTCTAAATCGTGATTATTAAATTTTAATAATCCAATATTATTAAAAACCAAAGCTAATTCAGACGCGTTTTCACCGTAAGTTTCTATAAAAGAATTACTTGCTTTTTTATAATATTCCAATGATTTAGAATAATCTTTAGAATTATTATAAATCATTGCCATAGCATTATAAATATTGCCTAAATCAGGATTGTTTTTACCATAAAAATTTATAATTAACTTTTCAGATTTACTATAATATTTAAGCGCATTATCATAATCACATTTATTATCAAAAATCATAGCTTGATAGTAATAATTTTTGTATAATTTAATATCATTTTCACCAAAAATTTGACTTTTAATTTCTATAGATTTAGTAATATATCCATCAGCTTGTTCAAATTCTCTTTTGTTGATATAACAAGCCCCTAAACCTTCAAGATTTTCGGACATTAAAGAATAATCTTTGTTTTCAAACGAATTTAAAATTTCAAGCGACTTGCTAAAATTTAGAATAGCTTGGTCAATATTACCAATAGAATTTTCAATTTGACCAATAGATAAATAACAAATAGCAACATTTTGAGAATTATTACCTTCAATTTCAATATAATTATCTTTTGCTTTTTGTAAAAATTCTAAAGATTTATTGTCATCACCATAATAAGAATAAGCCATTCCTAAATTTCTTATAATATTCAGAGTATTAGGATTTTTATCTCCAAATTTATTGAAATATATATTATAAGCTTTAGTAAAAAAATCAATACTTTTATTAATTTCTCCAGTATTAGAAAAAATTTGAGCTTGAAGATTATAAACTTCCGCCAATAAGTTTTCGTTTTGAGGATTTAAATTTTCAATTTCTGGAGTAATTTCTTGTAAAATTTCATTAGCATTTTGGATATCGCCTTTGTATAAATAAGTGTTAGCAAGTCCATGTTTAGCAATCAAATAATTATTATTATTGTTTTGTTTAAAAATTTGAGAAGATTTGCTAAAATTTTCAATTGCTAAATCTAAATTTCCTTGTTGTAAAGCATTGTTGGCTTCATTAAAAAAATTGCTTGCGTCATCATCAGTTTGAGAAAATACTGAAAATGAGAATACTAGTAAATTTACAGCAGTAATAATAATTTTTTTTAATTTCATTTTATATCAAATTAATCTTTTTCAAATAATTAGTTGATTTATTAAAATAATTTTGAAAATTTTATGTTATTTTGGTGTTTGTTATTAAGTATAAAACGAATTTAAAATATGAAATATTTTATATCAATTTTATTTTTAATTATTTGTTTATCAGTTAAATCACAAAATCTAGAAACACCTAAATTGATAAGTGTTTCTGTGGATACAGTTACAGGTTGTCCATTACTGAATTGGAGTGTAGAAAATCCCCAAAATGTAGATGGATATGTTATTAAACGATTAATATTCGATGGGGTTGGCGTAATGTCAAATACTTATAATAATGTTGCTGTAATTGACAATAATTCAACATTTTCGTGGGTTGATAATTCAACAGAATTTGGAACCAAAGCAGATCCACAAAATAGAATAGAATTTTATCGAGTTGCGTCTTTTGTTAATGACGGAGAAAACAAAAAATATAGTTTAATGAGTGATCCTGTTTCAACTATTTTATTATCAGTAGAATATGACCGTTGTAGTAATCAATATTCAGCAATTTGGAATGGCATAAAATCAGATGAAATAGAAACAATTTATTTTAGGTCAGGAATTGATGGGGTAGAAGATAGAATAGCAGTTTTAGGAAATGATACAACATTTACTTATCAATTTAAAAATCATAATGTTATAAGAAATTTTGCAGTAGAATTTTGTTTAAAATCCGGACAATCATTTTTTTCATCAATGACCAAAGTAATAGCAAATAATATTCAATTACCCGAAATTTTTAATATTCAATCTGCATCAGTAAATCATCAAAAACAAATAGAGTTAATATTAAATATATCAGAAAGTTATGATGTTTCAAAAGTTGAACTAGTAAGACAAAAACTTGATGAAGATACATCAGACATTCAACGATTTGAGTTGCCATTAAGTTCAATGTCAGATTATCATTATATTGACGAAACTGCCGATCCAAATGTTAGATATTCATATCATTTAGAAGCTTTTGGAAATTGTGGAACTGCAATTGCGTTTTCCAAAATGATAAATAATGTGGTTTTAATAGTTTTAGAAGGCGAAGATAATTCTAATGCACTTTCTTGGAATATTTTAGCTGTAAATAATTTAAATTCAATAAATTATACAAATATTTATAGACAAATAGATGAAAATCAATTTGAAAATTTGGGTTATTTAAATAGTTTTTATTCATCGTATAATGATTTATTGTCAAATATGATTTCTGATAATAATAATTATTCAGGTAAGTTTTGTTATCAAGTAGAATTAATAACAATAGAAAATGACAATCAGCAATCAATATTTTCAAATATATCTTGTATTAATCGTGAACCAATAATATATATACCCAATGCTCTAAATCCAAATTCAACAAACGAAAATAATCAAATATTTCGACCCAAAGCAGATTTTTTAGAAGATTATCACTTAATTATATATAATAAAAGAGGTGCCGTTGTTTTTGAAACCAAAGATATTAACGAAGGTTGGAATGGCTATGATAAAAGTGGAAAATATTATCCACGAGATACTTATTTTTATAATATAACATTTAAAACTTCAGACAATAAACCACAACAACGTTCTGGTTGTGTAAATTTAGTTTATTAAAATCTCAGAAATTCAATAAGTTATAAATTTTAACATTTTTTTACAAAAAAAAATTGAAAAAAATTTGGAATTGAAAAAAACTGCCCATACATTTGCAGTGTACTATTTAACTAATACACTATGGTAGTATAACAATAAACATTATTATTAATTAATTTTTAACTAACACTTTAAACATTTATTAACTAATTTATTTACAACTAACTAAAAAAATAATTTACAACTGATAAACAATCTTTATTTTAACAATTAAAATTAAATAAAAATGATAGAAATTAACGAATTAACATTTAGCTACAAAAAACACAATGTTTTTGAAAATTTAAGTATCACCTTTGAAGATGGCAAAATTTATGGACTTTTGGGATTAAATGGAGCAGGCAAGTCGACATTACTGTATCTAATGAGTGGACTTCTTTTTCCTCACAAAGGTTCAATAAAGTTTAATAATTATGATATGCAAAAACGCAATCCAAACGCTTTAGCAGATTTATTTTTTGTACCAGAAGAGTTTGATTTGCCGAATATGAAATTTGAAACATTTGTAAATTTAAATTCACCATTTTATCCCAAATTCAATCGTGAAACATTTATGCGTTGTTTACGAGGATTTGAAGTAGATATAAATTGTAATCTCAACAAATTATCAATGGGACAGAAAAAAAAGGCGTTTATGTGTTTTGCATTGGCAACCAATACATCGTTATTAATTATGGATGAGCCAACTAACGGATTGGATATACCATCAAAAAGTCAATTTCGCCAAGTAGTGTCATCATGTATGGACGATAATCGAACAATAATAATTTCAACCCATCAAGTTCGTGATGTAGAAAATCTTATCGATCATATTTCAATAATAAATAATTCAAAATTGATATTTAATGAGCCAATATCTAAAATTACAGAAAAATTAATATTTAGAGATTTTAAGTTGAACCAATTGCCTGAAAATATGATATATTCACAAACATATTTAGGCGGAGAACTTGGTGTATGCAAAAAAATGATAGATGATGAAGAAACACCATTAGATATAGAATTATTATTTAATGCGGTTCTTTGTCAACCTGATAAAATAAATCAAGTATTTGCTAATTAAATAAATGGGAGGATTTATTATGAATTCAGTATTTAATATACATCGTTTTTGGAATACTCTAAAACGAGATGTCGCTTTATGTTGGCAATATCCAGTAATATTATTTATATCAACATTTATTACTTTTTTTATTTCTTATAATTTAAATAAAGATGTAAATGAAGTTTCTTCTTTTTGGATTTTTTTAGAAGCTGTTTGTATATTTATTTTTTCATCCTTAATTGGTAATAATTTAAAAACCAAAAAAATAGCTTTTGATACTTTAACATTACCCGCTTCAAATCTTGAAAAATTTATTTCTCGCTTGCTAATGTTTTTTGTTTTTCCGATATCAATATTAGTAATTGTATTTTTTATAATAGCTAATAATGACTATTTTATCGAGTTTTTTGAAATATTTAGAGATAATATGTTTTGGTTTAGTTTTATATTATTTATAATAACTATTCAGACAACTATATTCATTATTGGAGGAATTGTATTTAAACGTTTTAGTTTTTGCTTAACTATTATAATTGAATGTTTTGTGATATATTTTATAGTCAAGATTTTAGACAATTGTGATTTTTTATTTTTAGACCCATTATTTTCAAAAGTTAATCATAATGATTTTACAAGTGCCTATTTATGGGAAATAGCAATATTATTCTTATTCATGATAGTTAATTTTACAATATCGTATATTTTGTTTTGTAGAAAACAGATAACTATCAATAAATTATCAATAACATCAAAATAAGGAGGATTATATTATGAATTCAATATTTGATATAAAACGTTTTGGTTATGTTCTAAAACGAGATTTTCGTGAAGTTTTGTTTCCGTTATGTTTGTTGGTGATTATATCAATAATATGTTTGGTATTATATAAATTTTTTTATCATGATAATTCATATATTGATATGTTTATAAATTTTGCAACTTTTGTAATTTATATTTCCACTTTAACTTTCCCATTAAATGCATTTAGAAATATCAATAATTCTACAAAACGTATTAATTTTTTGATATTACCAACGTCGAATTTAGAAAAATTCTTCGCAAGATTAGTTAATTATTGGTTAATACCTTTAATTATAGTTTTAATAGTTTTTATAATAAAATTTATAATAGACTTACCAGAAAATGAAGAGTTTAGTTTTGTTGATTTTTATAATAATTATAACACTGGGATTGTAGCTTCTTTATGTATTTCCACACTAATAGTTTTCTTGGGAATACTATTTAGAAAAGCATCTATCTTACAAATTACATTGATATTATCATCTTTATTAATCTCAATTGGATTTATTGCAAAGGGAATATCTCATTTAGATAAAAAATTAGTACCTGAATGTTTAGTAAATGTATGTAAGTATATAGGTAATAATATATTTTTAGATAATACTAATTTTTTAATCTTTCAAATATCTATTTCGGCGATAATTTCAGTTTTATTTTTGTTTTTGTCTTATCGTCAATTATTGAAATGTCAAGTTAAATAATAAAACTTAATAGTTATGGATTTTAAAGAAAGTAAACCAATATATATGCAAATTGTAGATAAATTATGTAATCAAATAATAGTAAAACAATTTGCTGAAGATCAGCGAATACCATCGGTTAGAGAATATGCTTCGAGTATTGAAGTAAATCCAAATACAGTTGTAAGATCATATGAATTTTTGCAAAATAAAAATATCATTTATAACAAACGAGGAATTGGATATTTTGTGTCGATTGGAGCTATAGAAAAAATAATGGAAATGCGTCGTGATGTGTTTATGACAGAACAACTTCCTGAGTTTTTTGACGAAATAGACATGTTAAAAATATCTATATCAGAAATCGTTGATTTATATAACAATAGACAAAATTAAAAAATGAGAAAAGTAATAATATTATCAATAATGTTGGCAATTTTGTCAGCTTGTAATCCATACAATAGTCAAATACCAGAAAAATATATTGGCAATTGGATAAATATAGAAAATGGATTTTGGGAATATGGACTTTATGAAGAATTTGCAATATATAAAAAAGATTTTTGGAAATACGAAAGTGTAGAAATTTCTGATAATGAATTAAATATCACTATTTCAAAATTAGGAGAAAATCAAAAATTGAAACTAAATTTTGAAAATGATACTTTGTTGGTTATTAACAACAATAATTCTACAAAAAAATATTCACAATCTTTAGTTAATGAACCTATTGAAAATGAAATAGATAATTGCGAAAAAGATACAATAAATTATGATAATTATCAAATAGATTCTGCAATAGTATCAATTTATTTTAGAAATACAGCAAAAGGATTTGTTTCATTGTTTAGTAGATATAGTAATCCTAATAATATGAATTTTACAAGTAGAAGTATTTTAGATTTTACAAGATATTATTGCAATGTTATTGATTCAACAGAACATTTTGGAAGACGATATACTATAAAAATACCTGTTGTTGGAATATCTGAAATTTCTAATATTATTAATAATTCTTATCATAAAAGAGGGGTTGCTATTATTCAGCCTAATGATACATTAATGATGTATCTTGATATAGATAATACTTCAGAAATTAAATCATTAATAATGAGTTCAAGTCAGAATTTTAATCGTGATTTAGAAAATTATTCGGCGTCAAATAATGTATTTTCTTCAAACATATTTTATACTAATTGCTTATATTCTGATATTAATAATGCAGATTCTATAAAAAATTGTTTTCAACAAGATAGTTTAAATTTAGATTCTTATGTTAAAAATAGCAAATATAAAGTTTCTGAAAAATTTAAATCTTATATGTTTAATTATTATAAGTATAGCTTAAAAATAAGGTTGCCATATTTAGATTCTTTGAATATTATTCATTGTAATAAAATAATTGAACAAGATATTTTTAATTCTTTTATAGCATTTGAATATTATAAGAATTATATAACAGATTGTTGGTCTGATTTATATGACAATGATACAATTAAATATACACCGTCAACACCAGAAAATTTACAACTACATAAAGATTGGATAGTTATTTCATGGGGCATAGAAAGAGATAATCAAATTATTGATCCTCAATTTATTAAAGAATTAGGATTTAGTGATGAATTTATTGAATTTTATAGATTACAAAATGCGTTAAAATGTTTTGAACATTCTAAAGTAGACGATTTAAAATATTCTTCAATTAAAGATTTTGAAGTAGAATATGTTCTACGAAATATTAAAAATCCAAGTTACTTGAAGTTTATAGATTATTATAGAACTCATGTTAGAAATTATCATGTTACAAAAAATGATAATGTACTATTTTACACTTATTATTAATATCTTAGAAAATGAGATAAAATCTCATTTTCTTTTTTATTTCTAAAAAACAATTAATAATAGTATAAAATTACATATTTTTTTGTATTTTTATATTAATTATGAAAAAAAGAATTTTAATAACGGCTTTCTTTACTATAATGCTAAATATCAACGCATTTACACAAAAAAAATGTGATGATTTTAGTAGATATCAACATAAACACTTATTTCATAAACCTTGGATTGGTAATAATCAATTTTTAGATAATGTATTAAAAGAAGTAAAATATGATCAAGATTCGTTGCCATTGTATTCAATTCCGATAAAAATTTGGGCATACGGATTTAATTATTTACCAAGTGATAATGAGATTAAAATAGCAATTCAAAATTTAAATGAATTGAATAAATTGAATAATACAAAGTTGGTATTTTATCTAGAAGAAGTTGAAAAAAATAAGAAACCAAGTTTCGAACAATTTGGATATTATTTTAATTTACCTATTCAAACAATGCTTCATCATTCAAAAGGATTAGTAAATATTACATTTGTAAATTGGTTAAAAAAACCTGGTAAAAAAAATAGAGAATTAATATATACAGGATGTTATAATCATTTGAGTAATAGTGTTGTAACAATTTCAAGTGCAAGTAAATCAATCATAGCACACGAAGTGGGTCATTATTTTGGACTTCATCATACGCATAGATTTTATAAACGCCACAAACATAAACAAGAAGCAGTTGACCGAGAAGTATTTAGGCGTGGAATTTTTGTACGAGGTAGAAATTGTGAAATAAATGGCGACGGACTTTTTGATACAGAAGCACAGCCTTATTTAAAAAAATATACAGATTCACAATGTAATTATACCGCAACAACCGAAATAACAGATCGTTGGGGAAATGTTTATAATCCACAGACAAACAATATAATGTCTTATACATTTAACAAAGATTGTAGAACAGAATTTACACGAATGCAAAAAGCCGTAATGATTTATACAGCGTCAAAAATGAAAAATTCAGAAAAATGGCGTTTAGATTATTTAGGTGAAGGAAATGGAATTCAATGTATGCCAGATGAATATGAGCCTGATTTTTCAGCAAATTCATCAAATAGAATGTCATTTAGAAATAAAGAACATCATACATTTCATAAAGTAGTTGATAATAAAGGAAATATACTTGATAATGATGTAGATTGGTTTGAATTTTCAACAAATTTGCAAACAGAAAATTTTAAAAATCGACACGTAATTATTGAGAAAGGAGAGGAGAGAAGTGTAGAAATAAAAATAAGTTTATATGATTGTAAATTAGATAGTTTGAATTGCTATTATTTGAAATCAGAAGATGAAAAAATAGAAATAGATGTTTCAAAATTATCACCAAATAATTATTATCTAAAATTAGAAAAAACAACACAAAATATAACCAATAAACCAATAGATTATTTTATAGAAATAAGTTCAAAAAATTAAAATTAAATTATTGAATATTGTCGTATATTTTTTTGTCAATAAATTTCCACGAAAGTAAATTAATATTAGAAAGACGAATATTGTTAATTGATTCAGTACACCATTTACCAAAATTATCTTGATATTTTTTTTCGCTAGATTTGCAACCAATAAACTTTATGTATGTTTTGTCAGACAATAAATAATATTCTTCAAAATTATTAGTATAAGAAGCAACAATCGCATGAAAATTGTTGAAAATTAGGTCTAAATCTTCTTTATTTTCGTATTTTTTGGGGATTTTAAACGAAAAAGTTGCGCAAAGTTTATTAGCCGACATTTCGTTAATGGTTTCTAATCCAGAAAAATTTGAAGTATGATTTTTAATAAATATTGATAATTCATTATTAGTATCGTTGAAATTATTGATTTCGTTACCATGAATTAAAGCAACTTCAGACAATAAAATAAGAAAATCATTTTTATTTAAAAGTTGATAAACATTTCCGTCAAGTTCAAAAATAGCATTATTAGTATAAAAATTATTAGGTGTTTGCGAAAGACTTAAAACAACTTTTCTAAAAATACGATTGTCACTATTTTTAATAAATTTGTATAAAATAATATTAACAAAAATCATAATAGAAGCAGTTAAAAATAGATAAGGATTTCTACTTTTAATAGCTAAAACAATAGCAATTAAAGTTAAAAAAGTCCAAGCAATCAAGAATTTTTTCATACAAAAAACAAAATAAATTAGATAATGCAAAAATATCAAAATAAATCAAAAGATTAAAAACAATAAATCTAAAAAAAACTACTAAATTTGCGGTATAAAAAAATTAAAAGATATGGCATCAAGTCTTAAAAATTTGTCAGATTTTGGCAATATGGAAATCCCCAACGGCAGCGATATGAAAATCGGAATAGTTGTGGCACAATGGAATAAAGAAATAACAGATGCACTTTTTCAAGGTGCAAAACAAACACTTCTGAAACATGAAGTAAAAGAAGATAATATAATTTCAATATCGGTTCCAGGTACATTTGAATTAACACTTGGTGCGCAAAATTTATTGGAATATACAGATGTAGATGCAGTTATAGTATTAGGCTGTGTTATTCAAGGAGATACTCGACATTTTGATTTTATATGTCAAAGTGTTACACAAGGAGTTACCGATTTGAATATAAAATATAATCAACCAGTAATATTTGGAGTATTAACAACCAATAATTTAGAACAAGCGCAAGAACGTTGTGGAGGAAAACTCGGCAACAAAGGAGACGAAGCAGCAGTAACCGCAATACAAATGGTTTATACCCAAAAACAATTGAGAGATAATTATTTAGAAAATTTTCCGATAGATTAGGATAATTATTAATTACGAGTTACGAATTACGAATTATGAATTTTTGAAATTAAAAAGTTTGTAATTCGTAATTTTTTTTTAATTTTCTAAATTTAGAGTTTCACCTTCACTTCTAGCAATAGAAACCGTTGCGCAAATGTTTGACCACATATCTACAAATGAACAAAACATAGAAAAAATTACGTCACAAATAACAATTAATCCAATGCCTTCGATAGGAACTCCCAAATATTCTAAAACAGGTATCATCATAATAGTAAAGTTGATAGGAATATTTGTAGTGCCAACAGCAACAAAAGAAACAGCAAAAGCAAGAATAATTTGTTCAGAAATAGGAATAGAAATTCCGTAGGCTTGAGCCACAAATAACGAAGCAATACATAAATAAATAGAAGTTCCGTTAAAATTAATAACCCCACCAAAAGGTAGAGAAAAATCAGCAATGCGAGAAGAAACTCCAATTTCATTTTTTATTCTAGCTAAAGCTAAAGGAATAGAAACATTAGCAGAAGAAATTCCAAACGAAGTGAATAAAACACTACCAAAAGATTTTAATAATCTAAAAGGTTTAATTTTAGCAATAATTTTAGTAAAAATAGGTAAACTGATGAAAGTATGAATTGCTAAAGCTAAAAAAACAATAAGAATTAAAGGCCATAATTTAGAAAACGGCGAAATAAAATCAATAGTAGCAGCATATTTAGCTGCTAATCCAAAAATACCAATAGGAGCTAAACGCCCAACAAAAGATGCAATTCTAATCATCACTTCAGATGCAGAATTAAAAAAATTATTAAGAAAAATTCTCGATTTATCTTTAGAAAGAGTTGTAAAAAAACCGAAAGTAACCCCAAAAATAATAATAGCAGATAAATTATTGTTAGTTAAAGCATTGAAAAAATTATTAGGTATCATTTCGGCTAAAAAGTCACCAAAATTTCTAGTGTTTTCAATAGAATAGGAATAAGAATTGCTTAAATCAGCACCATTTCCAGGAGCAAAAATATTAGCGAGAACTAAAGCAACAAAAACAGCCATAATTTGACTTGCCACAAACCACATAATGTTTTTAATAGCCAATCTTCCAAGAGTTTGAGCATTATTAATTTGAGAAACACCAGAAATAATACCCGAAATAACAACAGGAATTAAAATAAGTTCTAAAATTTTGATATATAGAGTACCTAAATTACCAATAATAATTCCAGCGTTGGGAAAAGCAACGCCAAAAATAGAAGCAGTAAGACCTGCTAATAATATTTGCCACGAAAGAGGAAATTTTAGAGTTTTCATATTGCTAAATTAACAAAAAAATGATTTGTGAAAGAAAAAATATCACAAATCATTTGATAAAATTATTTTTCTAAAAGTTTATCTCCAGTAGAACGAGCAACATTTTCTTCCCAAGTTTTTCCATATCCAGGTTGAGTTAATTCAGGAATACCTAATCCAGAACCATTATCTTTTAATTTTTGGTCGCCATCATTAATTTTAACATTACCGTCCATATATTTCATAAACAGATAGTTAAATAATTTTTTTCGTTCCTTTACTAAATTAGCTGCATTATTATTAGAAAAATCAGTGAGAAATTTAATAGCATCGTTTTCGTTATTTTTTGCAATATTAACAGCTTTTTCATCAATATCTTTTGTTTTTTCAATAAAATCCATCTCTTGTTTTTGTTGAACTTTTTCAATTTCAGGGTGGATTAAATTGTAACGTGTGTAAGCCCAGTTAGAAATCATATTATTAACCCAAAAAGAAGAATTGTCGCTCCATTCAATTAACGAGCCATTATTTTGAGCATATTCTTCAGTAACAGAAGTTAAACAACAATAAAAAGGAGTTAAAACAGTACTAGCTGCATCGTCGGTACCAAACCAAAAAATACCACCAACAAAATCAGGTAGCCAATCACGACTTTGAGAAGCAAAAACCCATCCAGTTTGTTGAGTAGCAACGCAACGTTCGTTAAAATAAGTTTTACCATCAACCTCAAAAGTTAAAGGACGCATACGATAAGGACACTCAAAAGGTCCAGCACCAATATCACCAGCCATGTCTAAAACAGTGTTTTCTAAATGATTACGCATAGCATTCATAGCTTGATGAATGGTTACGTGCCAATCAGGTTTAATCCAAAGAGGAAGTCTATTAGTTGGAAACATGTCAGGCGTTTGACAACCACCATTATATTCTTTAATACGATTAATATTACCAATAGAATAATCCCAAAATTTATTGTTTTTGTCAAAAGATTTAGGAGCCGCACTTTTAAAAAAAGTCCAAACTCTTAAATCGCACATTCTAGCACCTTCAAAATTAACAGGATTATAAACATCAGAAAAGCTAAATTCTTTAACAGAACCATTGTAAAAATTATTATCAATAGCAAAAGTTACAACGTCTTCCGAGTTGAAAGTGTCAGCTTTAGGATCGTTCCAACGATTTTTTTTCTGGAAATTAAAAGTTGTGATTCTAGCTTGATTAGCATGACCAGAAATATAACCGTCAGGCACACGTCGCGCCACCCACACCATACCTTTATCAAAATTACCTTTTCCAATAACTTCCATAATCCAAACTTCGTTTTTGTCAGCAATAGAAAAAGATTCTCCTTCGCTAGCATATCCGTATAAATCAGCAAGATCAGTTATAATTTTAATAGCTTCTCTTGCAGTTTTACTTCTTTGAAGAGCAATATAAATTAAACTACCATAATCCATAATAGCACCATCTTGAGCAAGTAATTGTTCAAGCCCTCCGTAAGTTGATTCAGCGATAACAACTTGGTTTTCGTTTTGATTTCCAACCACATTGAAAGTATGAGAAACTTGAGGAATTTTGCCCATAAATTTACCGCTATCCCAATCATAAACATCAAGCATAGCACCGTCAGGCCAATCTTGTGCATTTTGATGGTAAAGGTAGCCATAAAGTTGGTGAGAGTCAGCGGAATATGTAATAATATTTCCATTGCCACCGCTAGCAGATTTTGTAATCAAAAAATTAGTACAAGCTTCTGAATTAGAAGGAATAGCAAAAATTGACAAAGCAATAAATGCGTACGATTTTGAGAAAAAGTTCAGAATATTTTTCATAATTATGATTTATTTTTAGCCAAAAATAGTTTTTTTTTGAATTAAAAACTAAAATAAAAATTAATGATTAATAAAAAAATATTTATTGACTCAATTATTTTCATATTTAGATAAAAAAAACTTAAAAATTATTAAATTTTTACCTTTACTTTAGATTTTCTAAAAAAAAAACTGTAATATTGGCGCGATTTTGGTATTTATCTTAATAAATTATTAAATCAACAAAAAACAGAGAAAAAATGAAAAGAAGTTACGCTGTATTATTATTTATCGCTTGTGTAATATTAGGTTTAGCCTGTAGTTAGCGATTTGTATTCACTCCACAACCATTCAGACTTTACAAAAAAGATATAGTTATAATACGTTTTGCAAAACCAAAAAGTTTTGCAAAACGGTTATAACAAATAATTAAAAATATAGATTAAAAAAATTTGTTATTCCCATTCAATTTTTTCGGATAACCCTTTTTTGAAAACCTTTAACATAGAGTTGATGTCTTCAACTTTGTTAGCCATTTTATTATGAATATAAGAATTTTTTAGACTATACAAAAGACGTTGAATAGTAATAGAATTAGAACAAGGATTGTAAAATTGACTTTGAGAATTGATATTTTGTTGTTTTAAGAAAAAATCAATTTCTTTTTCATTTAAAATAGCACCTCTATTAAAAGGATTAATATAAAATAAAACCTTGTTGTTTATTTGAGACACATAGGCAACAATAAAGTTTTTAGGTAAATTAATACCATAAATAGGAATATTCCAACGATTAGCAAAAAGAATATAAACAATTGCTAAAGAAACAATGTTGCCTTCACGATGTTCAAAAGTGTGAGAAATAAAAGAATTATTTGGATTTAAAAAATCCCTATTGGAACAAGGATTAAATTTTAATTTATTGAATATTAAGTAATTAAGAATTTTAATTTGTTCCAATGGGGAATAATTTTTATCTAATGAAAAATACGACGTATAAGAAATAGATTCGAAAACATCAGACAAAGCGTTGAACGAAATATCAGGAAACCCGTATTTAGAAACAATCCAAGCACCTTTTAAAAGATTATTATCATCGTCTTTCCAATTAGAAAGATTAGAAATTAAATCGTCTTTCTGAATTTTATGAATAATATCTTCGACACGAGTTCTGAAAAGTTCATTTCTTTCAGGATTCATCCACTCTTGTTCGAGTTTAGGAACCACGGAACATCCTTCGCCCATAAGTTTGTTTTCAATAATTTTAAAAACAGTTTTGTCTGGGTCGTCAAGAAGTTTAATAATAGCCGTTAATTCATTATTATTCATTTAATATAACACACATTATTTAGTAAGAATATCAGCTATTTCAGCAACGAGGTCTTTCATAATAATTCTATAGTCTGTTCCAAAATCTTTGCAACGACGATTAGCAATAACAAGACAAATAGTAGCAGTGTTGTGACCTAAAAGTTTACCTAACCCATTAATAGCACTACTTTCCATTTCATAGTTGTTAATTTTAAGACCTTTATACTCAAAAGTTTCTAATCTTTCATTAATACCTTGATCGGCAATTTTTAATCTAATTTCACGACCTTGAGGACCATAAAACCCAGGAGCAGAAAGAGTAATACCAGAACGATATTTTTTTAGTTTATCAAGTAAAACAGGCGAAGATTCTACGAAATACGGCGACGCTAATAAAGAATTACGTTTAGTATGTTCATTAAAAAGTTTTTCTAATTCTAAATCACAAACTTTGTTTCGTCCGTCATAAAAATTAAGAAGACCGTCTAATCCCCCCGCGATTGCAGTAACAATAGGAGTACCAACAGGAATGTCAGCTTGAAGCGAACCACAAGTGCCAATTCTAACTAAATTTAGAGTTTTGTGTTCTGATTTTGGTAAACGAGTGTTGAGATCAACATTAACCAAAGCATCAAGTTCAGTAATAACAATATCAATATTGTCGGTACCAATACCAGTAGAAATAACGGAAATTCTATTACCATTTTTAGTACCAGTAATAGTTTTGAATTCACGATTTTGAATAGAACATTCAATAGAGTCAAAACAATTAGCTACCACGTCAGTACGATTTTGGTCACCCACAAGAATAATATTGTCAGCAATATTTTCAGGTTTAAGGTGAAGGTGAAAAATAGTACCATCACCATTTAAAATAAGTTCTGATTCTTCAATAGGTTTCATAATAATAATATTTAAAATTAAAAGGTCAAAAATAATACCATCATAATATTAAATTCAAAACTAATAATTTTTTTTGAAAAAGAAAATAGAGACTTCAACATTTGTATGTTAAAAAATTACACGACCTTAAAAAACAAAAGAAAAAAAAATTCTACGTAATTTACGTAAACGAAAGATTTACATAATATAAAAACGAAAATTCTATGTAATTTTGAACCGTAAAAAAAGTAGTAGACATTAATAATAAATATTTTAAAGCATAACAATTATGTCTGATATTTCACAAGTTGAAGTCAACGACTTCATGGCTAAAGTAATAGCTAAAAACCCAGGTGAAACAGAATTTCACCAAGCAGTAAAAGAAGTAGTAGAGTCATTGATGGACTACATCGACGAGAACCCAAAATACAAAAAGGGCAAAATTCTCGAACGTATGGTAGAACCAGAAAGAGTAATTATGTTTAGAGTTCCTTGGTTAGATGACAAAGGCGAAATTCAAATCAACAGAGGCTTCCGTATTCAAATGAATAGTGCAATCGGACCTTACAAAGGCGGACTTCGTTTTCACCCAACCGTAAACCTCGGAATTTTAAAATTCTTAGCTTTTGAACAAGTATTCAAAAACAGTTTAACAACATTACCTATGGGTGGTGGAAAAGGTGGTTCTGACTTTGATCCAAAAGGTAAATCAGACAACGAAGTTATGCGTTTTTGTCAAAGCTTTATGACAGAATTACAACGTCATATTGGCGCAGATACAGACGTTCCAGCAGGAGATATAGGAGTTGGTGGTCGTGAAGTTGGTTATTTATTTGGCCAATACAAAAGATTACGTGATGAATTTACCGGTGTACTTACAGGAAAAGGATTAGGCTGGGGTGGAAGTTTAATTCGTCCAGAAGCAACAGGTTACGGCGTAGTATATTTTGCACAAGAAATGTTAGCAACAAAGAATGATACATTAAAAGGCAAAACAGTTTGTATTTCAGGATCAGGAAATGTTGCACAATTTGCAGTACAAAAATGTATTCAACTTGGAGCAAAAGTATTAACAATGTCAGATTCAAACGGTTCAATTTACGATAAAGATGGTATCACAGCAGAAAAATTAGCTTGGATTCAAGATCTTAAAAACGTACGTCGTGGCCGTATAAAAGAATATGCAGAAAATTTCCCAGGAGTTGAATATTTTGAAGGACAACGTCCATGGAATGTAAAATGCGATATTGCAATGCCTTGTGCTACACAAAACGAAGTTAACGGAGAAAATGCAAAAGCTCTTATCGCTAATGGATGTATGTGTGTTTGTGAAGGTGCAAACATGCCATCATTACCAGAAGCAATAGAAGTATTCCAAAATGCAAGAATTCTTTATTCTCCAGGAAAAGCATCAAACGCAGGTGGAGTTTCAGTTTCAGGTCTTGAAATGTCTCAAAACTCTGAACGTTTATCTTGGACAAGAGAAGAAGTAGACGCAAAACTTCATCAAATTATGATTAACATTCACCAAACATGTGTTAAATACGGTACAGAAAGTGATGGTTACATTAACTATGTAAAAGGTGCTAACATTGGTGGTTTTGTTAAAGTTGCAGATGCAATGCTTGCTCAAGGTTTAGTATAACCCAAAAAGACATATATCAATTTTATGCCATCTCTTAATTGAGGTGGCATTTTTTTTATATTTTTGCATTGTAATTTTGGGAAAATTAGATGAAACAAATATTATTTACTATATTTATTTTGATTGGATTGAGCATAAATACGATTTTTGCTCAAAATTTAAAAACAAACCTTGAAAATATCAGATATTATGAAAATCAAGGTTGTAGTAGTGAATATCCAATAAAAGTAAGGATTTGCTTTACAACAAATTCTAAAAAACCAGAAACTTTACAATTTATAGTTTCTTATTCAAAAACAATAACATATACAGGACCAGTAAAAGAATATTCTGAAAACAAAATATATTATTCATTTTGTTGTAAAATAGGAGAAACAAATGTTTTTGACATTACAATAGTAGATAAAAAAGGTAATCGTAGTCAAACAGTTACAATAAGTTCATTGGCAAATGACAAAAATATTATAAAAACAGATAAACAAGAAGAAAAAATATAATGATAATAGCCCAACAAAAAAAGAAAGAAAATATTGCAGAATATGTATTATACATGTTTCAAATAGAAGACATGATGAGAGCATGCAATAATGATATAGAAATAGTAAAAAGCAAAATAATAGCGCAATATAATCAACCACCTGAAGTGATGAAAAATATTGAGTATTGGTACGAAAATATTTTAGCATTAATGAAAAACGAAGGAGTTGAAAAAAAAGGCCATTTACAAGAGGTTTTAAACATAATAGACGATATGGCAGACGTACATTTGCGATTGTTACGCTCTCCACTTCATCCAGATTATAAAGCAGCATATCAAGACGCAGTTCCAGTTATTGGACAAAGTTTGCAACTTACCAAACGAGAAGGAGCTTCTGAAATAGAAATTTGTCTTGAAATGTTGTATATGATTTTGTTATTGAAACTTCAACATAAAGAAATTTCAAATGATACTACTTATGCTATTTCTAAAATTAGTAAATTATTAGCAATTTTGAGTGCAAAATATAAATTAAACGAAGAAGATAAATTGGATTACTAGGATTATTATTTAATTGTTTATCATCAAAATAATTATTAAATTTGCAAAACAAAAACTTGAACTCTTAAAAACATGGCAAGAGTAGTAAATCCGATATACGACACCGTATTTAAATACATAATGCAAGACCCACGTGTGGCAAAAGTCTTGATAGGTAATATTTTAAATACAAAAATTGTTGATATTTCTATGAACAATAATGAGTATTCAGCAATATTACCAGATGGAAAACATGTATTTAAATTAGATTTTACAGCAACAATTCTTGATAATAACAATAAAAAACAATTAATTCATATCGAAGTTCAAAAAGCTCTAGAAAGTGGTGAAATAATGCGTTTTAGAGAATATCTTGGCGCACTTTATATGGATAAAACCAAATGTGATATAGAAATAATTCAAACCTATAAAGGTAGAACTAAAGAAATAGAACATCCATATCCAATACATTCAATTTATATTTTAGGACATGAACTTGGAGATGGTCTTAAATATTCGGTAATGAAAGGAGAAAACGTTTTTTTTGATCAACAAGGAAACGTTATAAATGTACCAGAAAACAATGATTATATCAAAGGATTAACACACAAAATCACCTTTGTGATAGCTCCATTAACTAAAAATAATGTTAAAACACATTTAGATAGATTATTAACTATTTTTTGTGAGTGTAATCCAAATAATCCTCAACATGAAATAGAAATCGATGAATATTTTGACGACTCCGAAGATTATAGAATTTTGATACAAGCTCTACAAAAAGCATCTGGAGATAAACAATTACAAGGAAATCTTAATTTAGAACAACATGCTTGGAAAAATTTTATTAATCTTGAAAACGAAAACAAAGATTTAAAAGAAATTGTTGGAGAACAACAAAATCAATTAAAAGAACAACAAAATCAATTAGAAAAACAACAAAATCAATTAGTTGAAAAAGATAATCAGTTAGTAGAGAAAGATAAAATTTTTGCAAAAACTCTTTATTCTATAGGAAAAACAGAAGAAGAAATTTCTGTATTAATGAATATTTCAAAAGAAAAAGTAAAAGATTATTTAAAATAAGAAAAAACATATAACATATTAAAATTTGAATATTTTGATTGTTGAAAGAATAAAAAAAACGGTCTTGAAAATTATTTCAAGACCGTTTTTTATTAAAATAACTTATCGTTATAGTTTGTTAATATTAACATATTTACCTTTTGTTTTTATAAAATAGCTGTGATTATATTGACTTTCACATAAAATACCAGGTAAATAGAATTGACCAAGATAAGTAGCGTTAAGTCTTGTTTTACAAGTAATTGACGCACCAGCTGATAAAGAAAAATAAGTGTAAATTCTATCATCTCTTAAATCAGTGTATCTTACAGAACCATTGTTAGAATAGTAATAATCATTATCGTTATTATTATCACTAAAAGAATAATTATTATCTAAAATTTCCCAACCAGAAGGGAAAATTTCAGAAAGAGCTAAATCTTCAATAGTGTAAGAACTTGTATTTTTGATAGTTACAATAGCATCGAAATCAGTTCCTTGATTAATATTACTTGGGTCAATTTCTTGATCACCAAGCATATATTTAACAGTAGCAGCTAAATTAGAAGAGTCTGCTTTTTCTTTACCGTTAGGAGGAACACCAGTATTTGTAACTTCAACGAAAATAATACCATTACTATTATTTTTAAAACTGATGGTTTGAGGTTGAGTGTTATTGATTTCTAACTTGTTTGTATAGAACGCTTTATCAGATTTTACATTAGTATTTTTTGAATTGAAAACATAATTACAATCAATGTTGCTAGTAGGTTTAAATTTACTAAAATATTGACTTAGAGCAATTAACGAAAAAGCTGTAGTTTGAGTACTCATCCAGTATTCAGAATTAATACGATCTGCAATAAGTTTAGCGTAAGTAAATGCTTTTTCTTTGTCGCCTAATTCACAATAAGTTTGTAAAGTAATAGCTTTTCCTTTAATATCAGAATAGAAAGTTATAGTATTAGAAAATCTATTAATACCAGAGAAATTCTTGTTTAAAATTTGTTTAGCAATATCAACTTTTCCAGCCACAGTATATGCCGAAGCAAGATGATATTTAGCATTATTAGGTAATTTAGGATCTTCTTTTAAACGATTCATAGCCCCAGTAAGAGGTTCACCTGCAATAGCAAGCACATAAAGACGATAAGCTTGAATTAAATAAGAGTCAGAAGTATTTCCAAACCAATTTTCCGCATTTTGTTTTTCAAAATTTTTCCATTTATTCATAAAATCAGAAGAAATAGAAAAACCTTTTTTCTGAGCTTCAATCATAAAATGACCTGCATAAGTAGTAACCCAAAGATCAGGATAATTTTCACCTGGCCAATAACATAAACCACCACCAGCAAGTTGTTGTTTATAAATTTTTTCAATAGCTAATTTTACATTATTTTCTGCTTTTTCCTTATCTTCAGCAGAAGAGTTAGTTAACTCACAAACAAATAATTGAGGAAAAGCTTTAGAAATAGTTTGTTCTAAACAACCGTGAGGATAGGTGAGAAGATATTGAAGACGACCTTCAAAATTTAAAGGAATTATAGAAGAAATATTAATAACACCTTTATTTTTACCTTGTTTACCTAAAGGAGTAAAAACGATTTCAGCACTTTCACCAGGATTAACGGCTTTGCTATAAGTTTTTGATTCAGGAGCGTTAGGTTCACGAATTTCAATAGCAAGTTTCATCGTAGATTTATAGCTACCAGAAACAGCAGAAATTTCAAAAGTAGCAAGACCTTCGTCTGACAAAGTTTCAAGATCAAAAGTTGGCATTTGTTCACCTTTTTCAGTGAAAGTTAAATTTTGAGAATTAGAATAACTCTTGAGACCGTTAATTGTTTTAACAGAAACAGTTACATTTTTGATAGAATTTTCGCCAGTGAAAACAGAAATAGGAAGTTTAAATTTTTCGTTAGGACCTAAAACACGAGGAGCTGTTGCAAAAACCATTAAAGGTTTAGTAACAGTACAAGTTTTTTCAGCCTTACCAAAAGCTTTGCCATTACCAGCAACCACCATAGTTCTAACAGAACCAAAATATTTAGGAAGTTTTACAGTATGAGTTTTTTGTTGACCATTAATAGTGAAAGGACCTAAGAAAATGGCAACAGGTTCAAGATTGTTTGCTTTTTTAGGATTAGAAACATTAGCAGATTCGTCACCACCAACGCTAAACATTTTTTCAATTCTACCGCCGTAAGCACCAATAACATTGTCGTATACGTCCCACGTTTTAACACCAAGAGCTTCTCTAGAATAAAATTCTTTCCACAAATCAGGAGTTTTAAATCTAGTTAAATCAAGAAGACCATCATCAACAACAGCCAAAGTATAAGTCATAGATTTATTGTTTTGTTCCGAAACAGTAATTTTAACTTCAGATTCAGCTTCAAGATTGTCGTTCATTGAAATAACAGGATGAAGAATAGTTTCAGGATTTTCAATATCAATAGGCAATACGCCATACATTCTTATAGGCATATCGTTAACTGTTTGAGAATGAGGTTGTAAAATTGTAACAAAAGCATAAACACCAGGTTCCATGCTATTTTCAGCAACAAAAGAATATTCTGTTGAACCTTTTTGAGTGTTAATCCATTCACTCTTAATAGTTTTTGTTCCATTTTCGATACTTACAAGTGCACGACCATTTTCTGGAGTTGGAATAGTAAGTTTAACAGTTTCGCCAGTATTGTATTTAGGTTTGTCTGTTGTAAGTAACACAGTAGTAGCACCTTGCCCTTGAATAGTATTTCTACCTCTTGATTCAGGCCAATCTAAATAAAATTCTTTAGAAGAAGAAGTACCAGTAGTTAAATCACTGATTTTAACCATATAACGTCCCCATTCAGGATAGTTAACACGGATTGAAAAAGTTCCCTTACCTGTAACTTGTTGAGTTTCAGTTTTTAGAAGATTAGCATCATTTTCAGATTGATAATTACCTTCTTCCCACCACCAAGACCAACGAAGTTTGTAGAATTTCATTTCTAATTTGTGAGGTTTGTTAATTAGATTTCCTTTATTGTCAACAACCACAACATCGATTGGTTGGTCAATGTCGGTTTCTAAAGTATAATCTTTTTCATTTTTAAGTGAAATGCCAGTATAACTATCATAAGGTAAGTAATTTATAGACATTTGGTCAGTACTAAAATTACCACTTTGTTCAAAAACTCTAGTAGTAAAAGTAGCTTTAACTTGAGAAGGCAAATCTTGATTAAAATCAAATTCTGGATTAAAACTTACCTTACCATCATTATTTAAATTACCTTCAAAAACAGAGATAGATTCTCCATCAAGTTCAGTATTATTGTTGTCGAAAGAGTAATTTTGCCATTTATCAAATTTTAAAGGAGAGTATTTAGCAGAACATTCCATTTCAACTTTTAAGCCTTTAGCCGAAGCACCGTGAAGCCAACGAGAGCTAATAGTACAATGATTATTAGTTGAAGTTAAAATATCATCATCAAATTTTACGTCAATTTTTAAACGATTAGGTTTAACAGTTTCGATTCTGACATTTTTGTAAAAATAAGCCGACCCACATTTAACAGCCGCATTGTAAACACCAGTAACAGCGTCTGAAGAAGTAGCAAAATTAAGAACATAAAAATTATTACTATTTTTAGAGAAAGTTTTCTTTTCTATAATTTGACTCAAAGGATTTGTAACTTCAAAAGTGATAGGGTGACCGTCGGGAAGAGCAAATAGAGGATCTTCTTTTAAAACAAAAGTTAAGTGAACAGTGTCACCAGGACGCCAAACACCACGTTCACCATAAATATAACCTTTTAAACCTTCTTGAATTTGGTTTCCAGAAACATTAAAATGACTTAACGAAAGAGAATTACCATCAGTAATTGTGATGTAAGCGCGTTCATTACCACGTTTAGCAACAGCATAATAAGCATTTTTATATTCACCAAAATTGATTTGACCATTTTTGTTAGTAGATTTAGTTACTAAAAGTTGTTCTTGATAACCATAAAGGTCAACTTTTGCACCAGAAATAGGTTTAGCAGTTTTTAAATCAGTAACATAAATAGTAATATTATTTTTCAAATCTTTTTTACAAATCATACCAAGATTTGAAGCTAAAATATTTTGAGAAATAGCACGATTAGGAGTGTAATAAGCTTTGTAGCAAGGGTCATCTTCATGTTCCCAACTATTTCCTTCTCCACTATAACTATATTCCCATTCAGATTCGTATTCACCAGGATTCCATTTTACGTCTTTTAAAGAAAAATCTTTTTCATCATCACAAGGATCCCCCCCGTTGCAAGAGTCGCAATTAAAAGCAGTGTGACTTTTTCTAAAATTGATTTTGATGTTATAAATAGCACCACGTTCAGGTTCTATAAGTTTAGAAATATCAAGACTATAACGTTTCCAAGTGGCAATATCTGGATCGTTATCATTGTTTAAATGAATAGTTTTTTTGAAAATAGGAACACCAACATTTTTAAGATTATAATTATCAGTATTTGACATAGAACCATATTTAGTAAAACCTAAAATATTGTGTTCAAAAATTTTGATAATAGTAACGTCAACAGCCTTTAAATTAATAGCTTCGAAAGGATAAACAAGACCATTATCACCGTCAGGAAGAATAATACCGTTTTTTACAGTTCTAATTTCAGGATTTGGTTGAGAAAATTGAATTTTATAAGTTTTTTCTTTATCAAGTTTATTGTTAACGATATTAGAAATACCAGCTGAAATAGTAATTTGTCCTAAGCCTGATACATTTTTGTTAGTGAAAAGTTTAATTTTGTTGCCTTCACATTCTGTTTTGCAATCAACAATTCCGTTTTCATCAAAAACAGAAACCAACCCATTTAGATTTTGACTTTCTTTTAAAGGATCGCTAAAATTGATTTCAACACATTGATTAGGATTTTTAACAACATTAATTTTAGTAACTTTAAATTGATTTAAAGCAGGAATTTCAGTGGAAGTTTCACCTTTACAATCGCTATCAATATTGTTACCGTTATATTTGATAACGAGTTTTTGTTCATATTCTTTACGTTCGATATTATCAATCGAAAAAATAAAAGCTTTTCCTTCTCGATTAGTTATCCAATTGATATTTAATTCTTTATTATCAATAAAAGCAGAAATACATTTTTTGATATTATCAGGATTTTCAAAATCTGCAGTTTTAACAGTACCATTAATAGCCAATGTTTTTAAAGAATTACGATCAGTTGTAATTTGCTCATCAATAGAAACTTTAAGGTTTTGCGGAACGGTAGAAAAACTAAAAATAAAATTTCTAAGATTTTCTTTTACATTAGAAATTTTATCAAGTTTTAACATACCAAGATAATCAGTACCACTATGCATACTTTCGTTAGGGACAAATTCTAAAGTTCTGTCGTCTAGTTTAATACATTTACCATCAATATTAGGACTAAATTCAAATAATTCGTTATTTAAATTTTCGTCGGAAATAAGATTAGCAAAATCTTCAGCTAATCTGATTTTAACAGAAGAGTTTTTGCTAATAACACCATCAGTATACGCCGAAACATATTCAGCAAATTCTGGATTGTCGCAGTTTACAATCATCGACTTTTTGTGTAGAGCAGTAGTTGCGCCTGCAATAGGAATTGCTAAGGCAAGAACAATTGATGCTATTCCAAATCCTGTTTTTTTCATCTTTGAATTGGGTTTTAATTAAATTAAAAATTTGTCATTATTTAGTGTAGTTAAAAATACAAAAATGAAATTAATTTTTCAAGTATAGAAGATTTTTTTTGTTGTTAATATTCGTTAGTTATAAATTAATTAAATATTTCAATTATAGAATTTTATTTGAGTAAAGCAACTATTTTTATTAAAATAATTTTTGTTATATTATAAAACCTTTTATACTTTTATAAACCATTAATAAAAAACTATATTAGAATAAAAATATGAAAAAGATAATATTTTTTCTACTATTATTACCAATTATTGGTAATTGTCAAATTTCTAAGGATACTCTTTTTATGAATTATAATACTTGGGTATATTTTAATAATAAGCAAATTAATTATAAATATGACAAAAGTAATGATTATTTTAATGTATTTCAAGACTCCTTATTAATAGGTAATGCAGATAGAATATATGGAGTATCGGATTATTTTTACGATAATAATATTTTGTATTTATATTCTCTTAGAAATGTATATGTTTTTAATTTTAACAATAACCCATATTCTTTTAATATGATTGAAGCAAACTTTGAAGAAGAAGAATTTATAAATTTTATTGATAAGGAATATATCTATATATCAGGATATAAATATTTACGAAAACAAAATATTTTAACAAACAAATCTACTGTTTTAGATACTAAAATTGAGACTTTATGTCCTTTTATAAAATTAAATCCAAATTTGATATTAATTGGAGCTTCGATTTACGAAGCTCCTGATTTTTTGGTAGATTCTATTACTGTTTATGATGAAAATCTACAAAGAACTATTCATCATAATATATCTGAGAATTTAAAAAATATTTTATTTGAAAGATCTTTTGATCATCCTATATATAGCTATAATCACCATTATGCAATTTTTAAAAATTACATTATAAATTCAGAATACGAAATAGTTAGTAATTGTTTACCTTTATACTTTTATTTACAAGGTGTTATAATTGATAATAATAAAATACAAGAATTGATTTTAGAAACAAAAACAGATGAAAAAGAAAGAGTTGAGATTCCATTTTTTTTAGACATGAATTTTTGTAAATTAATGTACCGCATCTATAATAATGAAAAAATTACAAATTCAGATTTAAAAAACTATGATAAAATAGATTTAAAAATATTGAAAAATTTAATTTTAGCTAAATATAATTATAAATTTAAAGATAAATTTTTGCAGGCATATTTTAATTTATTTGAATTTTATCATTGCAATTTTCCTCGTAAAGATGATGTGTCATCTGAATTAACGGATGCAGATAAGTTTAATTATCAATTAATTGAAAAATATGAAAAAATAAAAAAATAAATAAAGATAAAATTTCAGAGTTGATTTTTATAAAAATAAAATAATTCAAATGTGTATAAAAAAAATATTAATATGTTGTCTACTTTTTTTTAGTAGTAAAGTTTTAATATCTCAAGATTTACATGTTGATACTTGCTATTTAGAATTAAGTGATACAATAATCCAAAAAATTGATAATATAAAAAAAATAAAATTTCAAATGATAGATATCCCAATATTAGTGTTTACTTAAAATCAAATAATCATAATAAATGTATTTATAAACGAAGTTGGTTTAATTATAAAACTTTAGAAAGAGAATATTGTCCAAATAAATCAAGAAATATTTGAATATATAGCTAACAATTATTTGAAATTAAAAGATATAGACGTAGAATTAGATGAAAATTATTTAACTTTACGTTGTTATCAATATTATAAAAAAAATGTAATTTTCAGATACGTTTTTAACAACAAAGAATGGTCGATTTTAGAAGATCGCAAACTAACCGATGAAGAAGTTGAAAAATTGGATTTTATGATTGAAAACAACTAATTTATTAATTATGAATACCAGATGTAATCATAATTATTTATAGTTTTCAAAGTTTATATGGAATATATAATTATATAATAGATTTTAAATTTAATACACCCAAAAAGTTGATTTCCAACTTTTTGGGTGTAATGTTTTATTTTATTAAATCAGCAATTTCAGAAAAAGGGATATTAACTTTGATTTCACCAACAGAATAAGAACCAACTTCTTCTTCAGTGAAAATAAAAGTAACCCCATCGTTACCAATAGTAAAAAGATTTGGAACGTATGGATCTTCCATTTCAAAAATACCTTCTTTTGCAACTAAATCGTCTAAATCAGTGGCATTAAATTGATTAAGAATTTTGTTTGTTATAATTTCAACAAGTTTTTCATTACTACCATCTTTAAAAAAGTCGTTTTTAGTAATGATTTTACCTGTATTTCTATCAAAATTCATAACAAAAGTAGAAGTATTACCGTGAGCGCCACCACATTCAGAATATTGAATAGCTCTATAATTAATAATACTATCTTTTCCGTAAGAAATTTCGCTAGTTACTTTAAATTCTTGATTACAAGATTGAGATTCAGGGTCTTCTTTAAAAATATCTCCAAAATCTTGTTTGTAGTTTTTTACATAGTTTTTAGTAAAAATTTCGATAGCGCGTGGAACAGTCTTTTTTTCACCACGTTTTAAATCTTCTTCAGGAAGAATACCAGATTTAAGAATTTCTTCGTTGATTTGAGAAGCGTTAGGACCAATAGCATAAATCAAATTGATATTGATAACGCTTTTAGGCGAATTTTCTAGATTTTTAACTAAATTAACAGTAGTGTCAAATTTTGCGGTTTCAAAAGTTAAAACTTCAGCCATTTTATCCGCTTTTTTGGCTCTGTTGCAAGATGTTAACCCACCTACTAAGAAAATAGCAAGAGCTATTGAAAAAAATTTTTTATTCATTTTTCTTGAGTTTTTGTTTGTGCAAATATATAAAAAAAGGTGAATTAATTAAAATTCACCTTTTTAATATACAAGAATTATTAAATTATTTTTTTCTACGTTTAAACAAAAGAATAATAACTGTAATTAATAATACTAAAAACAAACCAATAAAACCTAAAAATCCCAAAGCATACCAAATATCATCATCGTCTTCGGTATTATCAATATTTTTAGAGTCTACAAAGTTTGAAGAAGAAACATTTTCACCATTTAATTTAATACTACGAACCACGATTTGAGGTTCTTGAGTATTACCAGCTTCGTCTATTTGATTCGATGTTTTTTTCTTAACATAAGAACTAGCATTTTCAATAATTTTGCTCCAAGAAGGCTCTTCTTTAGAAAGCGCGCTAACTTGACTTTGAATATTGTTTATAATCGAAGTTAATAAAAATCCACCAGAAGCGTCACATAAAGCATATTGACCTGCTTTAGCTGCTGTTGCTCTTAAACTTCCAGATTGGTCTATAAATAGAGCTTTAAGTTTTTGAATATCAGTGTTTCCACCAGAAGCACGCGTTCCAAAAGCAGCAGATTCAATTTCATCACGAGTAGCTCCATATTCAGAATTACAGCAATCAGTAAAAACTAAAGTTAATTTTGCACCTTTATCAACTAATTGATTATAAACATCAGTAGTACTCATATAGTCGCCACCTTCAAGATTCCCTTCATATCTTAAATACATTCTAGGATATTCGTCGGTGTCGTCATCAAAACGGAAACCATGTCCTGAATAAATAAAAACAATAATATCATTAGGATTAACGCTTAAATTATTAATAGAATTAACTAAGTTTTCTTTACAAAAATTATTGTCTGAAATAATTGTTTCTTCGTAGTTGATACCTAGATTTTCAGCAATAGAACTAAATTTAGTTTTAACCAGTTTTACGTCTGTTTTAACAGATTCACCAATTGATTCATCTTGTGTAGCTGCGGTTAAAATAAAGTGCATTGTTATGTCTGAATTTCTATTATTGACAGATGTATTATTAGTGTTTTGATTTTTTATAATATCTTTTGCACCCATAATAGTTTCTAACATGGGATCATTTTTGTCGAAAAAATATTCAAAATAATCATCGTCTTGTTCATTTAAATCAATCTCTTCAAAATAATCAGCTTCTGACATAGTTTCTTCGTCCACTTCACCATCTTCGTCTTGAAACATAACGTATGTAGAACCGAAATCGCCAGATTTTGAGTATTCAATAACAAAAGTTGGGAAAGTTACATCTTCGTTTTCATCTGTAGAAACAAAAACTATATATTTTTGACCATTTTCTGTTTGGTAATCAACACAATAACTAGATTCATAATAGTATTGATTACCAGTTTCGTCTGCATTTTCGGTTATACAACGAAAATAGCAATCATCATCATCGTTGTATACAAAAAGCCCAATGTAATTTTCGTTATCAACTTTATCATAATACTTTACTTCGTAAAGTGTTTGTGCATTAGAAACTAAACAGCAACATAATGCAAAAAATAATAGAAATAATCGTTTCATTTTAATTAATATAAAATTTAAATGTTTTTTGTATAGATAAAATAAGGAATAATTTTAATTATTATCAATTTTGTTTAAAATCACTTTTTCAGGTAATTTTTTACCAATTCTAAGAGGTTCTAGAGTTAGTATTCCATTATCATTATACATAATGGCACCTAAATCACCTTTGTTATTAGTTTTTTCATTAGAGTCGTCAAAATATTCATTAATATTAATGTAATATTTTTCTTTACCACTACCATAAATTTTGGCAGCATTTGCTTTGATATGTTCATTACCAAAATCCCCAAACATAACAATTTCAGCATTAGAATTACTAGAAGAATTATTTATAGAAATAATAAAAGTTTCTGATTTTCCTTTATTTTGGTAAACAAATTTGTGAGTTCCGATAAAAGGATTAACAGGAGGTTTATATTCTGAGCATTTATCAGGATTAAACTCAACAAATTTTTCAATATTTTTAGCAAAATTTAAGATAGAGTCTAACATGCCCCCTTGATAATGTCCACCATTAAAAGAAAAATAACAATTTTCACCCGAAGAAAAAGTTGCACTAAAATCGCAATCAAGAGTTAAAGGCAAACCATTGACTTTAACATAATAATTATTAAAGTTTAATAACCCGCTTTCTTTAACAAAACTATCAATTTTGTTTTGTATATCTTCAGAAAATTTGACTTTATATTTAAATGAATTATGCCATTGATCTGGAGTAATGCTTACCGAAAGAGTATCATTAGTTATTTCAATATTATAAATCTGTTGAGATTCTTTGTTAGCACATTCATCGTTATGAAAAAAGAAAGACATTTTTGTGATTTTTCCTTCTACATTTTTAAGAGGCTTGGTTGTTAGTTGTTTGCTTTTATAACCTCCTTTTTCTTCATGCCTAAAAAAATTAAACATACTATTATTGTTTTGAGCGTTGCAATTTGTTAGTAATAAACTATATATAGAAATTACTATATAAATTATAGGTTTATATGTTTTCAATGTTTTTTATATTAATAATAATAGTGCAATAATACTAAAAATAATTAAATTTCAAAAAAGAAATAAAAAAAACAACAATAAAAATCATTCATTTTTACAATAAAACGAATAATA
>JAKSUC010000030.1 GCA_024413595.1 Bacteroidales bacterium
TTTGGATTTAAATATAGACCCATAGTTTTGTGTATTATTTTAATACAAAGATAAAGAAATTTCTTTAATTGATAAAATATCAATTAATTTTGTATGTAAGATGTTGCGTTATAATTATTTTTATTTGCAGATATCAAAAAAAATATTGTTATTTGCTATATATTATAAGCCTAAAAAATGCATGAAACAAACGCTATTTTTACTATTTATATTATTATCTTTGACAACAGACGTATTTTCTCAAGCTGTTGTAAAAGGGCAAATTATTGATAAAAAATATAAAGATTTATTTGGGGGTGTTACAATTATTCAAAAAGGGACTCCCAATGGAACAATTTCCGATGTAAAAGGACATTATGAATTAAATATTCCAGAAGGTATTATTAATATAAATTATTCATTTTTGGGATATAAAACAATCACAAAAGAAATAAATGCCTGTAAAGGAGATACTATCATTATAAATGTTGAAATAGAAATAGATGACGAGGTGTTTGATGAAATTTCAATAGTAAATTTTCTAGGATATGATAATTTTAGGTTCCCACAAAGACCAAATCGTTCTATTTTTGACCCACAAAGTAAGTCTAGAGTTTTGATATACAACAATAATTTTATTAAATATTATACAAATGATTATAAAAATATGTCATTTTATGGTTTTAATATTCAACCTGAATTTAATTATAAAATTCATACATTAAGATATTATCCTCTTTTTTTTATAAATATTGCTTCTACTTTTTCAAATTATTACAACAAAAACAACGAACATCAATCTTTTAATACATTGCATTTAGGTATTTGTAATTATATTTTTTCAAATAAATTGGAATACTATATTGGTTATTTCAAAAAAGATGAAGATTATTCAATTGAACCATTTTATAATTACGATAATTACACTGTTGATAATATAGAAGACGGAATATCTATTAGATATAATGGTAACAAATTACAATCTATAATAGAATTATCTCTTGATGAATTCAAATTATTAAAAAGTGATTGGGATAAAAAAATTACAATTTCAAATAAAACTTCATACAAAATTTTGCATTCAATTTATAACGCATACTTTGAATATCATTATAAAAACTACAGCGAACTATATGATTTACTTGGAAATGAATCAACACATTTTTCAAACGGAGCTATAGGACTAAAAATAAACTCAAACTATAATAATAAAATTACTTCTAAAATTTTGTACATTCAATCTAACAACTATGACAAGAATGTATCATTAACTAATGATTTTGGGAATGGTATATATTGTGATTTTCAAATAGAAAGAAATAAAAACTTTTTAAATGGTTTTAAAATTAAAACATCATACATTTACGGAAAAAAATTTCAAACATTGGCAGGTCATGACATTTACTCAATTTCTCATTTAGGAGGAAATGAATTGTCTGTTTTAACCGAAGAATTATATTATAGTCATGAAATTCTGACCTTCAAAAGAACAATAGCTATAATGGCAAGTATCAAAAACTACAACGATTTAATAAGAAAAACTAACACTCAAACTTTAGAGATTGGACTATTTCTTCACCCGATGTTACAATCAAAATGTGGAATAAGTTATGGTAATATTATGAATGGATGCTACTAATCAATCATTCTTTTTAATGACTATTCTACCACTCTTCAATTTTGCAAGTATGTTTTTTTGTTTCTTTGTTGTACGCAATTCCAACAAATCTCATATTACCTTTATATTGTTCTAAATGAAGATTATATTTTTTGTCATAAATTTGATTAATTGCAGTTTCTACAACGGTATCAACTTTTAATTCAATGATTAATGCAGGTTTACTGCTTTTGTATGGAATAAAAACTAAATCTGCGTAACCTTTTCCTGTTGGTAATTCTTGAAAAATTGTGTAATAATCGTAACCTGCAATGTATGAAAGTATTATTGCCGATGCAAAACATGCTTCATTGTTATATTGCCAATTGTTCATAACAAGAGAATGTGATCGTTCTAACGACTCTGCAACCAATTTTTCTTCGCCATGAATTGTGGCTTCTATTAAGTTTCGAGACTCTTTTATTATTTGTGGAACTATACCAAAATTAGTCATTCGTTCAATTGCATTTTTCCATTGTTCTTTAACTTCAAGATTTGGTATATAACAAGTTTTTTCGTCGCTATTGTATGTTAAATATCCTAAATGAATTAGATATGTGAAAACATCATCTTTTGTTTCAAATTTGTCTAATGTATTGCAAAACGAAGATACATTCACTGCAACTTCACGTCCTGATAATAATTGTGTTACATCTTCGCGAATACCTTCAAAATCAAATTTTAAATAATCTGAAATTGCTTCAAAACTTCCTGTTTGTCCCCAAAAACATTGAAATTTTCGCTTTAATATTGATTGAACTACTGAATTTGAATTATATAATTCTTTGTCTTCAATTTTATAGCCATCAAACCAACGCTTAAATTCTTTTTCATCCAAATTGTATTGTTTACATAAGTTTTTTACCTCTTCTTTAGTAAATCCAATACATTCTTCAAATGGATAAGCATTTATCATTGTATACTCATCAAAATTATTGAGTTTACTCTGTATTTTATCTCTAACTATTGGTAATATTCCTGTTAAATATGCTAGTGAAATGGCTGGTTTTATTGCATCGTTTTTGAAAAGAGAATTTAGAAAATCTAAATATTGCTGAAACATATCAGGTTTTACTTTCTCTCTTACAAATAAATCATACTCATCTATAAGTATAATAAAATGTTCTTGTAAATCAGCATATACTCTTTCGATACATTCAGCTACAGAGTCACATTTGCTAAAATTAATATTAGGAAATTCTTTTTCAAACTCTTCTTTAAGGGTATAAAATAATTTATCAAAGAATATATATTTTTCTGTTACTTTTATTTTTGTCCAAAATCCATTAAAGTCTAATTTAATAACATTAAAGTTATTCATATATTTATGATAGCGTTCAATGTCTTTTGGTTCGGTTAATTCTTTAGAAATTTTGAGTTTCGAAAAATATTCTTTAGCGTCAGCACCTTTTGTATAATATGCACAAACCATGTTTTGAAGCATAGTTTTTCCAAATCTACGGGCACGTGATTGACAAATAAATTTTCCATTAACTCCAATTCGCTTATTAAATTCATTAATTACTAAAGATTTATCTATATAAATTGTAGAGTTAAATGCTTCTAAAAAATTATCAATATTTGGATTTAAATATAGACCCATAGTTTTGTGTATTATTTTATACAAAGATAATAATTATAATTAATAGATAGAGATTATAAATTAGCAAAACTTAAATAAATAGTAAAAAAAAGCGGATAAGTTTTTCCTTATCCGCTTTTTTTATATGAATATCTACCTATTATCCACCAAAGTTATCGTAGTGAATCATGTTAGGTTCAACGCCTAAACTATAAAGTAAATCGTTTACAGTTTTAGACATCATAGGAGGTCCACAAAGATAATATTCAATGTCTTCAGGAGCTTCGTGAGCTTTAAGATATGTATCACCAAGAACAGGAGCAATAAATCCTGCTGTATATTTAACACCTTTTTCGTCAGCTTTTGGATCTGGACGGTCTAGTGCTAAATGGAAATGGAAGTTAGAATATTCTTTTTCCAAAGCAAGGAAGTCGTCTAAGAAGAATACTTCGTCTAAAGCACGTGCACCATAGAAATAGTGCATTTCACGATCGCGAGTATGAAGTGTTTTTAACATATGCATAATTTGTGCACGTAATGGAGCCATACCAGCACCACCACCTACCCAAATCATTTCGCGTTTAGAATCGAAAATTGGGTGGAAATCACCATATGGACCACTCATTGTTACTGTGTCGCCAGGTTTTAATGAGAAGATATATGTTGATGCAATACCACATGGAACATCTTGGAATCCAACTTCCGGTTTTGGTTTGAAAGGAGGAGTTGCAATACGTACTGTTAATGTGATAATATCACCTTCGTCAGGATAATTGGCCATTGAGTAAGCACGAATGGTTTCAACTTCGTTCTTTTGATGAAGACCAAACAAACCGAATTTTTCCCATGCTGGAACAAATATTTTACCTTCTTCTTCATTATTAATTAAGCTACGATCAAAATCGTTGTAATTAATATCATATTTAGGAATTTTAATTTGAGCATAAGAACCAGGAACAAAGTTCATGTGTTCGCCTGGAGGAAGTTGTACTTTAAACTCTTTAATAAAAGTAGCAACGTTTTTGTTACTAATAACTTTACATTGCCATTCTTTAACGCCAAGAACAGATTCAGGAACTTTGATTTCCATAGCCCCTTTCACTTTAACTTGACATCCTAAACGCCAATGATCTTTAATTTGTTTACGTGTAAAATGTGGAACTTCGGTAGGTGATATTTCACCACCACCTTGCAAAACTTGGCATTTACATTGACCGCAACTACCTTTTCCACCACACGCAGAAGGTAAATAAATCTTTTCATTAGAAAGAGTTTGAAGCAAAGAACCACCTTGCTCAACTTCAACTTCTTTATCACCATTAATAGTGATTGTTACTTTACCTGAAGGAAGCAATTTTGCTTTGGCAACAAGCAAAAGAATAACAAGTAACAATATTACAATAAAGAATATTGCAACAGCGCTTCCTAATGTTGATGTAAATATGTCTAAGAAAATCATTTTAATTGATTTTTTTAAGTTCGTAAATAAGTCGACTATAGTTTAATACCCATAAACGACATAAATGCAATAGCCATAAGTCCACAAGTGATAAATGCTATTCCTACACCTTTTAATGGTGCTGGAACGTGAGAATAAGTAATTTTTTCACGAATAGCAGCCATTAAAACAATAGCAATAAACCATCCAATACCAGAACCAAGACCAAAAATAGTAGCTTCGCCTAAAGAAGGAATGCCGCGACTTTGCATAAACAAAGAAGCGCCCATGATAGCACAGTTAACAGCAATTAATGGTAAAAATATACCTAATTGTCCGTAAAGTGCAGGAGCAAAACGTTCTACAATCATTTCTACAAGTTGTACTATTGCTGCAATAACGGCAATAAACATGATAAATGATAAGAAACTTAAATCAACATCTTTAAACCCTTCTCCTAACCAACTTAAAGCACCTGGCTTTAATATATATTCGTTTAGTAAGAAATTGACTGGAACAGTTACAAACAATACGAAAATAACTGCTAAACCTAGTCCGGCTGATGTCTTCACGGTTTTTGAGACAGCCAAAAATGAACACATACCCAAAAAGTATGCGAATATCATGTTGTCTATAAAAATCGACTTTATAAATAAATTAAGTGATTCCATTTTAAATGTCGGTTATAAACTGTTTAACAATTATTTTTCTTGTAATTCTTTATATTTTGAACGTTGAATCCAAATAATCATACCGATTAAAATTAACGCCATTGGTGGATTTAGCATAAATCCGCAGTTTTCGTAACCTAAATTGTAGAAACAATCAGGAATAACTTGACAACCGAATAATTTACCAGAGCCAAATAATTCTCGAATAAACGCTACAATTACTAAAATTACTCCATATCCTGCACCATTTCCAATACCATCTAACAAAGCTGGTAGAGGTTTGTTTCCAAGAGCAAATGCTTCAAGACGTCCCATAACAATACAGTTGGTTATGATTAAACCTACATATACTGACAATTGTTTGTCTAATTGATACATATATGCTTTTAATACTTGGTCAACCAATATAACCATTAATGATACTATCATTAATTGAACAATAATACGAATACGAGAAGGTATTGTATTACGTAGCAATGAAATTACAAAATTTGACAAAGCTGTAACAACTGTAACCGATATTGCCATTACTATGGCTGGTTCTAATTGAACAGTTACCGCTAAAGCTGAACAAATACCAAGAATTTGAGCTGTAACTGGGTTGTTCAAATTTAATGGTTTTGTTATTAGTTCTAAATTATTATTTTGTGCCATGATTCTTATTCGTTTATTGTGTTAACATTAGTAGAATCGCAAGCTGGAATAGCTGTTGCCAAAGAATCAGAACATTCAACTTCTTTAGGTTGTTCTACAACAGGTGCAGAAGTTGAAATGTTTTTAAAATATGCTTGATAAACTTTAAAACAATCATTAATCATGTTTTGAACGCCATTACTTGTTAATGTAGCACCAGATAATGCGTCAATTCCATGTAAAGGATCGTTTTTAGCTAATCCACCTTTATAAATAGTTACACCTTTCAAATCTTGTGAACCTTCATCATAGAGTTTTTTTCCTACAAATAATTGTTGGAATTCTTTAGTTGTGATTTTATCACCTAAACCAGGAGTTTCTGAAGCGTGGTCAAATACAACACCTGCAATAGTATTAAGGTCGCTTTCTAAAGAAGCATATCCCCAAATATCACCCCAAAGTCCATTTCCTTTTAATGGAACAACAAAGTAGGCTTTGCCATCTTTTTCACATTTAAAAACTGGTAATTGGCAATTTTCGTCGCTAATAGAAATGCTTGTTTTAAAAGCATTATCTTTATTAGACTCAATAATTTCGCCTTTTTCGTTAACAACAAAAGCTTCTTTTACTGTTTGTTCAAACAATTGAGCTGCATTTTCGTCATTAGCTTCAACGTTAACGGTTTTTAATATATTTTGACGCTTTTCATTATCGATATTGTTTTGTTGACGGTCTTTTAATCCAAACGATACTGCTGTAAGAATAGCGGCAACTGCAACAACCATTATCGAAGCGTAGATAATTGTATATGAATTTTTTTGAACATTCATCTTTTTTCGTATTTAAATGGTTAATAATTATTTTGCAAGAGCGCGTTTTTTACGACGTTTGATATTTGCTTGAACAACAAAATGGTCGATTAATGGTGCGCAAATATTTCCAAATAAAATTGCTAACATTACACCTTCTGGGAATGCAGGATTGATTACACGAACCAACAATACCATAATACCTATCAAGAAACCATAAATCCATTTTCCTGTTTCGGTTTGTGCTGCTGTTACAGGGTCGGTAGCCATAAATACAATACCAAATGCAAATCCTCCGAAAATTAAATGATGCCAATAAGGAACTTGAGTGTAAACATCACTACCACAAGCATTGATTAATAAGCCTGTTAACAACAAACCTGCAACGCCAGAAATCATAATTTTCCAAGAAGCAACGCCTGTCCAAATTAAGATAACTGCACCTATTAATATACATAATGTAGATGTTTCACCAATTGCACCAGGAATAAATCCAAAAAATGCATCTGATAGAGAATATTGAGTTTGTCCTTTTTCTGCAAGTTGTGCAAGAGGTGTTGCTCCTGAAAAACCATCAACAACTTTTTCTGCATCGCCTAAACCTGCCACCCAAACTTTGTCACCTGACATTTTTGAAGGGTAAGCAAAAAACAAGAATGCACGTGCCAATAATGCTGGGTTTACGATGTTCATACCTGTACCACCAAAAACCTCTTTACCAATTAAAACAGCAAACATTGTTGCTATTGCAACCATCCATAAAGGACAGTCAACTGGAACAATCATTGGAATTAACAATCCTGTTACTAAGAAACCTTCGTTTACTTCTTCTTTACGAACTTGTGCAAAAAGGAATTCTAAGAAAAGACCAGAAACATAACTAACTACAATAATAGGAAATACTTGTCCTAAACCGTAGAAAAATTGACACCAAAAACCAGCTTCTTCGCCAGTCATTTGATAATGGAAATTGCCCACATTCCACATTCCGAATAATAACGCTGGTAATAGCGCAATAATAACGGCAGTCATATTACGTTTCATATCCATGCAGTCACGAATATGCGCACCTTTTGTCGTTACATGATTTGGAACGAAAAAGAATGACTCGAATGCTCCGAAAGTGGATTTCAGTTTTGGGAATTTTCCCCCTTCCTGAAAATTAGGCTTTATTTTGTCTAAAAACTTTCTTATTGCTTTCATTTTCAATTAATCTTTCTAATTTAATAATTATCGGCTTTCTGCCACCATTAAGTCAAGTCCCTTGCGGATTATAGCTTGAATTTCGGTTTTTGAAGTATCTGCAAATTCGCATAATGCAAAATCTTCTTCCGCTACTTCATAAATACCTAAATCTTCCATAAGTTCTATATTTTCTGCAAGTATTGCTTTTATCAATTGCATTGGCAAAATGTCCATTGGCAATAGTTTTTCGTATGTACCTGTAACAACGTATGCGCGTTCTTCTCCATGCATATTTGTATCAAGATCATAACTCTTCTTTGGACACAACCAACTAAAGAATGTTCTAGAAACACTATATTTCTTTAAGCCTGGCAATGCCCAACCAAAGAAATCGTAATAATTTCCTTCGGGAATTATAGTTATTCCATTATCATAAAATCCTAAATAACCATTATTATCGATTTTTGTTCCAGTTAATACATTTCCACTGATAATACGGCTTTCTTCTTCAGTATATTTACCATCAAGAATATTTGCTACTGATACGTTTGCTATTGTTTTTACATAGCATGGATGATCTACTCTTGAACCTGATAAAGCTATAATTTTTGATGTATCATAAACTCCTTTTGTCGCCAAACGTCCAATTATAACAACAGCTTGAGGATCAACAACAATAACATTTTCGCCTTTGTTTACTGGACAAACATGACTAATTTGAACGCCTGCATTGCCAGCTGGATGTGGACCTTCAAAATAATTGATTTCGGCACCTTTGACATTAGCAAATATATTATCTTGAATTTTGTTGTTTAATCCAATATATACAGGAGCTATTTTTGATAGTAAACTTACTCCTGCTTGGAAAGAATCAATTTCGTTTTTAAGTGTAAATTGATAATCAGGAGCTAAAGGAGAGCTGTCGAAAGTTGAAATATAAACAGCTTTAAATTCTGCCTGTGGATCAGCAATAATGTTAAACGGACGTTGACGAAGATATGGCCAAACTCCGCTTTTAAGAATCAAAGATTTTACTGCATCTTTGGAACCTAAGTTTGAAGTGTCGAATTGTTCGAATTCTTCGTTACCGTCTGCTTTTACGATAACGTCTGTTATTCGTCTACGTTCTGCACGACGAACTTCTGTTACTGTGCCGCTCACTGGTGAGCAGAAACAAATCTCAGGTCTGTATTTGTCGGTAAACAGAACTGAGCCGGCTTTTACCTTGTCGCCGACCTTTACTTCAAGGTGTGGCTTTATGCAAGGAAAATCAGATGGCTTAATTGAAATTTCAGCCTCATTTACGCCTGTATCTGTTACTACGTCGAGTTCTGAAATACCCTTAAGATTGATATCCAAGCCTTTTTTCAGTTTTATGACTTTTGACATATCAAATGTAAGTTTGTTGATTTTTCTAAAGCGCGAAGTTAAGGTTTATTTCTGAAAATTCTATTTTCCAAACGAATAAATAATAAATGTATTAGAATTAATTTTTTGTTAAGAAATTTATTGTTTGTAAAGTATGTGTTATTGAATAATATATATATCAACTATAATAGTTTTTTTTGTATTGATGTATTAATTGCTATAGACAAAAAAAAACTCGCAACATAAAGTTGCGAGCTTAATACTATATCATGAAAAACTTTATTGCTTTGAAATTAGATTTTCGATAAATTCAGAAGCGTCTTTTGTGTTCCAAGTTTTGTTTTCTAAATCGTAATATACTGTAGATGCTTCTTGAAAACCTTTTACTGAATATTTTTCTATATAATCAAGAATTTTTTCTTTTTTAACACCCAAAAATCCTTTATTACTATTATAAGCAATGCTTTTGTTTTCGTTTGTTTTAATAGATTTTGAAACAGAAATTCCAACTTCGTAGCTGTCTTGATCTGGAATATTTGTTTTTGGTGTTAAAACAAGTTTCCAACCAATTGTTAAACCTAAAGTAGCATCTTTAATATCTACTTCATTTTTAACGCTAAATGTATTTTCTGTAAGTTTTACTGATTTAAAATCTTTGAAATCATAATAATAAACAGTTGCATCAAAAATTTTAAGCATATCAGAATTTAATTCAAAAGAATAATCTCCGCTAATAGATTTGGTACTATTTAAATTTGATAGAGGAGAATCTTCGTCATCGTCACAAGATGTTAAAAATATAGTAACTGAAAAAAATAAAAATGTAGCAAATAGAATTCTTTTTAACATAATATATTTGTTTTTAATAATAAATTTCGTATTTTTAAACGCAGAAACAAATAAAAAGGTTATGAAAAAAATTGCAATAATTGGAGCACTTGAATCAGAAGTTAAACTTCTAAAAGATGAATTATCGAATTTAGAAACAATAGAAATTGCTGGAAATCAATATTTTTCTGGTATGATTAATAATACAAATATAGTATTAACAAAATGTGGAATAGGTAAAGTTAGTGCTTCTATTTGTACTCAAATAATGATTACAAAATTTAATCCTGATTATGTGATAAATACAGGTTGTGCAGGAGCTATTGATAAAAATTTAAAAATTGGAGATTTTGTAATATCAAAATCTGCAATTGAATGGGATATTGATATTCAAGCAATTGGATTTCCTCGAGGATATATCTCTGCATTAAATCAAGTAGAAATAAATGCTGATGAATATTTAATAAAACAGCTAGAAAAAGTTTTTTCTAACCAAAACAAATTGATAAAAGGTTTGATAGTTTCAGGCGACCAATTTATTTCAACCAATCAACAGCGAGAATTAATATTAAATAGTTTTCCAAAAGCATTATGCGCCGAAATGGAAGGAGCATCAGTAGCTCATGTTTGTGCCCAAAATCAAGTTCCATTTTGTATAATTCGTTGTATGTCAGATACAGCAGATGGAAATAGTGGTGTAAATTATGAAGAATTTTCTGCTATTGCAGGCGAAAAATCTGCAAAAATTTTAATTGAAATGTTAAAAGGATGGTAAAAAATCGTCTTACAATTTTAAACGAATTTGGTATTTTTATTAATTTCGTATAAGATTACTAAACGAATTTCAAAATTACTATTATGATATTTAAGTGAGAATTATATTTAAATAAAATTAGACCTTATTATTATATAGACATAATTAAGGTGTTAATAGGTATTAATCGTAGTGATAAATTATTGATTTTAAAGATGATAAAAGAGAAATTACCAGAAAATAAAATCAACGAAGATCATATTATTTATATAAATTTTGAAGATATATAATATTCATTTATAACAAATGCAATTGAACTTAATGATTATATTAATTCAAAAATTTTAGATTACAACAAATAATAGTATTAACATAAAATTTTACAGCAATGAAAAAAACATTAACAATTTTTGCATTATTAATATGTATTGCAATTTCGCAAACAAGTTTTGCACAAAACACAGTTGAATCTATTCGTAGCGATTATTCTGCAATTAAAAACACAATTAAAGAAATGGGTAATGGTGAAGAAATGCCTTTATTGCGTTACGAAATAATTAAAAATCAAAATCTTCCAGGAACAGGTCCTCACAAAGAAGTTGTTCAATTTTATTTTTCTGAAAATGAAAACGACTATGGTGAAATTGAAAGTCGTTTAATTAAATATGCTTCGGTAAAATATAATTTTGCAGCTCGTGAATTTTATGAAGAATATCTTTATGACAAAAATGGTAAAATAGAATTTATATATGCAAAAAATCCTGATGGTCCTGATTTTGAAACATTTGAATTTAGATTTTATATCAATGCAGGAAAAATTGTTAAAGTTATAATAAATTGTAAAAAAGAGAACGAAACTAAATTTTCGCAAATATATTCAGGTGCCACTCTTGATGCTAAATACAAAACTTATTACGATAATTTCATAAAACAAGCTGATAAAAATATTAAAATGTTTAATGCAATTGATTATTAGTTTGTTATATTATTTTTGGACAAATTTGGAGTTCAACTCCAAATTTGTCCAAAAATACAATAAATAATTCGATATGAGAATCTTTTGATGATATAAATAAATTAGTATTAATAGTTTTTAATTCTAAGGAAAGAATTTGTATTTTATGTAATATGAATAATTGTTAAAATGTAAATATTTTATAATATTTAATATTCTTATTAGAATTAGTGATAAAAAATATCAATTATCACATAATACTCTATGTAATTTAATTATTTGTACTTGTGTTACTTACCCCTAGTAAATATATTTATGTTAATATTTTTTTATAAAATTAATAATTAATTAACAAAAAAATATATTAGTAATATAATTATATTATATTCCTTTGAAATGAGAAATTTCTGCAGAAAATCTCATAAAAATGACTTAACGGAAGCGTTATACAATACTCTGTAAAAGAAAACCTGAGAAATTTTCAAAATAGACGAGAGTTAGTATAATGGTTACCACGCTATACGCGTGGGTTCCATTATCATATTTGTCTATTTAGGTAATCTCAGGACCTTCTTTTACGATATGGTATATGGACTCACGCTTTTTTTTTAAATTTTTGTCTGTAATGAGTCCGTACAGATTCTAATTTAAAAACTTAAAATGAAAAAAATTTTAATAATTATTTGTTCATTGTTTTTTTTAAATTCATGTAATAAACAAGAAGAAATTATTGAAGTAACAGACAATCAACAAAATAAACAAATATGCGAATTATCAGAAACTGGTTATTTAAAATTTTCGAATTTCGATTTACTAAAAGAATATATGGATAATTGTCAAACAATTGAAAATGAATCATCTGATATTTTATTGAAAAAATCTTATAACTTAGGTGGTTTTCAATCAATTGCAAATTTAAGAAAAAAATATTTTGAATTAGATGAATATCAAACATTAAATTCAAAATCATTTACAGAAGATGATATAGAAGATATGACTGAAGAGGAATTTAATTTGATGCAAACTGAAGAATTACTTTTTGATAATAATTTAACATATATTTTTGATACAACATTGAGAATAAGTGTTGAGGGTAATTTATACAAAATTACTAAGTACGGTACATTTTCTGTGGAAGAAAATCAATCTGAAAAAATTGCGGAAGCTATTTCTGATTTTGATACTACATTAATTAGCCAAATTCAATTAGGAGAATCAACAATGTTAGCTAATGGAGTTGTTTTCATTAATAGTTTTGGAAATAAGACCATTAGTGAAGATGAAATTGAAGATAATAATGAATCATTAAATAATGAAATTACTTCTAAAGATTTTGCAGAAAATGCATTTCATGTTGATTATAATTGTAATTCTTATAAATGGAAAAATCATAGTGCTTTTCAAAAACTTATGGATAAAATCAAAGGAAAGAGTGTAAAAAGAGAAAATAACTTTTGTAGCGATAAACGTGTTCAAGTTACAGTATTTGATGTCAATTATGGATTTTATGCAAGTGCAGGTATTAAGGTGCATGTTCAAAAAAGAAAAAAATTCTTAGGTATTAAATATTGGAAAGAAACTTCAGCAAATAAAATAGCAATAGGTTTTAATGGCATAGAAGGCGAATTTAAATATACAAATCCACAATCATACTCCAAAATAACACCTACAATGTCAAATTATTATGGTAGTTTTAAAAGCGCAATTAATAATCAATATTATGATTTCTTTTATGGTAATGTTAAAAACTTAGATTTTTTACATGATTGGACATCTGGAATAATTCATTTTATTATTCCTTCGGTTTGTATAAATAATAGAAATTGGACGCAAACAATTTCTAATAATTTATATAATATGGAAGTAAAGTTTTTAAGTTCATTACCTAAAAAAATAGTAAATAAATATATTTTTGATGAAATTGGGCAACAAGTTAAACCCAAAGATCCTACAGTTGCATATTTACTTTGGGGAAATACATCAACAACTTATTGTAAGGAACGACCTTATGTAACTGGTGTACAGGAATATAATAAAGATTCTAAGTCTGTAATTTTTGATAGATCTTTTGGATTATCAATATCAAATAAATCAATTAAAGGTTTTGTTCCTGTTAATTTTAACATAAAAAAAATTGATGCTTTTGGTGCAGCATATTATGATGGACGCTGGTTAGGTGTTAGATTCTATTACGATTAATTAATAATAAAAATAATGAAACGTTTTATATTAATAATAGTGTGTATAACATTATTTTTACCATTAAAAGCACAGAATGATTTTGAAATTACAAATCATGAAATTAGTTTAAGTTTGGAGATTCCTGACGAAGATTTGTTCATGATATATGCAAATTATAACTATATGTTTTGTGATTATTTAGGAGCAGGTTGTGCAATTGGTTATTGGTCTGAATTTGGAAATGATGGACTAATTTCATTCTTTTCAAATGAATCTGATGATAATGATAAATTAAGTAGACTTTTTATTATGCCTGGTATTAAATTATACACTCCTTATTTTATTAAAACAAATCAGGTTAAATTTAATATTTTTTCAGAAGTAGGTTATATGATAAATAGAAAATTTACAAGAACTATAGTCGCATATAAAGATGAAGAATTTATGGAAAAAGAATATTTTTCATTTACTGGAGGTCGAACATCTCTGCATTTTACAAGCGGTTTGAATATTAAATTTGAGACAGTTGGCTTGGGCTTGGGATATTCATATTCTACATTAGAATATACAAAAAATGTTGACTTTTCTCGTGAAAATCCATTGTATCGAAAAAATATAAATGGGCTTCTTTATCTTATGCTATCTATTAGATTTTAATATTTCTGATTAATAAATATTTGAGGAAATAGTATTTATTTCCTCAATTTTTTACATTATGCTAAAAAAATATTATTTTTTATTGTTGTGTTTCTTTGTTTATAATAGTTTGATGGCTCAAAATTTACCTAGCAGTAAAAAATATAATTTACAATTAAAGAATAATATCATTTATATTGAAAAGCCAAATATAATATTTAACGATAATAAAAATTGTTTTGGTAAAGTTATTGATTGTAAATATGCTTTTTTTGAAATAGCTAAGAAAATTGAAATAGATTTTGGTACTATTTATTATTGTATGTTCGTTTCTGATGATGCCGTTTCTTTTGGTTTTGAATTTTCAAATATTTTTTTACAAAAAAGTGTTGAATTGAGTATTTACAATTTAGCAAATAATAATATACTTATATCAATTGCTAATAAAGATATTAAAACAAAAACAATCAAAACGAGTCAAGTAATAGGAGATACAATTGTTATAGAATTATTTGTCCCAAAGAATATTGATCAAAAAGATTTTATGATAAGTAAAATTTTTTACGCATTTTATAATTTTTTAAAAATCAATGATTTAATTGCAAAAGCAGCTTATATAAATAATGACTTTTTTCTAAATTATCAAATTGAAAAACATGCTGTTTGCATGTATTCTTATATAGGAAATGACAATTTGATGTATTATTGTTCTGGGGCTTTAATAAATAATACCAATTTTGACGCAAAACCATATTTTATAACTGCAACTCATTGTATTTGTTCTCAAAAAGAGGCTGAAACTATTATTGCATATTTTGATTATGAAAATGGTAATAGTCAAACTAAAACGTTACAAGGGGCTAAGTTGGTTGAAGTTCCAAATATGTCATTTCAAAAAAACAAAATTGATTATAAGAGTAACATATTAAAAGATGGATATTATTATGATTATGATATTTCGCTATTGTTATTAAATGAATTACCTCCTAAAGAATGGTCTCCCTATTATTTAGGTTGGAATATTTCAGAAAAAATAAGTGATACAGTAATGTTAATTCATCATGGTAATGCAGATTATAAACAAATTGCTGTTAGTTTCTCAAAACCATATCAAGATTCGTATCCAATATCAGAAGGAATGTGTTTAAAAGAAAATAGTTTTTGGCATATTGATAATTGGCATATCGGAAATTCAAGTATTGGTTCTTCAGGCGCTCCATTAATAAATATGAATAAACAAATTATCGGTACATTGTCAGGTGGTTTTGAAACGAAAAATGATTATGTTCAAATGATTTCAAAAGTTTGGTTTCCTTCTATTAATGAGAGACATCAACTGAAACATTGGTTAGCAAATGATTTAGATATTAACGAAATTAAAGGATATGATCCTTATGGAAGTTTTAATCACTATGACAATTTATCTAATACTATAATTGAAGGAATTTGGAATATTGATTCAACAAGTATTAAAATATCTTGGAAATGTAATGATTTATCTAATATAAAAAAATTTATTTTATATTGTAATAGTATTTCAATTAAAGAATTTTATTCTACTGATAGCTCTTATATTTTTAATAATATCACTCCTAATTCAAAATATCAATTTTATATTAAAAATGAATATATTAATCAAGATGTTGTAAATATTAGTAATATTATTAATTTTAGTAATATTACTAATAATGAAGATAATGATATTATTTTTAATCAAAAAAAGATTCATGTTGATGATTTCCTATTATATCCAATACCTGCACAAAATTATATCAATATTAATTCTTTGATTGATGTAGGAGTTATTAATATTAAAATTGTTAATACTAAAGGTATTATATTAAAAAATATAAAAGCTATGATGTCAAAAGATGATTGTTATAATATTGACTTAACAGATTACAATTCTGGTTTATACTTTATTCTTATTGAATCTAATAATGGCTCTGTATTATATAAAGTATTGAAAGGTAATTAAATTATATTCAAAAAAATATTAAAACAGTTGGTTTTTAATAAGAGAACCAACTGTTTTAATATTTTTTTACTTCACTCTAAATTTCCATTCAATAGTTTTTTCGTTTTCGCATTTGTCTGTTACGGTAGCTTTTAATATATGACTACCAGGTTTGATATTTAGTTTTGAAACATTGGCTATCAATTGTTTATTTTTATAATCATATTCAAATATTTTCCATTGATTATCAATATAAACGTTATATTTGTTTATACCACTTTTGTTATCTGTTAAATGAATTGCAATTTGATTACCATAAAAAATCTCAGAACCTTTATTTTTTATTTTTACGTTTGGAGCAATTGTATCAACTGAAACAACAAAACGTCCTAATATTCTGGTTTCTACCTCAATATGTTTATCATTAACTTTTCCACCGAGATAATAAATTGAATTTTTATCTCCAATTAATCCTGCATATATTTGATTTTGATTTATTTTTGTTCCAATCATTGATGTAATGCACTCTGGTAATGGTAAATAAATTTTTGAATAATTATGAATAGAAATTCTATAATTTCCTAAATGATAAATTGTTTGAGAAAAAACTTTTGAATAAGAAGTGTCAATTTCAAGATATTCGTTTTTGTAAAAAGATGGATATGGAAATTCTGCAACAAAATTCAATGTATCAATCATGCAGGTTTGAATCCATTCTACATTACCTACAATATGAGTTTTTGGAGTTGCTGTTTCGCTTTTTTTACCAACAACATTAAAATTTACAACTTTTTTATTACCAATAAAATCTTTTAATTCGTATCTCATTTTGTGAGTTTCACCTTCTTCAACAAAAGTATCTTCGCTTTTGTCATAAATCAAAAGATTATTGTTTACATCAACAAAAGATTTTTGAATAAAATTTCTACTATCTTGATATTCTTCAAAATCAATGTGACTATTAATATAACGAGATTTATCAAAAGGAACACGGTCGAGTCGAGATTTAAAAATTAAATTATCATTGTCGTAAAGAGCAATTTCAACCACACCACAAGGACGATGACCTGCAATAAAATAGTCTACAGCGTTGATACCAAAACCAATATGTCCATACGCATTAATTGTACGGTTGTTGATTTGAGCCATTGTAAAATATTTATCGCTACACAATCCAGCAACTTGAGAATCGTCTTCTAAAGCATAAATTTTTATACCATAAACAGTTGGAGCTTGTGTATCAGAAATTTCAGGAAGAAAATCTAAAGGATTTAAAGCATCTTCACTTTCAGTTTCACGAACTTCAAAATGCAAATGAGGACCACCTGAGCCACCTGAATTTCCTGAAAATGCTACAATTTCACCTTTTTTTACAGGTATTTCGTTTTCTTTGGGATAATATTCAACTTCAAACGATTTTAATTTATATTGTTCAGCTTCAATAACTTTTTCAATTTTTGGAGCGTAACCACTTAAATGACCATACAAAGTTGTATATCCGTCATAATGTGTAATATACAAAGCTGTACCATAACCAAAAGGACCAACTTTAATTCTAGACACATAACCATCAGCAACTGCTTTGATAGGCACACCCATTTCGCCACTTGTTGTAAAATCTAAACCTGCATGAAAATGATTAGCACGCATTTCTGCAAAAGATGCACTCAACAATGGAGGTATATCCATTGGCATTATATATTTAGGCTTTTGAGCAAATGAATTAAGTGATAATAAAATAATAAAAAATAATAATAGTTTTTGTTTCATTTATTTGTGTTTAATATTTTTCAGCACAAAATTATATACATTTTTTCATAAAATTAACACTGATAGTTTAAAGATTTGTTTTTGAAATATAAAAACTAACAGAAATTTATCTATTAAACAAAGTTACCTTCTTGTTTTACCGTTAATTTTTAAATAATTTCGCACCCAAAATTTATAAATCATCAATAAATAATAAAACATGCTGAGTGTTGACAATTTAGCCGTAGAATTCGGAGGAACAACTTTATTTCAAAATATTTCTTTTCAGATAAACGATAAAGATAGAATTGCCTTAATGGGTAAAAATGGTGCAGGAAAAAGTACTCTATTAAAAATACTTGCAGGTGAACGAACACCAAATCGTGGAGCTGTAACCAAACCTAAAGATTGTGTTGTGGCATATTTACCACAGCATTTAATGACAGAAGATGGGCGAACTGTTTTTGAAGAAACTTGTTTGGCTTTTGCTCATCTTAAAGAAACTGAAAATGAAATTGATCGCATAAATAAAGAACTTGAAACTCGTACAGATTATGAATCTGACGAATATATGGCTCTTATTGAAAAAGTAAGTGCTCTTAGCGAAAAGTTTTATGCCATTGATATGACTAATTTTGAGGAAGACGTTGAAAAAACTTTGATGGGACTTGGTTTTGAACGTTCAGATTTTAATCGTCAAACTTCTGAATTTTCTGGAGGTTGGCGTATGAGAATAGAACTAGCAAAACTATTATTAAAAGATCCAGATGTTCTTTTGCTCGACGAACCTACAAATCATCTTGATATTGAATCTATTCAATGGTTAGAAGATTTTATTAAACAAAGTTCAAAAGCTGTTGTTCTTATTAGTCACGATAAACGTTTTGTTGACTCTATAACAAATAGAACAATTGAAATAACAATGGGAAGAATATATGACTATAAAGCTACATATTCTCATTATCTAGAACTTAGAAAAGAACGTCGTGAACAGCAACTAAAGCAATACGAAGAACAACAAAAGATGATACAAGAAACCAAAGATTTTATAGAACGATTTAAAGGAACATATTCCAAAACTCTTCAAGTTCAAAGTCGTGTAAAAATGTTGGAAAAACTTGTATTGATTGAAGTAGACGAAGAAGATAATTCACGATTAAAATTAAAATTCCCACCATCAGTACGTTCTGGACAATATCCTGTTATAGCCGATGGAGTTAAAAAAAGTTATGATCGAGTAATATTTCAAAATGCAAGTTTTACAATAGAACGAGGCGAAAAAGTAGCATTTGTTGGTAGAAATGGAGAAGGAAAATCAACAATGGTGAAATGTTTAATGAACGAAATAGAATATGAAGGAAACCTTCAATTAGGTCATAATGTTCAAATAGGATATTTTGCACAAAATTCAGCTTCGTTGCTAGACGAAAGTTTAACAGTATTTCAAACAATCGACGATATTGCCAAAGGAGACATTAGAACCAAAATAAAAGATATGCTTGGAGCCTTTATGTTTTCGGGAGAAAATATCGACAAAAAAGTAAAAGTTTTGTCTGGAGGAGAACGTCAACGTCTTGCGATTTTGAAACTTTTGTTAGAACCAGTCAACTTTTTAATTCTCGACGAACCAACAAACCATTTAGACCTAAAGACAAAAGATGTTTTGAAAAAAGCTCTTTTAGATTTTGATGGAACATTAATAGTTGTAAGTCACGACCGAGATTTCTTAGATGGTCTAGTTACAAAAGTGTATGAATTTGGACATCAACGAGTAAAAGAACATCTTTGCGGAATTAACGAATTTCTTGAGACAAAAAAACTTGAAAACTTACAAGAAATAGAGAGAAAGGTTCATAGTAAATAATCTTAGCTAATAATTATGAATTAAAAGTTTAAGCAATTCAAAAAATCAAAAATTAGTATATAAAAAAAGGTGAACTATTTAGTTCACCTTTTTTTATATAGAGTTTAAGAAAAATTACTTTCTTTCAAGTTTTAAAGTTGAGTAATTCAATTTTAAAGCTTGTACCTTTCTTAATTCTTGTTTGATATCAGTAACAATACCCATCTTAGCATCAGAGTCAACTTTTAATGAATAGGTCATAAAAGGAACTTCATATTCATCGTGACTTTGACGTTCACCTTCGATATAGTCAGCAATATCAGAAAGATCAGAAATCTTATCGTTTAATTGAACACGAGGTTCAGTACCATATTTAGATTGGAATGATGCTAAAGGAGCTCCAACATAAATATAACTAATTAACGATTTTTTTTCTAACTTTTTAACTTCAGTAGCTGTAGGCAACTTGATTTTAACCTTATAATCAGTTTCTTTCATAGAAGTTACAGACATAAAGAAGAATAGAAGCATAAACACGATATCAGGAAGAGATGCTGTAGAAAGAGCACTAACTGTTCGTTGTCCTTTTTTTCTAAATTTAGCCATAATAAATTTCCTCCTTTAATTATTTAACTTCTCTAGGTTCAGCTTCAGAAATACTAAGAGGGAAAACAGCTTTAACTAGTTTTTGTTTATCAGCATCAAGTTCTTCAAATGGTTTACCCCAATTTTCTTTTGAGAAATTGTCACGGCATATATTAAATGCAGCAACAATACTGTTTTGAACTTGAATATAAACATCATATCTAGTACCACGGTCGTTTTGTAATGAAACTACACCACGAGTTATACCAGGATTGCCACATTGTTCTTCCAAAGTTTTAAATACTGCGGCTTCTTCTGTTTTACCTTTATCCATTGCTTCTTGATATTTTTTTGAAGCAGGAACTTGTTCTGAAAGTGATTCTGAATTAGTAGGGTTTGTTAAAAACTTAATAGTTCTATCTGTTAATTCATTAATGTCTGTTATTTCACCTTCTACTGCTAATTGATTGTCTCTATTAATAAGAACAACCAAAATATTTCTTTCGTTAATTTGATCTACTTTTTCGTCTTTGTTGTTTTCATTTGGTGGTGGCAACTGACGAAACAAACCTTGGTCAACACTCATTGATGTTGTTACAAGGAAGAAAATTAACAAAAGGAAAGCGATGTCAGCTTGTGAACTAGCATTTATATCACTTACTTTTTTCATGTGAATTGTTTTTTTAACAACTGAATTTCAGTTGCATTTTATTATTTAACTTTTGCTGAAATTTCAAGCCAAAGAATGGCTATGACATTCAAAGCTAATACTGCATAAGTAGTATATAATCCAGCTTCTGAGAATTTAAGTTCTCCTGGGGTTGTTTGTACTAATGTAGTAGTTATAGAATCCAATGAGTCACTTGAAATAGCGTATGATACAAAGAAGATGATTGCTAAAGTAGCAACTCCAATTCCTAATGTAATTGCAACTTTTGGTTTGTCTATACAATTTTTAACAAGTGAAACAATAGTAGCAACAGCAGCTATTACAAAAAGGATATAAGACCAATTTAGAAATAATGATGTTGTTGAATGTTCTAATTGTTCTGTTTCTTCCAAAGGTACTACTTGTGCATAGAACATTACTAAAAGTATTGCTGATATCACAAATAATACAATCAAAAGATATTTAGATATTTTTTCTAACATAATACTAAATTCTTAAATGATAAATTATTTAGATTTATTTTCTTCGTATTTAACGAGTAAATCCATGAATGAAATTGAAGCGTCTTCCATATCGTTGGTGATAGCTTCGATTTTTGTAAGAATATAGTTACAGAATACTTGAAGTATAATAGCTGCAACAAGACCAGATACTGTTGTAATCAACGCAACTTTGATACCTGCAGCAACTAATGATGCAGAAATATCACCAGCTTGTTCAATAGAGTCGAATGCTTGAATCATACCAATAACAGTACCCATGAATCCTAACATAGGAGACAAAGCGATAAACAAGTTGATCCAGGTAACACCACTTTCCATTTGACCCATTTGAACGCTACCGTAAGAAACGATAGATTTTTCAACGAATTCAAGATTACCTTCTTTATCTTCGTTATAACGTTCAAGTCCTTGAGTGAAGATACTTGCTACTGGTCCACGGGTATCTCTACAGATTTCTTTAGCTGCTTCGATTCCACCTTCACCGTTTAAAGCTTCTTCTATTTTGTTAAGAAGTTTTTTAGTGTTTGTTGATGCAAGACCTAAGTAAATGATTCTTTCGATTGCGATTGCAAGACCAAGGATCAAACAGATAAGTACTGATGCCATGAATCCAGCACCACCTTCGATGAATTTTGTTTTAATTGCTTTGTGAATTGGAACTTCTTCTGCTTGATCTTGTACTACTTGTGTTGAAGCAGGAGCTTGTTCAGCAACTTGTTCTGTTGCAGGTTCTTGATCTTGTGCTTGTTCTTCTTGTGCAAATGCGTTTGCGCTACCGAAAAAGAGCATTCCAGATATTGCCAATAATGAAAATAACTTTTTCATGTTGTGTTTTTAGTTTTAATTATACGAAAAATTGATACTTTATTTATTTATTTTATTGTGGAGAATTAGGGTTTCGAACCCTAAATATGCTTTCTAACATACTCTCGCAGTGTTTACGAGGTCCGTTCCTTTCGGACGTTTCTCCTTAGAGTAAAATTCCTCTAATTTTTCACCGCCGAAATTACAAAAAGAAAACATATCTCAAAAATTTTATTGCAAAAAAATATACGATTTTTTTATATTAACTTATTATTAGTTGATATGCGATGCGTGTATTGTCTTGTCTATCTTACGCATAAGCCCTTGAAGTACTGTTCCTGGACCACATTCAATTATTTCACTTGCTCCGTTGGCTATCATGTTCTGTACTGTTTTTGTCCAGCGAACAGGTGAGGTTAATTGTTTTATTAAATTTTGTTTTATTTCTTCTGGATTGGTATGTGGTAATGCATCTACATTTTGATATACAGGACATTGTGGTGTTGAAAATGTGGTTGATGCTATGGCTTGTTCTAATTCTTGTTGTGCTGGTTGCATCAATGGAGAGTGAAATGCACCACTTACTTGAAGTTTTATTACTCGTTTTGCGCCTGCTTCTTCCAATTTTTTTGATGCTATATCTACTCCTTCTTCATTTCCTGATATAACTACTTGTCCTATACAATTATAATTTGCTGCAACTACAATTTTCCCTTCTTGTGTTGTTTGTTGACAAATGGTTTCTATTATATTTTCGTCAAGTCCTAACACTGCTGCCATTGCAGATTTTTGTGTTTCGCAACATTTTTGCATTGCTAAGGCACGTTTTGACACTAATGTTAATCCATCTTTAAATGTTAATGCTCCAGCTGCTGTTAATGCTGAAAATTCTCCTAATGAGTGACCTGCCACTAATTCGGGTTTAAAGTCGTCTTTTGACAATACTGATATTACTGAATGTAAAAATACACATGGTTGTGTAACTTTGGTTTGCATTAAGTCTTCTGCTGAACCTTCAAACATCAATTTTGATATTTCAAAACCTAATATTTCATCAGCTTCTAAAAATAATTGTTTGGCTTTTTCAGAACTTTCGTAAAGATCTTTTCCCATTCCTGGAAATTGTGAGCCTTGTCCTGGAAATACGTATGCTTTCATTTTTTTATATGTTTAAATTGTTTTATTCTTATTATTTAGCTTCATATCTTTTTCCTGGTAATGATCTTAATATGTCTTTAAATTCTAGAGATAATAAAATTGGTGACAATTCTGCCATTGGTATTTGTGTAGCCACAGATATTTCATCAATATTTACTATTCCTGTTTGTCGAATATAGTCTATAATTTTTATTTCTTGAGGTGTAAAACACGTTAAATCTAATGTTTTTTGAATTGAAAATCCTTTTTTTTCAGGTTTCCATTTCATAAAATTCATAAGATCAATATGATTAGTTATTAAAGTTGCTTTATTGTCTCTAATCAAATTATTACAACCTGTATAAAGTTTGTCTGTTGCACGTCCAGGATAGGCAAATATATCTTTGTGATAATTTATTGCATATTCTACTGTTATTAAAGAACCTCCTTCAATTTTGCATTGAGCAACAATAACAGCATCGCTTAGAGCAGCAACAATCTTGTTTCGACGAGGAAATGTGGTTCTCGAAACCGGATGTCCATAATAATAAGGTGTAATCAAAATTCCGCCTCCATTTGCTATTTCATTTGCTAAATGTCTATTTTCTGCTGGATACAACATATCAAATCCATGCCCTAAAACACCAGCTGTGGGTAATTGATATTTTAATGCTGCTTGATGTGCAAATGAGTCGGCACCTAATGCTAAGCCACTTATTATTATTACATTTATTCCTTTTTCTTTTAAACCTTCCACCAAATTATATATATTTTCGCGACCTTCTGAATCTGTTGTCCTTGTTCCTATTATGGCTACAGTTCGTGATGAATCAAAATTTGCTTTTCCTTTTGTATATATTATTAAAGGTGCATCTTTTGCGTTGGCTAATTTGCGTGGATATTTATTTTCGGTATAAAATGTTATATCTATATTGTTTTTTATTGCTATATCTAATTGGCGTTTTGCTTTATCTAATATTAGATTGATTTCGTCTTTAGTATATTGTTTTTTTATTATGTCTTGTACTTCTTCTATATTATTTAAGTTTTCAAAAAATAATTTTTCGTCTTTTACTATTGAAAGAATTCTACGAACATTAGCATCTCCAACTCCGGGAAACATTGTTATTGCTACTTTATATATAGCATTTTCGTTTAATTCCATTTTTTTATTCTCCTTTTATTTGGGAGTTCTCCAATATAATACTATTCCAATAATAAGGTATATAATATTAGGTATCCATACGGCTAATAATGTTGGTAATGTACTTCCTTTTGCAAATTCTGTAAATATCTGCATAAAAAGTATATAACTAAAACTTAATCCTAAACCAACACCCAAATTTATACCTATACCACCTCTAACTTTTTTACTTGATAGAGTTACACCAATTAATGTAAGAATAAAACTAGCGAATGGGAATGCTATACGTTTATATTTTTCAACAAGAAATGCTTCAATATTTTCGCTTCCTCGCATTTGTTGTTCTTCGATATAATCACTTAGTTCTGGACTTGTTAATGTTTCGATATGATTAATTCTCTGATTAAAATCTTTTGGCAATATGGCTAATGTTGTATCCATTTTTTTGCCAGTTACAACAGAATCTACTTTATCATTTATATAATATTTGATATAATAATTTGATATTGTCCATTTATTTTTTGTGGAATCCCAATTGATATATTCTGACAATAATTTTTCTTTTAATTGTTTGCCATTAAACACTTCCCACGAAAATTTATATCCTAAATCTGCTTGCGCTACATAACTTTGTAAATATAAATATGTGCTATCATTAACTTGTCGATGAATATTCCGATCATTATTTTGATAAGTACTTTTTATATACGTATTTTCAAATTTGAGTCTTATTTCTGTTGCTGGAGGTATTATGTAGGCACTCAAAAAGAATGATAATAATGCTAATAATGCTGCTGATTGAAAATAAGGAACTAACATTCTTCTATAACTAATGCCTGCACTTAATATTGCTATTATTTCACTATTTCCAGCCAACTTAGATGTAAAAAATATTACTGATATAAATATGAATAAAAACATAAACATATTTGCATAATATGGCGCAAAATTCAAATAATAATCAAATAATATTTCGTCGAATGGTGCTTTCTTTTCAATAAAATCATCAAGCTTTTCTTGAATATCAAACACTATTATTATAGAAATCAAAAGCACTAATGAATAAAAAAAAGTGCCTAAGAATTTCTTCATTAAATATCTATCTAATATTTTAAACATAATACCTTATATTATAATCGTTGCATCATAGTTTTTACAGCTCCATCTTTCCATTCATAAAATGTTCCGTCGTTGATACGTTTTCTAATTTCTTTTACTAATGAAAGATAAAATGCTAAATTATGAATACTTGCTATTTGTGCTGCTAAACGTTCATTTGACGTTACCAAATGACGTAGATATGCTTTTGAATAATAATGGTCAACAAATGAAGTTCCATTTGGATCAAGTTCTGAAAAATCATATTTCCATTTTTCATTTTTCATGTTCATTGTTCCTTGTGATGTAAATATCATTCCATTACGAGCATTTCGTGTTGGCATCACGCAATCAAACATATCAATACCACGAGCCACACCTTCTATTATATTAGCAGGTGTACCTACGCCCATTAAATATCTTGGTTTATCTTTTGGTAATATTTTATTTACAACTTCTATCATTTCGTACATCATTTCAACAGGTTCACCAACTGATAAACCGCCTATAGCATTGCCTGCCATGTCTTGACTTGCTATAAATTCTGCTGATTTTTCTCGCAAATCTTTATATACACTACCTTGTACTATTGGAAAATAGGCTTGCGAATGTCCATACAAAGGTTCTGTATTTTTAAAATGAGCTACACCACGTGCTAACCATTTATGAGTAAGTTCCAATGATTTTGCAGCATATTGATATGTACATGGATAAGGTGTACATTCATCTAAAGCCATCATAAAATCACTTCCTATTATTCTTTCAGTATCTACAACACTCTCTGGTGTAAAAATATGTTTACTTCCATCAATATGAGAACGAAATGTTACACCTTCATCTGTAAGTTTTCTGTTGGCTGCCAACGAAAACACCTGAAAACCTCCACTATCAGTTAATATTGCTCTATCCCAATTGATAAATTTATGTAATCCACCTGCGGCTTTTAATACATCCATTCCTGGACGTAAATATAAATGATAGGTGTTGCCTAATATTATTTTTGCATCAATATCATTTTTAAGTTCAGTTTGATGAACTCCTTTTACACTACCTACTGTACCTACGGGCATAAATATTGGCGTTTCAATTTTGCCATGATCGGTAGTAATTATTCCTGCACGTGCATTAGTGTGAGGATCTGTATGTATTACTTCAAATTTCATTTAATCTTTTTTTCAAGGTGCAAAGATAATCTATCAAATTATATTTTTTGCATTCTAAGTTTCAAAATTATTATTTTTTTTCATTTCTTAACAAATTTGTTTCGTCGATTAAAAATGGTTTATAAATTTGCACCGTTTTTCTAATTTTATGTTTAAAGATATAGTTGCATTATTTACAGACTATTCTAATTGGAAATTTTGGTTAGTTTGTAGTTTGATTTTAGCTTGGACTATTCAAATGTGTTTTTATTTGATAGTTTTTGTACGTATTGGCAAAAAAAGGAAAATGCGTCAATACGTTGAAGCCATGCCTATATCTGTTGTAATTTGTGCTAGAAACGAAGCAGAAAACATATCTAAAAATCTTCCTTTAATTTTAGAACAAGAATATCCTGATTTTGAAGTTATTGTGGTTAACGATGCAAGCAACGACGACACAGCATCTATTTTGGCACAGATGAAACAAAAATACAAAAACCTTTATGTAACATCTGTTCCTTTCGACAAAAATTTCTTTCATGGAAAAAAACTTGCCTTAACAGTTGGTATCAAAGCTGCAAAAAACGAATGGTTACTACTAACAGACGCCGATTGTGTGCCAACATCAAAATGGTGGATTAAAACTATGAGTCAAAACTTTATACCAAAAAACAATTTTGTTTTAGGATATGGAGGATATTTTGAAGAAAAAGGATTTTTAAACAAACTTATTAGATACGACTCTGCATTTATAGCAATGCAATATTTTACATATACTGACATTGGAATGCCATATATGGGAGTAGGAAGAAATATAGCTTATCGTAAATCAATATTTACTAAATCAAAAGGATTTACATCACATAGTAGACTTATGTCGGGTGACGATGATTTATTTGTAAACGAAAATGCAAAAAAGGGGAGTACAGTTTGCGAATCTTTACCAGATTCGTTCACTATGTGCAAAGCTAAAGCATCTTTTAACGAATGGAATAGACAAAAAATGCGTCATTATACAGCATCTGAACGTTATAAAACAAAACATAAATTTTTATTGGCATTAGAACCATTTTCAAGATCGTATTTTTATTTAGCTTCAATAATACTTTCTTTTTTTAATCCAATATATTTTTTAACAATAATTTTGTTTTTATTACGATATTTTGTATTTTTATACGCTGTTTTAAAAATGGCAAACAAATTTAAAATAAAAGGAATCAAATTGGTTTCAATTTTGTTTGATATTGTGTTGCCATATATAAATTTAATACAACTAATTTTAGGAAAAATTCGCAAGGACAAACTCTCATGGAAGTAGAAAACGTAAATTCAACCTTTTCAGAAAAGGCTAAAGCAGATTATAAACTTGTGTTAGAAGCTCGTGCTGGAAGTCAAAGAGCTTTTGGTGAACTATTAGCTAAATATAGAGAATCTGTATATTTTATGATTGTAAAAATGGTGAGAAACCCTGACGATGCTGAGGATCTTACTATTGAATCTTTTGGTAAAGCGTTTCGTAACATCAATTCGTATTTACCTTCTAATGCTTTTAGCACTTGGTTGTTCAAGATTGCTAGCAATAATACTATCGATTTTCTTCGTAGCAACAAACAGCAAAAAAACAATGTTTCTATAGATAAACCTAGTAGCACTGATCCTGACTCTACTAGTTGGGCAGAAAATACATTAATGGCTCCTATCAAAGACCCTGAAGAATCTTTGATGAAAGAACAAAAAGAATTTCTAATTAGAAACATCGTTAAACAACTTCACGAAGACTATCGACAAATTACAGAAATGAGATATTTCGACGAAATGTCGTATACAGAAATTGCCGAAACTCTTAACTTACCTCTTGGTACTGTTAAAGCTCGTTTGTTTAGAAGTCGTGAACTTTTGCTTAGCATAGTAAAAAACATTAATATGAATAAAGACAAAATTTAGTAAATGGATACTAATATTGTTTTTAAATATTTTCCTAATTTAACAGACATTCAAATAAAACAATTTGAATCTTTAGGTAATTTATACCCAGAATGGAACGATAAAATAAATGTTATTTCTAGAAACGACATTGACCAATTGTATACACGACATATTTTACATTCATTAGCCATTGCAAAATTTGATTTAATACACGATAGCAATAACATTCTTGACGTAGGTACAGGAGGTGGGTTCCCTGGAATTCCATTAGCTATTCTTTATCCTGACAAAAAATTTACATTAATCGACTCTATTGGAAAAAAAATAACAGTTGTTCAAGACATTATTAAAAAACTAAATCTTAATAACGCAACTGCATTACAAGTAAAAAGCACATGTTTTAAACAAAAATTTGACACAATAGTTAGTCGTGCCGTAACAGCATTTCCTAATTTTGTAAAACAAACACTTTCTAATTTAGAAAACAAACAAAATAGTAAAATAGTATATCTAAAAGGTGGAGATTTCCTCGAAGAAATATCTCAATACAAAAACTCTATCCAAATATATAATATCCCTGATATTTTTACCGAAGACTTTTTTGAAACAAAAAAAGTTATCAAATATCTACCATTTGAGAAGTAAGTATTATGTAGTGTAATATATATTGGTCTCACCACTATAATATACACAACATCTTAATTGTCAATTTCCCTGTTTTTTTTGTAAGATGAAAATTTTGTTAATTAATTTTTATAATCAAAATAATAAAACTAATTTTGAGAACTAATTAATATATATTAACAAATAAAAAACTTTAAACAATGAAGTTCTTTTCAAATTTAATTATCTGTGCATTATTGTGCATAGTATTGGGTTGTAACAACTCTAATAATTCTCAATCTGAGAATAGTAACGAAAATGGTATAACCACTATCAATCTTGAAGAATTAATACCTTCCATTAAAGAAGAATTACATTTTGATGAATTGATTGATAAAATAAAAGTATTAAAACTAGAAACAGTTGATGAATCATTATTGGGACAAATTTTCAAAATTAAATTCTCTAGCAATTATATCTATATTATAGATCAAAAAGGACAATTCAAGATTTTTGATAAAAATGGTAAATATGTAAATTCACTAAAACAAGGAAATGGTCCAAGTGAATATAATTATATTTTGGCTTATACATTTAATGAATATAAAAAAGAATTAGTTATTGTAGATTATAAAACAATAAAAAGATTTACAGAAACAGGGGAGTATATTTCAAGTGAACCTATTTCATATTCAATAAATGATATAATCGCATATCAAAATGGATATGTATTATTTACAAATAGCAATGTAGATGCAAATATGGAATGTTCCATAAAAATAACAGATTTTGATTTTAAAGAAATCAAAACAACTAAATTATACAATCATCCAATAGGAATGTTTTCTAATTCTATTTTAAATAAAAATGATAACGAAATATTATGTTCTTTAACCTTACATGATGAAATGTATTCAATCCAAGACACTATTATACAACCAAAATATCAATTACAATTTGGTCAATATGCTTATCCAACCAAGACAGAAGCCAAAGTTAATGAATCAAATGGTATAGTAGAAATAAATTTAGATGAATATCTTAATGTACCAAACAAATTTAATTATAATGGAAATTATATAGAATGCAACAATATTCAATATTTTTTAATAAATAGTGAATATACAGCATATCCTATATTTAGAAACAAAACTGGAAAAATTATTTCAGGATTATATACCCCAACAACAACAGGACTTGGAAATTTAATATTTTCAGAAAATTCATTTACAAAAAAAATTGAAGCTCATATTTTGGGAACCAATAATAATTATTTTGTATCAAGTGCTTTGTCAGAAACATTAATACAACAAGACTTTTTAACAAAATTAACAGCATCAGACCAAATATCTCAAACTGATATAGAAACCCTCAAATCATTAACCGAAGATGACAACCCAATATTAGTATTTTGGCAATTAAAAGAAGATTTTTAAGTAAGTAGACAATAAATCAAAACAAAATACAAAAAAAATCCCCTTATATTTTCCGATAGAAAATATAAGGGGATTTTAAATTACTTGAAATTTTCAATTAAAATTTTGCAAGAATATTCTAAAAAATAGCACTAATAGCTCTAATAAACGAACCCATTTTGTTTTTTAGCCTAAAAGATTTAGGCATAGAATCTTTTTCTTGATTATGTACAATGCCATTTTCGTAAGTAATATCTCTATTGATATTGTCTTGTTTTAAATAAAGTTCCACACTATTTCGAATATCATAATAAACATCATCCGAAATTTCAAGTTTACCAGCAATATATTTCATATAAATAGTTTCAGACTCCATACAAATATTGTCGGCAAAAGCAATTAAAAACATATCCACCATCAACGAATATTTTAATTCACTCTTTTTAATATCATTAATCCATTGTTCAAAACAATTGATATTAAATTTACGAGTATTTTTAATAATATCGTCTAATTGATCAGCAATATCTTTACCAGCATTATTTGCCACTTGGATAAGTTCATTTTGCTCGGTGTAGTCAATGCTACCATCAGCCCAAGCCAAAGAAGTTAACATTGAAATATAAGCAAAACGTTCATTGTAGCTAAACGAATTTAGCATAAACTGTTGATTATTAAAATCAGAAATAGAATTTAAGTTTGTCATTGTTAAAATTTGGATTTTTTTTTACAACGTAAAGATATTAATAAGAATAATTCCACTATAAAAGTTTAACCTTTTTTAATAAGAAACAATTTTTTTTTTTGATTTTTTTACACAAGCAATAAAAATACGCAAAATATAAAAAACTAGTATTCAATAAAATATAAAACAAAAATATCTAATAATCATATAACAACAAAAAAGAACAAAAAAAAAGTTCAAAAATGGAATTGAATTTGCCAAAAAGTTTGTAATTTAGTGAAATAGTTTATTTAATATGCAAAACTATATTGACCGATAAAAAATAGGTCAAAAAAAACTATAAGAATACATAAAACACAATGAAAATAAATAACAAACAAAATAAATTACGTAGACGAATCAGTTATTTATTAGCAATCATATCAGTTGTATTGTTTACATTGGTTGGACTAATAGTGATAAATCATCGCAATAAAGAAACCAAACAAGAAGTAAACGACAAAATGGAGATTGCAATATTCAATCTTCGCGATAGATTGATTTCAGAAAATAAAACCAATCAAGAAAAAGTATCAGAAAGTTTACGATTATTTATACATTTTTTGCGTCAAGGCGGACAAATAACCGAAGAATCAGATTCTATTGTACATCAAGTAACCGATTTTATAACAGGAGAATCATTTTATAGGAAAGTTCCAAGATGGACACTTAGAGGAAAAGATATAGCCGTGGTTCAAAATACAATAGATAATATCTTTAGTTTAACAGGATCAATATCTGCCATATATCAAAAAATACCAGAAGGATATTTGATTGCAGCATCAAATTTTGACCATTCAACCAAAACATTGTTGACAGATATTTTTATTCCTAATAGTAGCGATATTATACCAGTAGTAGAAAATGCAGAAATCTATACTGGAAACATGAATATACTACAAAAACAATATGTAGCTTCATTTTTCCCATTATATATAAATTCAAAAGTAAATGGCATGATTTCGTGTATGCGAAATTTTGGATTTAATAAAGAAACAATAGAATATATTAAAAATACAACATTTAATCAATCAGGATATTTATTTGCAATATCACTCTCTGGCAATACTTATATTCATCCAGAAATGAACAATAAAGAGAGTCTCCATACAGTAAGATTATTAAACAAAATAAAAGAAGCAGAAAACATTGATGGAATATTAACCTCAACATATAATTTGCCCGACAAAGATATATTTGTAAGCCAAAAAACAATATATATAAAAGAATTAGACACATTTGTAGGAGTATGTTGTCCCGAAACAGAACTAGAAATAAGCACCTCAGAATTGTCTACAATTATATTAACTTTGGTTATAGCATGTATAATAACCATATTCTTATTCATATCAATGAATTCTATATTTTTTAGTCTGTTTAATAAAATAAGATATTCAGTGGTTCAAATGGCAAAAGGAAGTATCCCTGAAAGTTCAGAAAAACCATCTGTATTTGAACCCAAAGAAATGGCAGAACTAGAACAATATGTAAGTGATATAGTAGAAATCAAAAACAAAAGAATAAAATGTATCGAAAAAATCACACAAAATGATTTTGATTCCCAAGACGATATATTACCAGGCAAAGATTTAGAAGCCGATATGTTAATGGACCTAAGACATCAACTTTCAATAAAAAACGACGAAGATCAACAACGTAAAAATCAAGAAGAACATACAGATTGGATCAACGAAGGAATTTCAAAATTTATCGAAATATTAAGATTTCATGGTCAAGACCGTCAAGTATTAGCTTATAATATTATAAGTAATCTAGTAAAATATATAAATGCCAATCAAGGAGCATTATATTTTACAAACGAAGATGATCCAAATCATATAATGTTAGATATGGCTGCATGTTATGCATTTGAACATCAAAAAATAGCACAAGGAAGTTTTTCGGTTGACGAAGGATTATTAGGACGTGCATATCACGAAAATAGAATATTAAATATCACAGATTTACCAGAAGGATATATAAAAATAGTAAGTGGATTAGGCGATGCCGAACCTAAAAATCTTATTATTATACCATTAATTTTTAACAATAAAAATAGCGGAATGATAGAAATAGCATCGTTCCGACTAATACAAGAACATGAAATCACATTTTTATCACGTATATCCGAAAGTATAGCAAGTGCAATATCTGGCTTAAAAATTAGTGAACGTACCGAATCTCTACTACAACAAAGTCAAGAACAAAGTAAATTGATGAAGATCCAAGAAGTAGAAATGCGTCGTAATTTGGCTGAAATGCGTCGACTAAAAGAAGAAACCGAAAACAAAGACGTAGAAATGCGTGGTTTGTTCAGAGCCGTAGATGCCACATCTTTAGTAACAGAATATGATAAAGATGGAATGATACTTCATGTTAATCAAAAAGTAACCGATTTATTTTTGATGCAAGAAGAAGAATTAATAGGAAAATATCATACCGATATATCATCATTTACTCCTGAAAATCAACAATATCGCAAATTTTGGGAAGATATACGTCATGGTCAAACACGAAGTTTGGTTGAATCTATAAATGCCAAAAACAAAACAATTTGGATTTCTGAAACATTCACTCCAATATTAGATGATAAAGGAAATGTACTTAAAATCATAAATATAGGTATGGACATTTCTGAAACCAAAGTTTTAGAAAAACAGCTCCGTCTGCAAGAAAGAGAAATAAATAGGCAGTTGGACAAAATGAATCAAAAAGAAAAAGAACTTGCAGATAAACAATCATTTATAGAAAATAGAGAATTAGAAATACAAACATTTACACAAGCATTTGACAATTGTATGATTCGAATCGATTTTAATCGACGAGGAATAATATTATATGCCAACTCTATGTTTATAAAACTAATGGGCGTGGCCGAAACTGAAATTATAAATCATGATTTAACAGAATTTATAGTTCCCGAAGCAGTAGTATTGTTTGAAACATCGTTAACAATGCTTTGTTCAGGTAAAGATTTATCAGAAAAAATAAGATTTGTTTCTGGTTTTAGTAAAAAAATTAGCGCAAATGTTCATGAATTTCCTATAATAAATACATTAGGAGACGTTGAACGTATAATGCTTATTGGTAACATTATAAAAGAAAGCTAAAATGTTAGAGAATGTAAAATCTAAAATAAACAAGATATTTAAAAATTCTTATAATTTTTATACAGCATACGCAATTATAAGTTTTACTATTATTATGATTGTAGCATGTATAATAGGTATTGTTGGTCGTAGTAATTCTATAAAATCAACAAAAGCAGAAATGGAGTCTGTTACAATGTCTATTTCCGACAAGGTTAACGAAAAAATAAGTCATTATGCTGGAAATATAAAAAAAATAACTACGTGGTTTAATCAAATAGGAAATCCTGAACTAGATTTTACTATTTCAAGAAAGCAAGCATCAATAGTTCTTTCTGAAAATATATCACAAGAACCTGAAATGAAATATCTTTTTTCGGTTTGGGAACCTCAAATGTTTGATGGTAAAGATTCTATTTATGCTTTAAAAGAATATCATGATTCTACTGGTAGATTTATTCCAGAATTTAGAAAAAATAATGATGGTATTATAGAACAAGATTATGTAAAAAATTATAATGATAAAGACGATATAAACTCTTATTATTATTTTAAAACAAGAACAGGATTAACTTTTAGCGAACCTCGATTAATAAGAGAAAATGCCAAAAATGTTTTATTACTACCTGTAACAATTCCATTAAAATTTGGAACTAGATTGTTAGGTGTGTTGGGGGCTGAATTTAATATTTCTAGTTTATCTAACGAATTGTCAGATTTAGAAATACCTAAATATTATGGAATTGTAGTATTTTCTCATAGTGGAAAAATTATAGCAGCTACAGAAAAAAAATTACTTATAGGACGTGAAGTTAATACTGTATTTCCTAATAATACAGACTTCTTTTTCTTAAAATTTAGAAGAGGCGATAATTTTGAAATTTATCAAGATAATGATTATATAATAAATCGTGATTTAAAACTAGAAGAATATAACACTCATTTTGATATATGTGTAATAATAGACAAAGACGCATTAACTCATAATGGAAATATATTTTTGGTAAAGTCTTTAGGCATAGGTTTATTAATCTTTATATTATTAACCATTTTAGTTATCTTTTTTAGAAATTATTATACATCACAAATCGAAATTCTTACTCACAAAGGAGAAATAATGACAGATGTTGATAAAGAATATATAAAGAAAACAGGATTGTATATACCTGAATTACAAAATCTTGATAATATAATGCTAAAATATCATCAAACATTTGTAAAAATTAGAGATTTAAATAAAGAAATAGAACAACATAGCTATAATGATACACTAGACACATTGCCTCGCGAAAACAAATTTCAACAGAGTTATAACAAAATGTTGGAAACATTACGTGAAATAGCATCTTCTGAAAATAATCGTAAAGAAAACGAAACTCGAGAAAATTGGATAAAACAAGGTGTAGCTCTTATAAACGAATCTATGAGAATCGGAACTAACCAAGTAGATCTTTTATGTGATAATATTTTGCTTACATTAATAAAGTATTCTGACGCTGTGTTAGGTGGTATTTATATCAATTCAAACGAAGATGATGGGCAATATCTGCAATTGGTTTCGTCTGTAGCATTAGGAAAAAAGAAAGCTTTAAAAATAAAAGTGCAAAAAGGAGTTGGTATTGTGGGAACATGTGCTCTTGAAAAAAGCATGATTACACTAAATAATCTTCCTGACAATTATGTAAATGTTATTTCAGGATTAGGAAAATCAAAACCAAAAACTCTAGTTGTTACTCCTTTATTATACGATGGCGAATTAATAGCTGTTATTGAAATCGCATTTTTAAGAAGTTTAAAAGATTATGAAACCAAATTTTTAGAAATAATGTCAAGCACGGTTGCTAGTGCTTTAGTAACAGCAAGAATAAACGCAAAAACAGAACAGTTGATGAAACAATTTAGGGCACAAGCTGATACTTTAGTAGAAAATGAAAAGCTAATGTCCGAAAATATTAGAACTCTAAAAGCTGAACAACAAAAATCTCGCGAACGTGAAGCCGATATGAAAAGTTTGATCGATGCTGTTAATAATACAATTTTAACTATTGAATATACAACTGAAGGTGTATTATTAACCGCAAACGACAAATACTTAAAAAATATGCACTATGAATTGTCTGAAATTCAAGGTGTAAACGTTCTTGATCTTGTAAAAACTGAACGTGAAGAATTAAAAAATGTTATTCATAATGTGTCAACAACAGGACAATATTATGAAAAAGAAATGAAACGTTTTACTAAAAGTGGTGAAGTGCGTTGGCTTTGGTCAACTTATACTCCTTATTATAATTACGAAGGCAAAATCACTAAAATTTTATACTTTGCAATTGATATAACAGAAACTAAGCAACATCAAGAAATGCTTGAAAATAAAATAAAAGAATTAGAAGAATTATCCCAAAAACTTCAAAACGAAAATAAACAATTACAAGATAAAAAAGAGTAAAAATAAACTAACTTTAATAAATTATGTATTGTAAAACATGTGGCAAACAAGTATCCGAAGGAACAATAATCTGTGATACTTGTGGACGAAATATAAATGAAGGAACAACATATTGCCCCAATTGTGGTCATTATTGTATGCCTGGAGATACAAATTGCATTCAATGTAATTTTGAATTAACCAAAAATTTAGGACAAAATAGTTTTAACCAATCAAATTCAAACAATATAGGTGCAATGCCTCCTCCTATATCTTTAGAAGAACAAAAAGAAGCAGAATTTGGTAAAAAGTATTGTAGAAATTGCGGTTTAAAAATAGACGCTCAATCTTTAAGGTGTCCATATTGTGATTCTGTTGTAAATTCATCAACTAATTATTGCCCTAAATGTGGTATGGGTACAATGAGTATTGATAAAAGTTGCAACTATTGCGGAACAACATTTGATTCTGCTCCTAATTTAAATGAACAAAAAAATACACAAAATAATACTTATAAACAAAATCCACCACAGTTTAATCAACCAAACTACGCAGAACCAAATCAATATAAAAGACCAAACGATTATGTATCAGCACCGCCTCCTGTTTATCAAACCAACAAATATAATATAAATATCAATAACAACAGAGGAAATTGTAGTTTTATAGTCACATTATTATTGTGTTTTTTCCTTGGATATTTTGGCGTTCATAGATTTTATACTAAAAATTATATTGCTGGAATAATTCAATTATTAACTGGTGGAGGATGTGGTATATGGTGGTTAGTTGATTTAATTATAATTTTAGTAGACTGCTATCATGATGGAGATGGAAAACTTTTAAACAAAGACAATATTTAATAATAATGATTTTTATATAAATATTAAAATTGAAAAAATCTTAATTTTTTAATAAAAAAAATTATTTAAAAAGTATTGTTAATTTCAAAATTAGTTTATATTTGCAACGAATAATTTTGAGAACTGACTTCAGAAAAACTTTAATTTGCAAATGTCAAATAGCGAGTTTTAGTCTTATGTTTATGGGTTCTATTTTATTATTCTATTGCTATTATTTTATTAAATATAATTTTTTATCTATTTTTATTAATTAACACAATGAACATTTACATTGCAAATTTAAGTTTTGATTTTACAGACGACGACTTAAAAGAATTGTTTACAAATTATGGCACTATCAATTCTGCAAAAGTAATTTTAGACAAAGAAACACACAAATCAAAAGGATTTGGATTTGTAGAAATGCCTAATGATGAAGAAGGTCAAAAAGCAATTGACGAATTAAATGGCGCAACTCTCGACGAAAAAGTAATTAAAGTATCGGTCGCACGTCCTCGTTCTGAAAACAACCAACAAAGACCACAAGGTGGTTACAATAATGGTGGTCAACGCAGATTTAATAACGGTGGTTATCGTAACAACAATGGAGGTTTCCGCAACAATAATGGCGGTTTCCGTAGACGTAACAACTTTAACAACGGTGGCTATCGTAACAATAATTTTAATAACGGCGGTGATTCTGAAGGCGGTTACAACAATGGTGGCTATCGTAACAATGGCTACAACAACGGTTACAGAAACAATCGTTACAACAACGATGGCGGCTACAACAATGGCGGTTATAATAACAATCGTTACAACAATAACAATGATAACGATTTTAGCAATAATGATCGCTATTCTAACAACAATGACCGTTACAACAACGATCGTTTCAATGACGAAAGTAAATATACCGACGGTAACGAATAAGATTTTTCTTTAAAATAGCAATATGTAAGGCGAACTTTTTAGCTCGCCTTTTTGTTTTTTTATTATTTTTCAAAAGAATTTTATTTATCTTTGTATTAAAATAATACACAAAACTATGGGTCTATATTTAAATCCAAATATTGAGAATTTTCTAAAAGGTTTTAA
>JAKSUC010000031.1 GCA_024413595.1 Bacteroidales bacterium
TTAAACAACTATTTGAAACAGCTGAAATTGCAAAATTTACTCCAACAGAACGCCTTGATTATGAAGAAAGTCTTAAAATATACAGAGATTTATATAGTACTTTTAAAACAAAATATAACAAAGGTTTTGCAAAAGGACTAAAACAGGGTGAAAAAATCGGTATTGAAAAAGGTCGTGAAGAAGAACGAACTAAAGCCCATCAAGAAAAACTTGATATGGCTATAAAAATGAAAACTGATGGAATGCCTAATGAAATAATAATTAAATATTTAGGCTTAACTCTTAATGAAATCGAAAAACTATAATTGAATATAAAAAAAAGACTGACAAAATTGCCAGTCTTTTTATAATATTATAAACTAAAAAATTACTTTACTTTCCAGATTTTTAACGAAATATAACCATCTCCAAAACCAGGAACACAAACAAAAATATTATTGTTTAACCAATTATATTTACTATCGTTTGGTGCATCAAATTTTGGTGAAGTTCTAAAATAAAAAGTAGGATTTCCTTTTTCATCTTTACCTGAAACAATTAACCCCCAATTTCTTACATGAATATTAACACCATCATCAGTTTGAATACAATAAATTGCTTCAATTTCGTTTCTGTTTTGAGATTTATCAACTAATTGATAATCTGCGCCTCCAGGCAAAACTTTTCCTTTAATATTAGGACCTTCAAAAGTACCGCCAGTAATTGGAATAACAACTCTTTCACCGTGAGATGTATTACCACAACTAAATGCTTGACTACAAACAACTTTTAGTTCAAATACAAATTCCAATTCAGGAGGAACATTTTGGTCGTTGTTTTGACCAAATAAATTGACTACTCCTAACATACAGAAAGTCAATACTAAAATTATGTTTTTCATATCTAATTAATTTTTTATAATGAATAACGCAAAGTTATAATAATCAATTTAGAATAAAAAATTATGAACAAAGATACTTAAACTAACTATTAAAAATTAGGCGCTTTATTATAAATACTTATTAATGAATAAGTTGTATCAGAATTATAAAAGGCATTTTTCATTAAATCAATTAATTCAGAACCATAACCTTGAGGTTCACCATTGCTATGATTTAAAAGACCAAATTGATCATTTCCAGTTTTGCAATATCCATTGTCCCAATAAAATGGAGAAATATGATAGATATTTGCAAGACGACAAAAATATTCCAAATAATATTTTTGAAACAAAAATTCAACGCTATCTTCACGATTAACATTGCCAAATTCACCAAGATAAACAGGAATACCTTTTTGAATAAAATCAGAATTTAATTGAGCAAAAGTTTCTTCAAGTACTTTTTCATTGTGATTATTAAATGATAATGAGTCAATTGCAGTGTGTCCCCATTGTGAAAATTTAGCTTCAATACAATACAAAAATGGATCATAACAATGAACAGAAACTGCAATTTTACCCTCAACATTATCCTTAGGTAAAACTAAAAATTTAGCAAGATTTGGACTAGTTGAATAAGCAGGCACACCAAGATAACGATTTGAATTTTCGCCACCTACACTACGAACTGCATCAACAAAAACTTGGTTCCATTCATTTAAAATATTATATTGTTTACCACCGTCAGTTAAATTATCACCACTACCCCATTTTCCATCTTGAATTTCGTTAAATGCTTCAAAAATTAAATATTCACCTTCGTTTTTAAATTTTTCTGCAATTTGTTTCCAAACAGAAGATATTTTATTTTTAATATTTTCATTTTCAATAGAGTCGGCAACAGCTTTATTTATATTTAACCAAAAACGACTTGAATATCCATCATGATGAATATTAATAATAGTATTTAAACCAGCATTTTTTGCAAAATTTACAAGTTCTGCAACTCTATTAAGAAAAATTTCATCTATTTTATAATCAGGAGCTTCACCAATATGACCAAGCCAAGTGATGGGAATTCTTACTGATTTAAAACCTAATTTTTTAACATTATTAAAAGTTTGTTGAGTGGCTTTCTCATTTCCCCATAATGTTTCTTCAGAAATAGGCAACTCACTTTCACGTGGTTCATAAGCATCCATATTATTTCCTAAATTCCAACCTAATCCTAAAAATTCAGAAAATTTTTCAGCTTTTTGAACCGATGTTAAATCTTTAGATTGTGTTTGCTGTGTTGATTGATTACAACTAATAGTAGATAACGCTAGAAATAAAGCCAATAATGGCTTAAATTTAATTGATACTTTTTTCATGATTGATATTTAAAAATTTATAAAAAATAAAATTTAAATAAAAGAAAAAAAACAAAAATAGTGAAAAATGATATTTATTTTATTTTGCCAGAAAAAAAATATATATTTGCAATATAACAAATAATAAAAAATACAATTTATTGTATGAAATTATGGTATAATAATCAAAAAGTTCTTAAAACAAAATAACGTAAACCATCAATATTTATACAAAAAAACAAATAATTAGGTTTATTAAATATGTTTAAAGAAATTGACCAAATAGATTATAACAAATATTTAAATAAAATACAATAATTCATGTAAAAAATTAATCCATGCAAGAATTATTAAGACTTCACGCCGAACAACAATTTATAGAAGAATTAGAAGAATTAAAAAATAACGAAACTAATTCAATACCAGAAAATTGGGCAATGTCGCCACAATCAGTAGTTACGTTTATTATGGGCGGAAAACTTAAAAATGGTTTTGAAATTACACCCAAATATATAGGTAATAGAAATTTGATAGAAGTTGCAGTTGCAACGCTAGTTACCGACAGAGCATTATTATTATATGGACTTCCAGGAACAGCCAAAAGTTGGGTTTCAGAAAATATAGCAGCTGCAATTTCAGGTGATTCAACATTAATAGTACAAGGAACAGCAGGAACAGGCGAAGAGTCGATACGTTATGGTTGGAATTATGCAAAACTATTAGCAGAAGGACCATCAAAAAATTCTTTAGTAGAAACACCGATTTTAAAAGCCATGAAAAGTGGTAAAATTGCTCGTATAGAAGAACTTACAAGAATTGGAGCAGATGTTCAAGATTCTTTAATCACAATATTATCAGAAAAAGCATTACCGATACCAGAATTATCAACAGAAATTCAAGCAATTAAAGGATTTAATATAATAGCAACAGCAAATAATCGCGACAAAGGAGTAAACGAACTATCAAGTGCATTGAAACGTCGTTTTAATACAGTAATACTTCCACTTCCAGAAAATACAGAGACAGAAGTAAACATTGTTAAACAGAGAGTTAACGATTTTCACAAAACAATGAAAATGCCAGCAGAAAAACCAGCAATTGAAGAAATCAGAAGAGTAGTAACAATTTTTAGAGAATTAAGAAACGGTTGCACAATTGATGGTTCTACAAAATTAAAATCACCCTCAGGAACATTATCTACAGCAGAAGCTATTTCAGTGGTTAATAATGGTTTAGCAATGGCAGGATATTTTGGAGATGGACAAATTCATGTCAAAGATTTAATTTCAGGAATTTATGGAGCTATAGTAAAAGACCCTGTAAATGACAAAGTTGTATGGCAAGAATATCTTGAAAACGTTGTTAGAAATAGAACAAATTGGGACGATATTTATCGCGCATCAAACGAAATGTAAAATATAATGTCAGAAATACAATTTTTTGGAATACGTCACCATGGTCCAGGTTCAAGCAAAAATGTTATAAAGGCATTACAAAAAATGCAACCTGACATTATTTTACTAGAAGGACCACCAGAAGCAGACAACCTAATTAAAATGGTGTCACATAACGACATGATACCACCAGTTGCACTTCTATCCTATCAAACTGACGATACAAAAAATGCAGTTTTATACCCATTTGCAGAATTTTCGCCAGAATGGCAAGTTATGAAATTTGCAAACAAAAATAATATTCAAATACGTTTTTTTGATTTACCATTAATCTATATTTTAAATCATCAAAATTTTGAAGAAGAAAAAGATGATATAATTGAACAACAACGAATTAATGATCCATTTTCATTATTTGCACAAATTTCAGGTTTAAAAGATGGCGAAGAATGGTGGAACGAATTTATTGAAACGAAGACAAATAGTGATGAAATTTTTATAGGAATAGAAGAAGCTATAACCGAACTTCGCCAAACATTTCCAAATCAAACAGATAAAAGAGATTTGATACGAGAAGCATGGATGCGAAAACAAATAAAAATTGCACAAAAAGATATTTTTTCAAAGATTGCTGTAGTATGTGGCGCTTGGCATGTTCCCGGATTAAAAGAAAAAACAACATTAAATTCAGATAATGAAACACTTAAAGGATTATCAAAAGTAAAAGTAGAATGCACATGGATTCCTTGGACTTATGACCGATTAACCAAAAAAAGTGGTTATGGAGCAGGAATAATTTCACCAGGATGGTATCATCATATATTTGAAAATCAAAATGATGACGGAACACTATGGTTATCAAAAGTAGCAAATACATTACGTGAAAAAAAATTTGATATATCAGTTGCTCATGTAATTGACTCACTTGAACTTGCAAAAGCATCTGCATTATTACGAAATCTTCATAAACCTTCGTTAAAAGAATTTGACGAAGCAGTAATTTCTGTTATGGGATTTGGAGATAAAGAAATATTAAATATTGTTAAAGAAGAACTTACGGTTTCAAATAGAATAGGAAAAGTTCCTAATGAAGTTCCCAAAGTTCCATTATTGGCAGATTTTGAAAAAATACAAAAACAATTAAAAATTCCATTTACAAGTGACAGTAAGGAATTGATACTCGATTTAAGAAAATCATTAGACTTAAATAGGAGTATATTTTTCCACAGAATAAAAATATTTGATATTAAATGGGCTAAAGAATTAGAAATAAATGGATTAGGCACATTTAAAGAACAATGGAAATTGATATATAACGAAAATATAGTTTTAACAATAATAGAAAAAGCAATTTGGGGAAATACAGTAAAAGAAGCTGTAACGCATTATATAGAAGAATATACGCAAAATACAAATACGATAAAAGATATTTCAAAAATATTAGAAAATGTAATTCCCGCCGATTTATCAGATTTAGAAAAAGTTATTATACAACAACTTGACACAATATCAGCAAATTCATCAGACGTTTTAGACATGATGATTTCAGTACCCAATCTTGCAAACATCGTAAAATATGGAAATGTAAGAAATATAGACTATACACACATCAAAGAAATATTTAAATCATTGATAGCAAGAATTGTAGCAGGAGGAATACTGATATGTTCAAATGTAGACGAAGACACAGCAAATAATATATTAGACAACATAATAAAAACAAATACAGCAATATTTACAATAAACGAAAAATATACTAACAAATTATGGGACAATTTTTTAGTACAAATATTTAATTCAAAAGAAGTCCATCCATTAATAAAAGGATTTGCAACTCGACTTATCTATAATAAAGGAGAAATCTCGATGCAAAAAATGCAAAATGCAATAAATTATTATACCTCAAAAGCTAATTCAGCAAACGACATGGCATATTGGTTAGAAGGATTTTTGAAAATGTCAGGAACTGTTTTAGTAGTAGACGATAATTTATGGAATATTGTAAATCAATGGATTAAATCATTAGACAATGAAACATTTATAATATTATTACCAATATTAAGAAGAACATTTTGTAAATTTTCACAATCAGAAAAAACAAAATTAGGCGAAAAAGCAAAAAATTATGGAGAAAGTGGAATAAAAATATATAACGAAGAAGATGAATTCAGCAACGAAAATTCAGAAAAAATAATTTCACTAATATCCCAATTGTTAAACTTAAAATTAGAATAATGGAAAGCGAAATTTTAAGACGATGGAGACTAATTTTAGGAGGTGAATGTGATGGAACAGGCTGTGAATTAAACGGTAAAGATTTAGATATAGATCAATCACTTGAAGGAGTTTATGGAGTAAAAGAAAAAGGAGGATTAGGAAAATCATCTCCCAAAATAGCCAAATGGATTGGAGAAATACGAAATTATTTTCCTCCAAGTGTAGTATCTCTAATACAAAAAGATGCAATTAAACGATTAAAAATCAAAGAATTACTTACAGAAAAAGAACTTTTGGAAAGTGTTGTTCCAGACATAAATTTGGTAACAACATTGATGAGTTTGAGCAAAACAATACCAGAACAAAACAAAGAAACAGCCAAAAAAGTAGTTAAACAAGTTGTTGATGAATTAATGCAAAAATTGTTGCTACCTATGCAACAAGCAATTAGAGGCGCATTAAATCGTTCAATACGAACAAGAAATCCTAAATTTCACGATATTGATTGGAATACAACAATACTAAAAAACTTAAAAAACTATCAACCAAGCATAAAAAAAATAATTCCAGAAACGACATACGGTTTTGGACGTAAACGACATTCAATCAAAGACATAATAATCTGTCTCGATCAAAGTGCATCAATGGATAGTTCCATTGTGTTTGCAAGTATTTATGCAAGCGTATTAGCATCAATGCCTTCATTAAACACAAAAGTAGTAGCGTTTGATACAGAAGTAGTAGATTTAACAAATTTGGTTCATGATCCAGTAGATTTATTATTTGGAATTCAACTTGGAGGAGGAACTGATATTCATAAAGCATTATGTTATTGTAACAAATTGATTACTAAACCTAAAGAAACAATAATGATAGTGATATCAGATTTATTTGAAGGAGGTAACGAATATTTTATGTTCAAAAAATTTGAAGAAATTAAAGAACAAGGAGTCAATATAATAACACTTTTATCGTTAACAGATAGTGGAACACCACAATATTGTAGAGAAAATGCACAAAAAATTGCTAATCAAGGAATTCCAACATTCTCTTGTAGTCCAGATAAATTTCCAGAAATAATGTCACAAGCAATAAACAATCAAGAAATAAATATAAATTAATATTTAATTATAATATGACACGAACAGAATATAGAACAGAAAATAATGAATTTTTGAAAAAAAAATTATCAGAAGAAGGAGTAAAAGAATTATCTAATGGTGTATTATACAAAATATTAGAAGAAGGAACAGGAAAAGGAACTGTAAAATTCAATAGTATAGTAACATGTCATTACAAAGGTAGTTTAGTAACAGGAACAGTATTTGACGATTCATTTAAACGTACAGTATCAGAAGCCTTTAAAGTAAATTCATTAATATCAGGATTTCAAACAGCCTTAATAAATATGCACATAGGCGACCATTGGGAAGTTTATATTCCCTACAAAGAAGGCTATGGAACAAGAAATTGCGGTCCAATACCAGGATATTCAACTTTAATTTTTGAAATTTTATTAGTTGGAATTGCGTAATAAAAAATTATAGTTTTTCCATTACGTAACCTAATTTTCTTAAAGTAATAGATGCGCCAATAAGGTATAAAACTTTGCAACTTAAAGTATAAACAAAAAAAGCAGAAGGAGTACAAGGTTCTATTCCTTCTTGGCGTATTTTATTAAGAGCCAATAAAGTACAAGAACGAACAAAGTCTTCACATTTTGTAAATTGATCGTCTTTTAAACCAAGAATTTCGCCACGAACAACTTCATCCATATAATCAAACCCACGTTTGTTTTTTAAATGTTCATATAAATTTGGATGCTTACCATAAATGTTCCAATCAGAGTCCCAATATTTTGCAACCGCCATCCCTAAATACATTGCCCAACCTAACGAAACAGCAGGATATTTATTTATCTCTTTTGAAGCATCAGCAATATATGAAGGAGATATGCTATCCCATTTTTCAGTGATATCAATGGTTTCTAACAACATACCACTTAAATAGTTTTTTTCAGTACAAAAATCAACTAAATTTTTCTTTAAATTATTTTCGTAATTTTCAAAATATTGACTCTGTTCCATTTAAATATGTTATAAAAAATTATTTGTTTTTAATTTTATTACCCTCACAAAAAGCATCACCAACAATATTACCTAAACCAATATATTTATGGTTAAAAGAGTCGTAAATAATTGGTTTTAATTTAGAAGGATCCACTTTACCTTTTTCATTTAAAACACTTTCGTCGGCAGAAACATTTATAATTTCGCCTAAAAGCTGACAAGTATCAGAATTATAACTTATAACCTTACATTCCAAAGCCATAGGTAATTCTTGAATTAAAGGCGCATTTACAAATTCGCTTTTAATTTCATGAAAACCAGCACGTTGAAATTTATCATGAACGTCGTTACCAGAAACAATTCCAACATAGTCACATTCAGCAACATACATTTCAGTAGCCATACTGACAGTGAAAGCACCAGACTTTAAAAGATTTTTAACAGTTTTATGCTCAGGACTTAAACAAATATTTATAAGTTTATCGTCAGCTATGCCACCCCAAGCAGCGTTCATTGCGTCAGGATTTCCATTTTCATCGTAAGTAGCTATAATAAAAACAGGTTCTGGATAACAACAAGGTTTAGCACCAAAATTTTTTCTCATAATTATGAATTTTTAAGTTTTTTACAAAATTAAAAATATTTTTTCAGAATTTTTATCGAAATGCAAATATAAAAATATATAAATCAAAAAAAATTGTTATCTTGCAGAACAAATTAAAAAATAAATTATCATGGAAAAAAAGAAATTTAGATTAATTTTATTGATTCCCCTATTTTTTTTGATACTATGTTTTAAATGCTGTACAGTAATCGACAGTGGAGAAATAGGAATTGAATTTCATAAATGGTCATCAAACGAAGAAGATTACGGAGGAGTAGAAGGAACTTGTAAAGGTTGGGTATTTTATAATCCATTCACTACTAGTATTTTTACCTATCCGACTTATATTCAACGTAAAAATTATGACGCATTTAATGTAAACGCCAAAGACGCTTCAGTATTTCAAATGGATCCAACAATAGCATACAAAATTGATCCAAACAAAGCTTGCGAAATATTTGTAAAATATCGTAAAGATATTAAAGAATTGGAAGATGGATACATAAGAACATGTATTTATGAAGCTTACAGAACATGTGCAAATAATTATTCATCAGATTCATTAATGTCAAGTAGAGCAAGTTTTGAAAGTGAAGTTCGCGCACGCCTTGAAAAAAGTTTAATGGCAGAAGGATTTATTGTAACCGAGTTTACATCCCAAATCACACCACCACAATCACTTGCACAAATGATTAATGAAAAAAATATGGCTGTTCAAAGTTCATTAAAAGCAGAAAATAAAGTAAAAGAAGCAGAAGCAAATGCAAAAATCAAGATTGCAGAAGCAAAAGGAGAAGCAGAAGCAATGAAAGTTAAAGCTGACGCAGAAGCATATTACAACCGTACAATATCAGCATCATTAAGTCAACAAATAGTTCAAGAAGATTGGATTGAAAAATGGGATGGACATGTTCCAACATTTGTTGGAGGTGGCAACACCATGTTTGATATGTCAAAATTTGCAATAAAATAAACCAACAAATCAAAATAAAATCAATCCCTGAAATTATTTTCAGGGATTTTTTATTTTAAATACCAATCAGACGTGTTTTTAATAAGCGTTTTAATATGGTCATTAAGTTCTTTAGGTTGAATATTTTGAGCTAAACAACCAGAATTTAAAATCATAACAGCAATAGCAAATATATCTTTTGAAGCAAAATACATTTTATATCCGTTTTCAATTTTTTCTTCACAAACAAAACCATAATAATTTTTATAATTATCTAAAAATTTATGACGATTTTCAGATACAACAAAACTAATATTCGGCTCAATATCTTTAGGTTTATGTAATTTCATAAATTCATCAAGCGACAAAATATCCTCTTTTTGACATAAATTTCCCGTAACTTCTAAATCAATAATTCTATCTAAACGAAAATCTCTATAATCTTTACGTAAACGACACCAAGCAAATAAATGCCAATTAGAAAAATAGTTACAAAGTCCAACAGGTTCAACATCACGAATTGTAGGATTTGAATTTGAAAGAGATTTATAATTAATTTTTATAACTCTATGTTTAGCAATAGCTTGTTGAATTTCTGTTATAAACAAATTTTTGTCAGATTTAGTACCTAAAACCTCAACGTGTTGTGAAATATTTTCAACAATTTCTTTTTCACTTGGTCTTAAAACGGCTTTTATTTTGAAAAGAGCATTTTGAAAATCACGTTTAAGATTAGAGTCAGAATTTTCAGCTAATAATTTAGCGCCAAAAATCAACGCAGAAGCCTCGTTGGCAGTTAAAGCGATAGGCGGAAGAGTATAATTATCATTGATAAAATATCCAATTCCAGCTTCGGCACCAATAGGAATACCAGCTTCTTCTAATGCTTTAATATCACGATAAATAGTACGAAGAGAGAGTTGAAAACGCTCAGCAAGTTCTTGAGCAGTAACAACTTTCTTACTCTGCAAATGAGTTAAAATTGCTTGTAAACGGTCAGTACGATTCATGTAGCAAATATAAAAAAAGCGCAGAAATTTTCTGCGCTAAATCATCATCCAATCTAATATTTTTAAATAATACCTATTTGAATTTCAGTAATACAATTTGATTGGTCTTCAAAATCACAACGAATATAAACTTCTCTTGAAATTAAATTGTATTTCAGATTGTTAGCAAAACAATATTTCATCATTTCGCAATAAACTGGTCCTATTTCAGACCAAGGACCTTCATGAAGTTTTGATAAACATTTAAATTCAGGCACTTGGACAATTTCAAAATTTTCAGATTTAGAACCATTTCCTTCACCTTGAATAGGTAATAAAATTTCAAGAGTAAATTCAGTATCAGGTTTACCATCAGCTCCAAAATATTGCCAAACTTGAGATTCACAAGTTTGAAAACCTAATTTTTGAGCTTCAATATATAGTTCATTAGGTTTTTGACCTGTATATTTATCAAGGTCTTTTAAAGTTGCTTTTGTTGTGAATTTCAATGCTTTGAAAGATTTTACTGTACGTGTTCTCATTTTTTATAAAATTTATTATTAATACTTTTTTTATTTTGACGATGCAAAATTATAATAGGCAAGTGACAACATTATGTCAGTAGGATTTCAAAAAAATGAGAAATTTAATTATAAACAAAAAAAGACTGCTAATGCAGTCTTTTTTTTATTGAAATTATTAGAGTTTATTCACATTTACCATTAACATAGTCATCTAAAACATTTAGATTTCTATTTAACTTATCAACTCCAGTTCCCAAAAGTTTATCTAAGTCTAAAGCTCCATCAGCTGAATCACCTTTATCTCCAGTAGCCATCTTTATTCCCATTAAATCGAAATTCTGTTCAGCAGTTCTAATTTCATCATATTCTTTATTATCTAATTTACTTAAAATAGCTGAACAATTTGAAAAATCTTTTTTGGGATTAATTTGATCAACATATTTAGCTTTATCAGAACCATTAATAAAAACTACAAAACTAGCAAGACCAAAAGGTGTAGTAGCATTTCCTACATTAGATGTAGCGGAAAATACACTATAAAAAGTAGCATTATCACGTTTCTTTTGAACAAGTAAAAATAATGTTTTAGGTATTGGATTTAAATCTAAACTAATTTTACGAGACTCAAAAACTAAATCTTGATATGTAAAACTTTCACAATCTTTTGCTGTATATTTTACTTTATCTTTACCTTTAATTTTTTCTACAGTTTCAAAAGTAGTTTTATCAATAAATATAAAAGATTCTTGTAAATCTGTAATACATGGAAGTTCTTTTCCATCACTAGAAATCATACGAGGCATACTAATATATCCTTCTTTTGTTTCTCCATTAACAGTAACAGTTCCTTTTACAACTTTTTGTTCTTTCATTCTACTTTCAAATTGACCAAAAGAGTAATTTGAAAATAAAGCAAGACAGATTAATAAAAAAAAATTTTTCATAATTTATAATATTTATACATTATATTACTAAAATTATAATTCAAAATGACGAGAAGAAATATTATGTTTTTGTAAATCAGCTTTAATTTTATCAATTTTTGAAATTAATTTACTTCCATCTTTTTCTTCATAATCTTTTAGAAGTGTTTCACAATATTGTTTAGAAGTATCAAAATCTTCAATTAAGAAATATAAATTTGCTAAATTTTCGATAAGAGCAACTTTAGTTTTCTTTTGCTTTTTGTCAGAAGCATCTAATGAAGATTCAATTGATTTAAATTGATCAATATATGGCTGAATTTGAGAAGCTACTGTTTTAATATCGCAACTTGCATTGCATTTTGAAATAATTTCTTTAAGTTGAATAATAGCTTTTTGTTGGTCAGCATAATGTTCAGATTTTTTACTATCTAAAAATTCTAGTCTAATATTTTCATTAATTTCATAATAAGCATATTTATTTGCTAATGTTGTATTAATAGTAGAGATAATATTATTTACTTCAGAAACAATTAATTTATCTTTAATAATATCTTTGTTGTTGCTAATATATTCTTTTGCATCATTATAAGATTTTGATTCTTTATCAGAGATATATTCTTTTTTGTTAGCATCTCCAACAACACATTGGTCAAGATTACTATTCAAAGAACCTTTATAAGGTATGTGATAAATCAATTTTCCTGCGTAAATTTTTACAACTTTAGCACTTTCACCTGAACCTTCTTTAACTTCTTTGTAAACAACATCTTGTTCATCAATGGTTAAATAATCTATATTTAGATTAATTTTAATAAAAGCACTTTCTTCATTATCTGCAATTTTCCAACCTGGAATACGAATCTGATCACAAATTTCGTCAGCAGATTTTAGATTTGTTACTTGTGGAACAGATTCTACTGTTACAAAATAAGTTCTGTTTTCTTGTGGAACATAAAAATTAGGCATATATCTTACACCATAATTCATTACTCTTGTACAAGTTCCATATTGCGCATAAATAGAAATGTTTATGAGCAAAGCCAATAAAAATAATGTTACTTTTTTCATTTTGTTTAAAATAATTTGTAAATTTATCGCAAAGAAAAAAAAAAAAATAGGTTAATAAATTTAGATATGTTAATTTATTGTTAATTTTAAAAATCATCTAATAAAATTTAAAATCTATAATATTGTTCGAAATTGTAACACTCAAAACATTTATTATCTTTGCGACATATTAAAACTTAAAAGATAAAAAACATGTGGATAGTATGTGCCGACCTTGAAGGTGTTTTTGTTCCAGAAATATGGGTAAATGTAGCCCTAAAAACAGGAATAGAAGAATTAAAATTAACAACTCGCGACATAAAAGATTATGATCAATTAATGAAATATCGTCTTGAAATTTTAGACAAACACAATCTAAAACTACAAGATATTCAAGAAGTTATCAATACACTTCAACCATTACCAGGAGCATTAGATTTTATAAGAGAAATTCGCAAAGCAACAAGATTTACAATTGTAAGCGACACTTTTGTAGAATTTGCACAACCATTGATGGACAAATTAGAAAATCCATTTTTATTGTGTCACAATCTAGAAACAGATTCAACAGGAAGAATTACAAATTATAAACTACGTCAAAGCGATCCTAAAAGGAAAACAGTAGAAGCTTTTAAAAGTTTAAAATATAATGTTTTAGCATTTGGAGATAGTTATAATGATGTTACAATGCTAAATGTAGCTGATAAAGGAATTTTATTCTGTCCACCAGATAATGTAAAAGCAGATTATCCTCAATATCCAGTTGTTACAGATTTAAAAAGCTTAAAAGAAGAAATTTTGAAAGTTGTTTTGTAAAATAAACACGAAATAAGAATTAAGAATAAAAATTCTTAATTCTTATTTTTTTTAATTGAAATTAGAGTTTACTACTTTTAATAGTATATTTTAACCAACGCGACGAACGTAATCTAAATAAGAAAAATAAACCTCTCAAAATCAATTCAATAGCCATAGCAATCCATACACCTTTTAACCCCAAAAACGAAGCAAGGAAAATAACAAGAGGAATTCTTATAAACCACATAGAAGCTAAATTCATAATGCTTGGAATAAGACTATCTCCTGCCCCAACAAAAACTCCGTAACTAACAATGGCAACAGCAAACATAGGTTCAGCAAAAGCCTCAATTCTAAGAATTTCAACGCCAGAAGAAACTATTTCAGCAACAGGTGTCATTATTTCTAATAAAAAAGGACAGAAAAAATACATTAAAGTTGAAAAGATAGTAAGAGTAATTACACCTAAAATAGTTGTAATATAAGCAAAACTTTTTGCTAAGCAACGTCTTCCTGCACCAACACATTGTCCAATTAAAGTTGTTGCAGCATCAGAAATTCCGTATCCAGCCATATAACAAAATCCTTCAATAGTAACAGCAAAAGTGTCAGCAGCAATTGCAACATTTCCTAAAGGAGCAACAATTGCAGTAATAGTAATTGCAGCCAAACTCATAACAGAACGTTCTACTCCAACAGGAAGTCCAATTTTTAATGCACTTAAAACACATTTTTTTGTAGGTTTAAAAGAACCTTTGTCTATTAACAAACTGAGTTCTTTTGATTTAAAGATTAAATAACTCATCATCAAGATAGAAACAACAAAATATGCTAAAGCAGTGCCTAAAGCTGCACCTGATACACCTAATCCAAATCCTGAAAATTCAATATGAAAAGAAAAAATATCAATAGTATGAGAATTATAAATTAAAAAATAATTAAAAATAACATCTAAAAAACACAACAAAATGTTTAAAATACAAGGTATTTTAACATTACCAGAACTTCGTAACATACTAGCACCTAAATAATTAAACTGCAAAAAAATTAAAGAGCAAGAAAAAATAAAGAAATAAGAAGAAGCATCTTCACAAATATCATCTCCTCCATTTAATAAATGAGGTAAAGGAAAACTAATAACAATAGAACATAAAGTTAATAAAGAACTAAATATCAAACATGTAGAAATAGATTGACGTAAAACAGAACGAGCAGAAATATAATTGTTTGCACCAATACGATGCGAAACCATAACAGCAAAACCAACTACAATAGCTTCTGCTAAACCAGAAATAAGCCAAGTAGAAGTACTAACAAGTCCCACTGCAGCAGAACATTCAGCACCAAGACTACCGACCATACTAGAGTCAATATAAACCATTATTATGAACGAAAACTGAGCCATTATGGCAGGTAAACTTAACTGCCAAGTCAACTGAATTTTTTGACGTTTGGTTAAATTTCCACCATTTCTAATTGCTAATAATGCGAGATTAGATTTTGTCATAAAAGTTTTAATATTCTTTAAGAAAATTTAGAAACAATACTTTTAGCAACAACAAAACCTGTTGTCCATGCTGCTTGAAGATTAAAACCTCCTGTTATTGCATCAATATCAAGAACTTCTCCTGCAAAATAGAGATTTTCTATTTTTTTAGATTCTAAAGTATTGGAATTTATGTTAGATAAAGAAATTCCACCACAAGTTACAAATTCTTCTTTATAATGACCACGTCCTTGAATTTTATATGTATCAGATACTAAAGTTGATACAAGTTTATTAATTGATTTTTTTGAAATTTCGTCCCAACGTTTTGAATTGTCTATTTCACATTTTAATAAAAAATATTGCCAAAGGCGACTTGTAATTTTTGGAGGATGAATAGATAAAACCTGACGTTTAGGATTTTTATGTTGTAAATCTTGAATAATTTTTCTAGTTTCATCTTCATTGATATTCAACCAATTAATTATCAAATTAGAAGTATATTTGTTTTCTTTTAAATATTTTGCCGAATAAGACGATAATTTTAAAATAGCAGGACCACTTACCCCCCAATGAGTTATTAACAAAGGACCATTTGATTTAAATTTTGTAGAAGCTATTGAACAAGAAACATCTTCTATAACAACACCCATTAAATCATTAAAAGTCTGATTTTTAATTGTAAAAGTAAACAAACTAGGAACCGTTGGAACAATATTTAAACCTAAATTTTCAAAAATATTTAAAAATTCAGGATTAGCACCTCCTGTTGCAACTAACACAATATCAAATTCTTTTTTTGCATTATTATTAAAAGATAATAAAAATTTATTGTCGATTTTTTCAATATTGATTAATTTATGATCAAGTAAAAGATTGATATGATACTTATTTATATTATCTAAAAGAGTATCAACAATTTGCATTGCATTTTGAGATTTTGGGAAAACACAATTATCATCTTGAGTCACAAATTCTACGCCTTCAGATTCAAACCAATTTAATGTATCATTCTGATTAAAAGTGTAAAACAATTTTTTAAGAAGTTTTTCACCACGCGGATAAACTTCTGCAAAATTATTAACTTGAGCAAAACTATTTGTAATATTACACCTCCCCCCACCAGTAATGGCAACTTTAGCTAATGGTTTTGAATGAGCTTCAAAAATAGTAACATCGTAATTATTAGACATTTTGCACAGATTAACAGCACAAAAACATCCAGATGCACCGGCACCAATAATTGCAACAGTTTGTTTATTCGACATAAATAACACAAAATTTTAAAATGCAAATTTAAATATTTTGAATAAAAATAACATTATTATTTAGTTGATAAAAAAATGGTGAAAATTTCATACAAATAACTAATTTTGCAAAAAATTAGAAAAAAAATATTATGCCGTTAAATATTCCAGACAAGCTACCAGCTATAGAATTATTAAAAGAAGAAAATATATTTGTAATAGATAATTCAAAAGCAAAAGCGCAAGACATCAGACCATTAAAAATTGCAATTTTAAATTTGATGCCAATAAAAATTACAACTGAAACAGATTTAATAAGGCTATTATCAAATTCACCGCTTCAAATTGAAATTGACTTAATTAAAATAAAAAGTCATACATCTAAAAATACGCCTGTTGAACACATGCGTCAATTTTACATTGATTTTGATGTTATTAAAAAGAGAAAATATGATGGATTAATTGTAACTGGAGCACCAGTAGAACAGCTTGAATATCCGGAAGTTAATTATTGGAACGAATTGAAAGAAATTTTTGATTGGGCAAAAACAAATGTAACAGCCAAAATGTATATATGTTGGGGGGCATTCGCTGCATTGAATCATTATTATGGAATTCCAAAACATTCGTTAAACAAAAAAATGTTTGGAGTTTTTGAGCATACAATGTTAGATTCATTAAATCCAATATTTAGAGGATTTGATGATGTATTTTATGTTCCACATAGTCGAAATGCAGAAATTAAAAAAGATGATATAGACAAAGTTTCTGAAATCAAAATACTTGCAAGTAGTTCAGATGCTGGAGTTTATATGTTAATGGCAAATGGAGGACGTGAATTATATTTAACAGGACATGCAGAATATAATGCATTTACACTTGATACAGAATATAAAAGAGATTTGTCAAAAGGATTAGAAATTGAAATTCCTAAGAATTATTATCCAAACAATAATCCCAATTTAAATCCAATAGTAAGATGGCGAAGTACAGCTAACTTAATGTTTAACAATTGGTTAAATTATTTTGTATATCAAGAAACACCTTATAATATTGATGATATTAAATAACTTAAAGACATTTAAAAGCAAAAAAGCCGTTGAAAATATTTCAACGGCTTTTTTATATAATAATCAAGAAAATTTATTCAAAAACAATTTGATCATCTTGAACTTTTACAAAAATTTCAGGATTTTTACCAACTTTACCAGAAATAATTTCTGTAGCTAGTCTGTTCAAAATTTCTTTTTGAATAACTCTCTTAACAGGACGCGCACCAAATTGAGGATCGTAACCTTTATGAGCTACCCATTTGAATGCTTCAGGAGTAAGTGTAAGTTTTAAACCTTGTTCTTTAAGAGATTTATTCAAATTAATCATTTGAATATTAACCACTTCACCAATTTGTTCTTCGGTTAAAGGTGTAAATACTATTGTTTCATCAATACGATTCAAAAATTCTGGACGAATTGTATTTTTCAATAAATCAATAACATCTTCTCTAGTGTCTTCTAACAATTGTTCTTTGTTTTTCTCGGTTAAATGTTCCATATTTTGACGGATAACATCACTACCAAGATTAGAAGTCATAATAATTATTGTATTTTTGAAATTTACAGTACGACCTTTACCGTCTGTAAGTCTACCATCGTCAAGCACTTGCAACAAAATATTGAAAACATCAGGATGAGCTTTTTCAATTTCGTCAAGCAAAATAACAGAATAAGGTTTACGACGAACAGCCTCAGTCAATTGACCACCTTCATCGTATCCAACGTATCCTGGAGGCGCTCCAATCAAACGAGTTACAGCAAATTTTTCTTGATATTCACTCATGTCGATACGAACCATAAGATTTTCATCATCAAAAAGAAATTCTGCCAAAGCTTTTGCTAATTCAGTTTTACCAACGCCTGTTGTTCCTAAGAAAATAAACGAACCAATTGGCTTTTTAGAGTCTTGTAACCCAGCACGACTACGACGAACAGCATCAGCAACAACAGAAATTGCAATATCTTGTCCTACAACACGTTTATGAAGTTCAGTTTCAAGTTGAAGAAGTTTTTGTTTTTGAGTTTGCAAAAGTTTTGTTAGAGGAATACCTGTTTGACGACTAACAGTTTCAGCAATATCTTCGTAACAAATTTCTTCTTTAATCAATGGACTATCGCTTTGAATTTCAAGAAGTTTAGTTTTTAAATCTTCAACTTCTTTTTCAATAGCTTGAATTTTACCATATCTAAGTTCAGCCACCAAACCATAATCACCATTACGTTCAGCATTATCAGCTTGGTGTTTAAAATTTTCGATATCAGTTTTACATTGTTGCATTTTAGTAACAATGTTTCTTTCTTCTTGCCATTTAGCATTCAAACGGTTACGTTGATCGTTAAGTTCAGAAAGAGCTTGAGCATTTTTAGTAATTTTATCAACATTACCTTCTCGTTTAATAGCCTCACGTTCAATTTCATATTGACGAATTTTTCTGTTAACTTCATCAAGAGGTTCAGGAACAGAATTCATTTCAATACGAAGTTTAGCAGCACTTTCGTCAATTAAATCTATAGCTTTATCAGGCAAATAACGATCAGAAATATAACGATTTGAAAGTTCAACAGCAGCAATAATAGCTTCGTCTTTGATACGAATTTTGTGGTGATTTTCGTAGCGTTCTTTTAAACCACGAAGAATAGAAACTGCATCTTCAACATTAGGTTCGTTAACCATAACAGGTTGAAAACGACGTTCTAAGGCTTTATCTTTTTCAAAATATTTTTGATATTCATCTAAAGTAGTAGCACCAACCGCTTTAAGTTCGCCACGAGCCAAAGCAGGTTTTAAAATATTAGCAGCGTCCATAGCACCAGAACCACCACCAGCACCAACTAAAGTGTGAATTTCATCAATAAAAAGAATAATTTCACCATCTGAGTCAATAACTTCTTTAACAACAGATTTTAAACGTTCTTCAAATTCACCTTTATATTTAGCCCCAGCAACAAGAGCGCCCATATCAAGCGAATAAAGTTGTTTAGACTTTAAATTTTCAGGGACATCACCGTTAACAATTCTATGAGCAAGGCCTTCTGCAATAGCAGTTTTACCAACACCGGGTTCACCAACCAAAATAGGGTTATTTTTTGTACGACGTGAAAGAATTTGTAAAACTCTACGTATTTCATCGTCACGTCCAATAACCGGGTCAAGTTTACCTTTAAGAGCTTGAGCATTAAGGTTTACCGCATATTTAGACAAACTTTGAAAAGTATCTTCAGCACTTTGACTTGTAACTTTTTGTCCACCATGAAGTTCGTTAGTAGCAACAGCCAAATCTTTAGATGTAAAACCACTATCTTTCATAAGGTTAGAAACGTCATCATTAACATTAAGTAAAGCCATAAAAATGTGCTCAATACTCACATATTGATCGCCATTTTTTTCAGCGTCAGTTTGTGCAGAAATTAAAGCCTTTTGTGTATTAGAACTCAAAAAAGGATCTCCACCTTGCACTTTAACATATCTAGAACAAATAGCATCAAGAGTACGCTGAAAAGTTTGAAGATTAATATTCAGTTTTCTGAAAATAAAATTCGTAATGTTTTCATCAGCTTTTAAAAGAGCTGAAAGCAAATGACCAGTTTCAATAGCTTGACAACCAGCTCTTTGACTTAGCATAGCAGCTTCATTAACGGCTTGCTGTGCTTTGATTGTAAATTTATCGAAATTCATATTCTTAAGCTGTTAAAATTATAGGTTAACACGCTACAATTTACAAAGAATTTGCCACATATCCAAATGGAAAAATTGACATTTATTTTATGACAATAAGCATAAAATTAAATGACATTTTGACAAAGAAAAAAAATGAAGTGAAAAAAAACGAAAAAAGCGGAAAGAGAGGGATTCGAACCCCCGGTAGAGTTACCCCTACACCGCATTTCGAGTGCGGCTCATTCGACCACTCTGACATCTTTCCTATAAAATTTACGCAAATGTAAATGATTTATTTAACTTATCAAAAAATTATTTGTTATATTTTAAAAGTTCGTTATTAATTTCATTAACAATATTTTCAGGATCGGTAAACAATTCGAGATAAGATTGATTAGATTTTGTAGAAGGTTTCCATTTATTAGTACCATCATTATTAACTAAACATTTTCCATCTTTACGTCTCCAAAACGAACCAATATAATTACGAACAGCATATAAAACAGCAATTTGATCAGAACTATTAGTATTTAAAATTTCACCCATGTATCTTTGTTTAGTCCAAAGAGAATATTTACTAAAATGATTATAACATTCATAAATATAATTATCTTTGTTAAAAGAATTAACAATAGTTCCAGATTGAAGAGATTTTCCAAGTTCATAACCTATATATGTAACATTAACAATAGATAATTTTTTAATTACTTTTGCAATGAAAGAATATTGACTATCATAAACATGCCAATTTCCAAATCCACTAGGGAAAATACCTCCAACAATAATAACTTCATTAACTTTTTTTCTAACTAATTGAAATCCAGTTAAAGGAGAATTTTTATCACCTGGAGATTTTAATAAAGCATCTAAAGATGACAAATTAGCAGAAACAATAATAGTAACAGATTTATCCTGAGCAGAAGCTAATAGTTTTCGATACATGATTGTTGAATTGTTAAAAAAGTTATCAGTAAAAGATATACTATTATCAACCGCAATGATATCAGCAAAATTACTCGTAGCTGATTTTTCTTGACAACGAGATTCAACTATCGGAATATTATTATGATTACAAAAAGAATTAACTAGATGTAATGAATGCAAAGATGATTTAGAAGATGAAGAACAAACAACACCTAATAAATTACATTCATTACTATCAATAAAATTGTTAATCAATAATAAAGCACCTAATTTATCGATATCATTTCCAAATTCAGTGTCGTAAATTAAATTAACTTGGGCTTTTGAATTAAAATTAAAAAAAACAATACAAATAAAAGTCAAAACCACAGAAAAAAATTTATTTGTAATTTTTTGAATTAATAAATTAAATTTTGAACTACGCATGATTGCACATTTTCATAAAATACTATATATCAATATATTAACATTAATATCAAATATAAAAAATAAATACCTATCTTAATAATAAAATAAAACGCAAAAAAAATAAATATATTGAAAAAAATAATTAAGTTTGAAACTTAAAACTAAAATAAATTATAAAGTAATGAATAATAAAACACTAAAAAATGTATTAACTGCATTAATATTATTTATTGCAGTTTCGGTATCAGCTCAAGAAAAAACCATTAACATTTTAGCTATCAATGATATGCACGCATATCTAGATAGAATACCGCAATTTGGAGCAGTTGTTGACAGTTTAAAAACATTATATCCAAATATGTTAATAGTAAGTTCAGGAGACAATAGAACGGGAAATCCATTTAATGATATGTATCCAGAGCCATCTCGTCCTATGACAGAACTCATGAATGAAATTGGATTTAGTATATCAATTTTGGGAAATCATGAATTTGATGCAAATGTATCAGGACTTAAAAAACAAGTAGAACGCAGTAAATTTCCTTACATATGCAGCAATATTTCGTTACCAGACTCAATGGGATTAAAATTTGATCCATACAAAATTTTTGAAGTTGATAGTGTAAAAATTGGATTTTTAGGAATTATTCAATTAGGCGCAAGAAATATTCCTGATTGTCATCCAGATAAAGTTAAAAATGTACGTTTTACACCAGTTGTTGAAACCATCGACAAATATGCAGACGTTGTTCGTAAACAATGTGATATTGAAATATTATTAAGTCATATAGGTTATGAAGATGATATAAAAATGGCAGAAAAATTTCCTATGTTTGATGCAATTTTAGGAGGTCATTCTCATACAAAAGTTGAAAATAATACCGTAAAAAATGGTGTTATTATAACTCAAAGTGTAAATAAAGTTAAATATTGTACTTTAGTTCAATTTACTGTATTAGATGGAAAAGTAATTAAAAAAACAAGTAAATTAATAGATATCGACCATTTTTCAAAAAAATCTGAAAAATTGGAAAATATGGTTGCTGAATTTTCTAAAAATCCAGAATTGCAAAAAAAGATTACAACATTAGAAAAACCTGTTAAAGGATTAGACAACTTTGGTTGTTTAATGACTGACGGACAAGCATTTGGTTCAAATTGTCAAATTGCAATTCAAAATGGTGGTGGTGTTAGATATGATTATCATGATGCTGGTGATTTTACAGTTAAAGATGCTTTGATGCTTGATCCTTTTGGAAACTTAATGGTTACTTTCAAAATTTCAGGAAAACAAATTCTTGATATAATTAAAGAATGTAAACAAAACGATGAAGGGGTTGAACCTTTTGTAAGTGGTATGACATACAAAATGATAGTTGATAAAAACGATGAAACAAAAGTAATTTCTGTTGAAGGATTTTTATTAAATGGTAAAAAAATTAAACCTAAAAAAATATATTCTTTAGCTGCAAATAGTTACACTGTTTCTATTTCAAGTTTAGCAAAGTTAGATGGTGTTGAAACCACAAAAACAAGTTGTGATTGTATGCGCGAATATTTATCAACAAAACCAAGTTTTGATTATTCAACAACTACTAGAACAACAATTATTAGACAATAATTTAATATAAAACAAAAAAAAAGAGACTAAATTTTAGTCTCTTTTTTTTGTCTAATTGTTAATACAAGCTAAAAAAGCTGATATTGAAACTCCTGCTGTTTCGGTTCGTAATCTTGTATTACCCAAAGAAATAGGCTTAAAACCATATTTATTAATTGCATCATTAATTTCTTGATCAGAAAAATCACCTTCTGGACCTATCAAAGTGATAGATTTAGATTTTGGCAAACAAACATTGGCAAAAAATTGTTTTTCACCAGGTTCACAATGAGCAATAAATTTTAAATCTTCATTGGCATTTTTGATTACATCTAAAACAGGTGTCAATTGATTAATTTTTGGCAAAATAACGTTACCACTTTGTTTAACAGCTGATAAAATTATTTTTTCTAAACGTTCTATTTTCAATATTTTACGTTCGCTATGACTACATAAAATTGGCGTAATCATATCTACGCCAAATTCAACAGCTTTTTCGATAAACCATTCAAATCTGTCAATATTTTTTGTAGGAGAAATTGCAATATGATTGTAATATGGTCGAATATAAATATCATTTTCAAGTTGCAAAATTTTAGCAGAACAACTATTTTTAGTACACATAACCAAAATAGCAGAATACATACCTCCTACTCCATCAATTAATGAGATTTGGTCATTTACATTAAGTCTTAACACTTTACAACAATGTGCAGACTCTTCTTCATCTAAATTTACAATTTGACCTTCCACTGCATTAATTGCTTGTGGACAATAAAATATGTGAGAATTTTCTTTCATAATAAACTATTCATCAATAAAATCAGGTTCTTCGTTGTCGTCTTGATTTTGTTCTGGTTGTTGTTGATTTTGTTCAATATTTGAATTATCTTCTATAATATTTGGGACTTGCTGTTCTATAGGCTGATTTTCTGGAATTTGAGTATTATTTGTTTCTGTATTATTTTCTGGTTGTTCCTCAAAATCAGGTTCGTTTTGGTTTTCATCAGGTTGATTTTCAGGAACTTGTGTATTAATAATTTCAGTATTATTTTCAGGTTGTTCCTCAAAATCAGGTTCTTCAACAAAATCTGCCTCTTCAACATTTGGTTGAGTATTAACATTTAAAGAGTCACTAACATTAACATTCAACGAGTCACTAACATTTAAACTATCAGAAACAACACCTAAAGAGTCAGTAACAATATCAGTTTCCACATCTTCAATAGCTTTATCTATATTAATTTGATTGTTATTACCACCCGAAATAGATGGGAACGACCTTACAAATTTATTTTTAACAGCATCATTACCTATAACAAATTGATATTCACCATTTTTATCAAATTTCAATACACGATCTTTGTCTTTTGTATTCATAATTTTATTATTGAAATCCTCATCACTAGATAAACAATACATAAATCCAGCTTTATAATTGAAATAATACCAAAAACCAGGTTTAGGTTGAAGATAAATAGAAATTTGATCACCTTTTTTACGATTACGTATAATTTCCACAGCTCCAGGAACATAACGATTTATCGAATTACCACAAATAAACCCAACACCAATTTCACCATTAGAACGATACGAATTAGTAGTTGTATCAAAAGTCATTCTCAAATCGGTAAATACTAGAGTTTTAGACAATTCAGTTGGTAATTTTGAAATAGAACCAGTTAAAGAATATTCGTCAATAATATTTGTAACAGTATCACCTCCTAACAAAAATTCTAACTTTCTTCGTATATTTTCTTGCGAAATAACCACAGGTTGAAGATTATCAACATCAGTAATACCTTGAGCCATAGATTTCATAACATCTTGACGAATAAAGAAATCAGTAGACAAAACCATACTAATAGAAAATTTATCTTCATCTTTTTGGTGAATAATAGTACCTTTTGAAACCACTTTTACAGGCTCGACATTAATATTTGTATTAATAGCCCCTTCACCATATAAGAAACACAATTTTTTATACAAAGAAATCATGTTTTCAGTAATAGCATTATTAGCAAGTTTACGCGCAGAAGCAATTTGATATTGATTAGTTGTAATTGCATAAGAAAGACCTTTTCCAGCATCTAAAACAGGATCATCATTATTTTCTAATTTATGTCCCATAAACAAAGAATATAATCTTTCGCTTTTATGATTGAAGAAAAAGCCTGAATATAAACGAACATTTCCTGTGTCAACAACACGGTCGGAAATTGGAAAAACAATACTATCAGGATTAATATTACCTTCAAATCTAAATGGCATAATAGAACTATCACATTCTTGTTGAAGATAAGCATATCCATTAAACTTAACCCCTGGAATATTTCCCATTAAAGAAAATTTACCTGCAAATTTATATTGAGGACTTAACATAAAGTTTTCTGCCATATTAACAGTACCAAGACCAAAAGTACATCTAACTTTTTGTGCATTTGTTGCAGTATCTTGTTTAACTTTACGAATTTCCATTGAGTCAATGTTAATATAATTAATACCTTGTTTATGATTATTATATTCATATTGACCTCCAATAGCTTTAAAATAATGTTTATCACGGATTTTTACTGTTGTATTAATAACTTTGTGAAACATAGAGTCTTGATTACAAGTGATTAAAGCATTTTCAAATTTTGCAATAGAACCACCTTTATAAAGATAAATAATACCAGAAGGATCTATTTTAGCATCTTCAACAGCAATAACTCCAGGTTCATTAATATTAATGATTTCATCACTAAGTGCATACGATGAACTATAAGCATCATATGTCATAGTATCTTTGTCGGCAACCATTGTAACACCACCTAACAATGGTCTATAACCTGATGTAATATCTTTTATTTGATCAAATTTTTCTTGATCATGAGCAATCATATTTTCATCATATTCATTCAAATCTTTTCCAAATTCAAATGATTGTTGATTAATATTCCAGGTAAAAAATCCTGTTTTTTGTTTATATTTGTGATAAGGAAAAACAATAGAAGATTTATTTGTAACAGCTATAAAATTAGCCCACATTTTTGTTGAGTCTAAATTTGTTTCAATATTAAAACGACCTGTATAAAAATGCCCATTTTTTTCGCCAGGTGTTTGTGGATTTTGATAACTAAATAAAGCACTATCAGCTTTATACGATGAGTTATGAAAATCAAAATAATCAGAATTGGTACTTGTTGTACCATATAGTAAAAGTCCATTACCTCCTAATTTTTCAGGAGTTAATAAAATTTCACCATTAAATTTTGCATCACCTTCATAAATAACAATAGAAGAATCTTCAGAAGATACAGAAAATATATCACTTTCAGGCTTCCAAAATACTAAAGCTGTATCAGCATGAAGATGCGGAATATCAGTTTTCATATCAGGAATAATTCCTAATTGAGAAGATTTTACAGGTTTAATATCCAAAAAATTAACACCAGCAGTAACAGAATCTGGGAAAAACGAGAATTTTTCGGCACGAGCCACAGCTGTAAGATATTGAATTTCACCATCTCCACCAAGACCTTTTCCATTAAGTGTTACATTATTATGATAAGTTCCTTTGCCAGAAAATAATTGCATACCTTCTTCAGGTGTTGGCATCTCAAATCCTAACGACATATCAGGTTGAACGGTTAAAGTTACATCCAAATTTGGAAAAATTCCAGACTCAAATGTTCCTTTGGCTTTTACACCATTCAAAGACAAATAATTCATACTATCAAGTGTAAATGGAAAAACTGTCATATGAAATTTATCTCGGTCATATTTTCCATTTGTAATTTTATCATAATATACGTATGTGGTATCTTCGATATCAAAATAAGGATACCTTGGAGCTTCTATTCGTCCAGATCTGTTTGTGTCGGGTGAAATATGCAATTTACCATTAACATGTTCAAACACACTTCGTACTGAATCTATTTGAAGAGTATTATTATGATTATTATACGCCAACAATGCCATAGAATCTGCATTTGGTATATCTACATTAAATTCTTTATAATCAAATTTAAAATTACTACCATAAATATTTGTTAATCCAGCAGACAATCTTCCATTAAAATCTATTGCTAAATCTTTTTTAACAATAATTGTATCTGTTGGCCAAATTGCAACTCTAGATTTTTCATTTAAATAAAATGGTTGAACATTATAAATCTCTAAATTATAATTATTTAAATTTAAAATTCCATTAATTACATTCTTTGTTTTTGATAATGAATAAAATCTTATAACATCATAATCTTTATTTCCAGTTCTTGCAAAATAAGTATCGTATGTTAATTGTTGAGTTTTTGCTTGTCTAGTTGTTTCATCATAACTTATATAACCTCCATAAGACAACTCTTGAAGCATAAAATGAACCTGTGTTTCTGTATAAGAAACATTATATTTTTCTCTTAAATATATATTAAAATCTGACGCTGTAAATTCTCTTACAAATGCTTCTAAATAATAATTAATCAATGCAGTTAATGGGTTAATTTTTGCCTGACCTTGTAATTTATTATAATCATCAATAGTAAAATATTCAGAAGATTGAAATAAAGCATAATCATTTTTTGCAGCACCTCGCGTTGATAAGTAAACTATAGAATCACCTTTTTTCCATTCAATTTGGTTTACATCGTATGATAAATGGTGATAAGAATCCGTAAATTTTGAATTTTGAATTCCTTTTCCTCCTTTAAATAATACTAAACTATCCTTGGGTACTAAATATGTAAATTTTAAACCAATATGATTAATAGAATCTGTACCCAAAAACAAAGTAACTCTAGCTTGTTCTGACTCTATTTTTTTTGATGTATAAACAAATGATTTTGATTTTACTAAAAACAATTGATTATTATTATATTTAATAGATAATGTAGCATCAGACAAAGAATCGCCTACTCCAGAAAATAAAGAACCATGCTGAGCAAAACCTCCAGTAAAATCAATTCCATCAATCAAATTAGGAATAAACAAAAAGTTATTATACGACTCAAATTGTGGATAACGAGCTTTATCGCCAAATCCATTCACTGTTAATTTATCAGAATAATGACCTTTTATATAACTTCCGAAATATTTAATATTATGAAATTCAACACTATCAGCTTCAAAATCTGATCGTTTTGTATCTATTTGATAATTTCGTAATTCTGCATACATACTATCAGGCGAAATACCTGCTCTTTTCCAATCAACACGCCCTCCAAATCCAAACCAAGTTTTAGCTACTGTATTATATTGTCCTCTAGTATTATAAATTACCAACGAACTATCATTACGCATTTTACATCTTAAATCTACTTTATCACATTCCACAAATAATGTTAATTCATCATCATTATCTTGATGAACAACAAGTCTATAATCATTATTATTAATATTCCATGATTTTGAAGCTAATGTTTCAATACTATTATTTTTTACAAGATGATAAGTAAAAAGTGTAATATCATTAACTCTTGTCATTGAAACATTTAGATTATCAAGAATACTAAGCATATATTCAACCCAAACAGGAAATTGATCAACCTTATCCTTATCCCAAAAAGCATTAAAAGTTTTGATTAAATTAAGCATGTGAGGCGATGGATTTGAACGCTTTTTTAAATAGCCATTCATAATCGAAATTATTTCTTCTTTATGTTCTTCAGAAATAACATGATTTTCAATTTTGTCAGCAAAAATTTTAACTTCTTCTTTTAAATCTTTATTAAGAGAAGTTTTAACTCCCATAAAACTATTTACCTCACCAATAAAATCTTCATTATTTTGGAAAGGAGCATGCTGTGCAATACAATTAATAAAAATAATTGAAAAACAGAAGGTTAAAAACCATTTTTGGAGATTTGGTTGCATATTGTTCATAAAAAAAAATTTTCAGAATTTACATTTTGAATTTGAAGTCGGAACTATAAAAAAAATAGCGGACAACTTGCAAATAATCATAAATTATAACGCAGTTGTCCGCTAAGTATTTTATTCTGAATAAAAGTCAGAAAAAATTAATTATCTAGCGTCGATAAGTTTACCAAAATCGTCAGCTTTAAGAGATGCACCACCAATTAAGCCACCATCAACGTCTTTTTTAGCGAAAATTTCAGCTGCATTAGAAGGTTTACAACTTCCACCATAAAGAATAGTTGTATCTTCAGCAACTTGAGCATTGTAATTATTAGCAATTTCTTTACGAATAAATTCGTGAATTTCTTGAGCTTGTTCAGGAGTAGCTGTTAAACCAGTACCAATTGCCCAAACAGGTTCGTAAGCAATAATAACTTTTTTGAATTCTTCAGCAGACAATGTAAATACAGTGTCAACTAATTGAGCTTTAATAACATTGTTATAAAGATTAGCGCCAGCTTCACGTTGATCTTTAGTTTCACCACAACAGAAAATAATATCTAGACCTTCAGCTAAAGCTAATTTAATTTTTTTAAGAAGAATTTCAGAATTTTCTTTAAAATATTGACGACGTTCTGAGTGTCCTAAAATAACAGCTTTAACGCCAAGACCTTTAAGCATAGAAGCAGAAACTTCACCAGTATAAGCACCGTTTGTTGTTGCAGCACAATCTTGAGCAGCTAAAATAACTTTGTCAGCGTTAATTACTTGAGCTATAGGAGCTAAATGTGTAAAAGGTGGAGCAATTACAATTTGTTTTTCAGCAGGAAGATTTTTCTTTTCTGCATATTCACTTACTTTTTTTGCTAATTCTACACCTTCGGCAACAGATGTATTCATTTTCCAGTTGCCTGCTACGATAAGTTTTCTCATTTTATTATTTTTAATAAATTTTATAAATTTTCTAATATTTTGGCTTGTTCTAATTGTCTAAAATATTCTTCTTTTTCAAATACTTCTTTTTCAACGTCTCCCATTGTTAATTGACTTAAATCATATTCTCCAGCAGCCATTGATTGTAATTCGTTTTGGTCGGCTTGTTCTAGTTTATTATTATGATTTTCAAGACGTTGCATTATTTTTTCTTTCTGTTTTACAGCTTTGATTTTTTCTTTTAATATTGTATATTCTTGTTGTTTTTTATCAAATATTTCTATTCTTTCTTTATAACCATCAATTTTTGTTTTATAATTTGACACAAGATTATCACATTTAGTTTCAGCACTAAAATCAATTTTTCCAACATATTTATTTTTTATTGTTTCGTAATTATCTAAAAGATTTTCACGTTGTAGCAATTCTCCTTCTTGTTGTGCTACAGTTGAATATGCTGTAAAAATTGCATCATTGCTCCATGCTGTTAAACGTCGAATTTCGCTTTCTGCTTTAAATTTGTTTTTTCTTGACTCTGAAATTTGGTTATTAATTTTCATCTCTAACGACAAATTTCCGTTATCAAAAGTAGCTTGATTTGATGCATCGATAAGTTTTCCACTTAAAAAAGTTGCTATTGATAAAACTGCACCTGATGCAATTCCAAAAATTCCAGCTACTGGGGCACCTATTACTGATGCAATAACTCCACCACCTATTAAAACTAAACTTAATAAATACAAAATTTTCTTCATTTGACGATTATTTTTTGTGCTTCAAAGATAACTCTTTTTTATTCTAAAATAATATATATTTTGTTATTTTACTTAAAGTTAATGTTTATCTTCAAAATATTTTAAAGTAATTTTTAAAATATCTTGACTATCAGGAGTTACGCGATATCTGTTATCAGAACGTAATCCTACTAACCAAATTATATTATTTTCAGAACACAAAAGTTTAATTGTTTCTTTTTTGTTAATATTCAATTTATTATCTATAAAAAAGTCACTTAACTTTTTTTTCTGATTTTTTCCAAATGGAACAAACCAATCTCCATTTTGCCAATTTCGCAATTCTAATGGAAATTTTATCTTGTTGTAATCAAAATATGAAACATTTAAATCTCTATTTGGTTTAAAATTTTTATTATTTTTTATTATTTGAAATTCTAAATGAATTGAACCTAAACTAAATTTTCCTTGTTCAATTATATTTTTATCAATTAATATTGAAGACAATGATTTCTCTGTTTTGGTTAATTCGTTTATAATCAAACAATTTCTATCTTTTATTAATCTATATCTAGAACTATAAAATGTTTTTCCACTTTCACTATCAAAAGATTTTAATATTTGTGAAATTTGACTTTTATTAAATTCAAAATCTCTCAATATTTCATATATAATACATTCTGGTTGAGGATTTTGTTGCAACTTTTGAATAGATATTAAATAGCAATCGTTTTCTTTTGAAACTATATTCTTTTTTTGCCATTCAACTTCATTAAAATATATCTGTTTCACTTGACTTAAATATTCCACAGTTTCTGTCAAACAATCTTTAAATGAAGGATTTATCTGTTCAAATAATGGAATAATTGTATTACGAATTTTGTTTCGTGTATAATTGGTTTCAAAATTTGTTTTATCTATTCTATATTGTAATTGATTTTCAGAAATATATGTTTCAATTTCGGAACGTGAAAAACACAACATTGGTCTAATTATTTTTCCATTTATTTTTCTTATTCCAGTTAAACCACGAATTCCTGTTCCTCGAGTTAAATTTAATAAAAATGTTTCTATAGCATCATCTTTGTGATGAGCCACTGCTGTAAAATTATAATTATAATTTATCATTATTTTTTCAAACTCATTATAACGTAATTCTCTAGCAGCCATTTCTATAGAAATTCCATTTTCATTTGCATATTTTTCAGTATCAAATGTTGAAACAAAAATTTCTACTTCATATTTTTTTGCAAGATTTCTAACAAAATTTTCGTCATCATCACTATCCTTTCCTCGTAGTTTAAAATTTACATGAGAAATTGCAAAATTAAAACCTGATTTTGAAAACAAATCTAGCATTACAACCGAGTCAGGACCGCCACTAACTGCAAGTAATATTTGATGGTTTAATGATGCTAAATTATTGTCTTTTATAAACTTTTTAAATTTTTCTATCATCTATATTTCAAAAATTCATCTAAAACAAATTTAAAAATAAAAAATGAGAAATCAAACCTAATTAAAATAAAATATATTTCATAAAAATTTGTAAATTCGCAAAAAAAAATAAAAAATGTTATTAGCTTTTGATATAGGTAACACAAACATTAAGACTGCTATATTTAACAATGGTAATCTTGTTCAAGAATGGAGAATTCATACTGATGCAAAACGTACTGGGGATGAATATTTTTCAATATTGAGAACACTTTTTAAAGATATTGAATTAGATATAAAACTGATTAACAATGCAATAATAAGTTCTGTTGTACCTCAATTAATAGGACCATTTGTTATAGTAACTCAACGATTTCTTAATAAAAAACCCATAATTGTAGGTCCTGATATTTATGAAAAACTACCTATAAAAATACCAAAATCAGCAGTTCATGAAATAGGAACAGATTTATTGTGTGATGCTCTTCAAGCATGGAACACATTTCATAGTGCATGTATAGTTGCAGATTTTGGAACAGCACTTTCTTTTACAGCTATCGACAATAATGCTAATATTGCAGGAATTGCAATTGCTCCTGGAATTGGAACTGCTTTAAATTCGCTTTTTAATAATACTGCTCAATTACCATCAGTTTCGTTAGAAATTCCACATACAAGTTTGGGAACCAACACAATAGAATGTATTCAAAGTGGTATTTTGTATGGATATAAAGGTTTGGTAGAAGGAATGATTTTGCAAATGAAAAAAGATTTAGAAAAACAAACAAATGTTAAAATTACTGATATTCATACAATTGCAACTGGAGGTTTAAATAGTATGTTATCACCTATAACAAAAGTTTTTGAAAAATTAGATAAAATGCTAACTCTTAATGGTTTATATAGTATTGCTGAATATACATTAAAATAAAGAAAGTTGTAAAGGAGGCATATATTCTGGCGGACGAGTAGACAAATCACAACGTCGAGCAGTGCGAACAAATGAATTTGACAACTCCATAAATTTTGGTCCAAATGTCTCATTTTTAAATAGAAACATTTCTTCATATTGTTCTACAAATTGAGGAAAACGAATTTTAATATTTGACAACAAATATTTTTTAGAATTTTCGTTTAACTCTAATTTTTTTTGATACATCACAAAATTAGCCCCATTTTGAGCAGAAATTTCTATAATTCGAGTCAAAGCCTCTGGTTTATCATTGATATACGGCAAAATAGGTGAAATAATTACACCTGTTTTAATATTTAATTGACTAAGTTTTTTAAGTATTTCCATTCTCTGTTCAAAAAGTGGAAATCCAGGTTGCATTAATTGTAAAATAGAATTATCAAGAGATGGTATTTTTATTGATACACAACAATATAAAGAAGATAACTTTTTCAAAATATTGGTATGTAATAAAATTTCATCACTCGAAGTGATTATAGAAACAGGGAAACCAAATTTTAAACAACTTTTTAAAGCAGCTCCAAAAATATCGTTAGAATTTTCAAAATCATTAAAAATTTCAGAATTAAATCCAAATCCAACAATTTTAGGATTTTTTACCTTAGCTTTTAGTTCTTTATTAGCTTGATTTTCATAATCTTGAAGACATTCAAAAGGAAAATTGTCAGATTTTGAAATTGGATTTTTTACAAAAATATCAGTTGACGGAACTTTATTAAATAGTTCTGCCAAATAAGAAATTTTATAAATTGAATTTTCTTCTAAAATGGGTTGAAATATCTTCATCTCTAATAAAAACTAATAGCCAAATATACCAATTTTTTTGAAAAATTATTAATAAAAACAAATAATTTTTGAATAAAAAATTTAAAATCACACCTTATATAATACATCAATTATAAATTTTACATAATCAAGAATTAAAATTATTCAAATTCAACAAAATAGATTAATTTTGCAATAAATAAGAAAAAAACTGATGCAAAACAACAAAATATTTATATTTGATACAACACTACGAGATGGAGAGCAAGTACCAGGTTGTCAACTAAATACAGTAGAAAAAATACAAGTTGCAAAACAATTAGAAACACTTGGAGTTGACATTATCGAAGCAGGTTTTCCTGTATCAAGTCCTGGAGATTTTAATTCAGTTGTTGAAATCTCCAAAGCTGTAACTTGGCCAATAATTTGTGCATTAACACGTGCCGTAGAAAAAGATATTGACATTGCCGTAGAAGCACTTAAATATGCCAAACACAAAAGAATACATACGGGAATAGGGACATCAGATTGTCATATTAAATATAAATTTAACTCAAATCGAGAAGAAATTCTAGAAACCGCAATTCGTGCTGTTAAATATGCAAAACGTTATGTTGAAGACGTTGAATTTTATGCCGAAGATGCAGGACGAACTGATAATGAATATCTTGCAAGAATTATCGAAGCATCAATAAAAGCTGGTGCTACTGTAGTTAATATTCCAGACACAAATGGTTATTGTTTGCCGGGAGAATTTGGAAACAAAATAAAATATCTTTTTGAAAATGTGAAAGGTATTGAAAATGTAATAGTTTCGTGTCATTGTCATAATGATTTAGGAATGGCTACAGCAAACACGATGGAAGCAATTTTAAATGGTGTTCGTCAAGCAGAAGTTACAATTAATGGAATTGGAGAACGTGCAGGAAATACATCATTAGAAGAAATCGCAATGATTTTAAAATGTCATCAACATCTTGGTTTACAAACAAATATAAACACTCAGAAAATTTATTCTACAAGTAGAATGGTTTCAAGTTTAATGAATATGCCAATTCAACCAAACAAAGCCATTGTTGGACGAAATGCTTTTGCACATTCTTCTGGTATTCATCAAGATGGAATGCTCAAAAACAAAAATACATACGAAATAATGGATCCAACCGATGTTGGAATTGACGAAAATTCAATTTTATTAACTGCACGAAGTGGACGAGCAGCATTAAAACACAGATTTTCAGCACTTGGAATTAAATACGAAAATGAACAACTTGACAATATTTATCAAAAATTTCTAAAACTTGCAGACAAAAAGAAAGAAATAAACGATGATGATTTAATGATTTTAGCAGGAATTGACCGAAAACACAATCATCATATAAAACTTGAATTTTTGCAATTTACGTCAGGATTTGGAATTAAACCTGTTGCTAGTATTGGACTTAACATTGCAGGCGAAAAATTTGAGGCATGCGCAACAGGAAGTGGACCTGTTGATGCTTCGATAAATGCTATGAAAAAAATTCTTACTAATCGTCAAATGTTGATGAAAGAACTTACTATTCAAAGTATTAACAAAGGTAGCGATGATATTTGTAAAGTTCATATTCAAGTAGAAAACGAAGGTAGACTTTATTATGGTTTTAGTGCAAATACCGACGTTGTTGTTGCTACTGTTGAAGCATATCTTGACTGTATTAACAAATTTGTTATCAATTAATTACACAATATTATGAAATACAATAGATGCGGTAAAAGCGGACTTTTATTACCAGCTGTTTCTTTAGGACTTTGGCACAATTTCGGGTCTGTTGATGTTTATGAAAATTCTAAAAATATAATTTTTCACGCATTTGATTGTGGCATAACACATTTTGACCTTGCAAACAATTATGGACCTATTCCTGGTTCTGCCGAAATTACTTTTGGTAATGTTTTGAAAGATGGACTCAAAACTCATCGCGACGAAATTGTTGTTTCAACAAAAGCAGGTTACAAAATGTGGGACGGACCATACGGCGATTGGGGATCTAGAAAATATATGATAGCAAGTCTTGATCAAAGTTTAAAAAGAATGGGGTTAGATTATGTTGATATTTATTATTCACACCGTCCTGACCCAGAAACTCCAATTGAAGAAACTATGATGGCTCTTGACCAAATGGTACGCCAAGGAAAAGCATTGTATGTAGGAATTTCTAATTATAATCCAGAACAATCAAAAAAAGCTTTCGAAATATTAAAAGAACTTCGTACACCTTGTTTAATACATCAATCACGATATAATATGTTTGACCGTTGGGTAGAAAATGGATTATTAGAAGTTACTAATAATTATGGAGTTGGAGTAATTGCTTTTTCTCCACTAGCTCAAGGTTTATTAACTAACAGATATTTAAATGGAATTCCACAAGGTTCAAGAATGACCAAAAGTGAATTTTTAAAACCATCACAACTCACCAATAAAAAATTAACACAAATAACAAAACTCAACCAAATAGCCGAAAAACGAGGACAATCACTTGCAGATATGGCTCTTGCATGGATACTTCGCGACAAAAGAATAACATCAGTTTTAGTAGGTGCTTCTTCGGTTGAACAACTTGATACAAATTTAAAATGTATTGATAATGTGAATTTTACAGAAACAGAACTACAAGAAATTGACAATATTTTAAATTCATAATGGAAATGAAAATAGAAGAAGCAATTGTATATTTAATTGCTTCAGGAGGTCATGGAATGACCACAGACCAAATTGCACTTGAAATTAACAAACGAGGACTTCATAAACGTAAAGACGGACAACCTGTTACATCAAAACAAGTTTATGCTATTATTATGCAACACAAAGATATATTTGTAAAAGAAGATGGTAGAATAAGATTAATGATATAAAAAAATATTTTATAAAAACATTGACATTTTAAAATTTATTGAGTAAATTGTAAAACAATTAAAATCATAATAAAATAAAATATATGGACATACAAACTATTATCAAACAAATACTTGGACTTGCAGAACAAGTTATAAAAAATCCATCAAAATCAGTAAACGAAGGAGGATTTGATTTAGGAACAATTGCTAAAATGGCAGGAAGTTTATTTGGGGGGAAATCAGGAATAGATTTAGGTGCATTATTAGGTGGCAAATCAGACGACAAAGACGACAATCCATTAGGAGGATTATTTGGAAAAAAATCTGACGATGATGACAATCCTTTAAAAGCAATTTTTGGCGATAAAGATGACGACAAAGACAATCCATTAGGTGCTATATTTGGCAATAAATCAGATGATAACGACAATAATCCATTAGGTGATATTTTAGGTGGATTTATAAAATCAGGTTTAGGAAATTCGGATAACGACAATTCAGATTTAAAATCAGAAGTTGACGAAAAATCTAACACTATTATGGATATGCTAAAAAATAGTGCATTAAACGCTGTTCAAAAAGGCAATTTAACTGATATGCTTAACATGTTAAAAACAGCAAAAAGTTTTTTAGGTAAATAATGTTATAAAAAAAATAATAAAAAAACGCATTTCAATATTTTGAAGTGCGTTTTTTTATTGAAATTCATATAAATTATTATTGTCAATAGACAAAATTAAATCGAATTTTTTAATATAAAAATATTTTTTTTTATATATATTCTAGTTTTTCACTTACAACAATAATATAAACAAAATATAGTACTTAACTTTCAAAAACTTTTATACATTTGCACGCTAAAACAATATAACCATTATTTCAAATGAAACAAATGTATTACCGACTAAACAAAT
>JAKSUC010000032.1 GCA_024413595.1 Bacteroidales bacterium
AAACAAATTTGATTTTAGCTTCACATGATTTTAATGGACTGAAAAAATCTCGCATAACTTGACGAATTTCTATAAATGTTTCTTTTGTTATCATTGTGTCAAGTAATGGAGCGTCATATTCGTCAATTAAAATTACTACTCCTAAATTAGTTTTATTATACGCTTTTTCAATAACTTGTTTAAATCTTATTGCATAATCGTCTTTATCTGCTGTTCCATTTCCATAAATATCTTCCCAACTATCTAAGGCGTCTCGCATTATATTTTGAACAGATTTTACAGAAATATTTTTCTTTAAACTAAAATCAATTCTTAAAACAGGATAAGTTTCCCATTCTTTTTCAAGATTTTCGATAGCTAATCCTTTGAATAATTCTTTTTTCCCGAGAAAATAACTCTCTAATGTAGACAACAATAAACTTTTACCAAATCTACGTGGACGACTTAGAAAATAGTAATTTCCTTCACTTACCATTTTATACACTAAATCAGTTTTGTCTACGTAAATGGCATTTCTTTTTATTATATTTTCAAATGTTTGAATACCAATTGGATATATTTTTTTGCTGTTGTCTGTCATTTATTTCGATAATTGTTAAAAATTAAAATTTTATTTTTATTTCAATTTTTATTTCGAGTAAAAACGTTTATCTTAATTCTTTATGCAAATATAGCAAAACTATTGAAATTTTAAAAAATTATATTTTAGAGATTGTTGAAATATATTTTTTGAATTTTGTTTACGCCTAAATACAACAAAAGCAGGTATTTACCTGCCAATGTTGCTACTAATTTTTAACCTAAACCTAATATTATGAAAAGACAATTATTTCTAAAATTTTATTCTATATTTTTCTTATTTTTTACACTGCAAAGATACGGCGGATTTTTGTAATCTACATTAAAGAAAAAAACAATAATCGTTAATTAATTATTTTAACTTCAATAAGTTTGTAATGGTTTGTAAATCATAGGTAGATTTAATGTTAAGATACCAAAATTTGTAAATTTTGTACTTATTTAAAGTGAATTTACTATTTACTAATCGATTTATTTTTTTTCAAAAAAAAAAGAGGAATTTCCCTAAACTCCCCTTTTTTCATCAATTCTATTATTAACTTAAATTCGGTATTATGAAAAGAAAACTCTTTTTTGTTTTCATTTGCAAAATAACAAATTTTAAGTGTTAACACATTTAAAATGTGCTTAATAAATGTTAAAACCATCGATGACGTATAACGAACCAAGTAAATTTAATTCCTAAAATTATGTTCCAAAATATTGCTCTAATTGTTCCAAAATGATTACACATTATTTTATATCTTTCTTTTAATCCTGGAACAATTGTTTTTCTTGTTTGTCCTCCTTCAAGAAATAAACTTATAACTTTATGTGTATTTATAATAAGTGTAGATTTTTTCATTGTGTCAATACACCAATTAAAATCTGATGCGTAGCGATATTTTAAATCATATTTTTCTACTAATGATTTTTTTGCAATAAAAGATTGATGACATACCAACATTCCACGTTTAAAACTTTTCCAATTTAAATTTTCTGGTGGACGATGACGACGAGAATGTAAAATTTTACCTTCACTGTCGGTTATGTCGGTATCACCATATAATATATCTGCATTTTGATTTTTTTCGTCACAAAAAATTTCTTCTAAAATTGTAGTAGACGAAAATTTATCACCTGAATTAATAAAAATAATATAATCGCCAGTTGATTTATCAATTCCTTTGTTCATGGCATCATAAATACCGTGGTCTGGTTCCGAAATTATTGTAGAAATTTTATTTTTGAAAGATTTAACAATTTCTAAAGTTTTGTCTTTACTCGCACCATCAATTATTATATATTCAATATTGTTATATGTTTGATTAATAACACTTTCTATTGTGTTTTTTATTAAATTTTCACTGTTAAAAACAACAGTAATAACCGATATTTTAGGGCAATTCATTTTATAAAAACTAAAATTTTCTTTAAATACAATGATAAAAATAAAATATTAACTCCCAAAATTTTTGTTAGTTTGAATAAAATTCTGTTATTTTGCAGTCCGATTTCTAAGAGAAATCGAATACGTTAAAGAATAAAATAAATAAAAGACATAAAAATTCAAGAGAAATGGCTCATCATCACTCAGCAAAAAAGAAAATTAACCAAGACGAAGCTCGTAGACTTCGTAATCGTTATTATGCTGTTACAATGCGTAACGCAGTAAGAAAAATTCGTGCAACAAAAGAAAAAGAAGAAGCTGAGAAAGCTCTTCCTGGCGTAACAAAAATGATTGACAAACTTGCTAAAAAACATGTCATTCATAAAAACAAAGCAGCTAACTTGAAATCTGAATTACAGTTGCTCGTTAATAAGTTGTAATATTTACAACATTTTGTTGTCATAATATTGGGAAGGTCTTACGCATTTTTTTGGGTGAGACCTTTTTTTATTCTTAATTTTAAATTCCTTAATTTTACTTATGCCCATTAAAGATTGGAACGAAGACGATAGACCTCGTGAAAAACTTATTAGTCAAGGTCCTGAAAGTTGTAGTGTTGCGGAATTAATTGCAATTCTTATAACAAATGGTTCTAAGAAAAAATCCGCTGTTGAATTAGGTCGTGAAATTATGCAATTGTGCAACAATAATTTGATGAATTTTACAAGATTAACTCAAGCAACTATAGAGTCTGTTGATGGTATTGGTCCTGCAAAATCTACTATAATTAGAGCTGCCCAAGAATTAGGTCGTAGAATTGCTTCTGCTTCTTTTGATAATGAAACAAAATTATTGACTGGTAAAGCTATTGCTGATAATATGAAATTTTTACGTGAATATAATCATGAAGAATTTTGGGCTTTATATTGTGATGGTGGTGGAAAACTTTTGCGACGTGTAAAAATTGCTTCTGGCGATAGTAATTCTGTTAATGTTGATTATAAACAAATTCTTCAATATGCTTTTCACGAAGGAGCTAGACGTATTTTATTGTGTCATAATCATCCCGCTGGTTCTAATCATCCTAGTAATCAGGATATTGATTTAACAAATGGGTTTATCAAAATTTGTAAACTTTTGAATATTGATATGCCTGAACATATTATTATTGCTAAAGATGGATATTATAGTTTTAGAGATAATGATTTAATTAATTGAGTTTTATATTATAATTTAATTTTAGTATTTGGTTATTTTTTATTGTCAATTACCAAAAAATATTAAATTTGCAAAACTAATTCTTTATAAAACTATTTTAATTTTAAACAATATGTGTTCAGAAGGAATAATAGAAAGATATATAAATTTTTATACAGACTTTGCTTTTAAAAAGTTTTTTGGAACACCAGCCAACAAAGAATTTTTAATAAGTTTTTTAAATGCTTTATTAAATTTAGATGGAGAAAATATTATTACAGATATACAACATCTTAATTCAGAAAAACTACCGAATATAGAAAGCGACCGCAAAGCAATATATGATGTGTATTGTGAAAATCAAAAGCATGAGAGATTTGTAGTAGAAATGCAAAAAGCAAGTCAAATAAATTTTAAAGATCGCACATTATTTTATTCTACATTTCCAATACAAGAGCAAGCCGAAAAAGGTTACATATATGAAATTGGAGACAAAAAAGGTTCATGGGATTATCAACTAAAAAAAGTATATATTATTGGAGTATTAAATTTTACATTAGATAAAGAACCAGAACATACCAATGTAATAACTCATGCACGATTAAAATATGATGAATATGATTGTGAATATTCAAACAAGTTAGAATTCATCAACATCGAAATGCCCAAATTTAAGAAAAAAGAAGAAGAATTAACCAATATGATAGATAAATGGTTATATGCCATTAAAAATCTATATCATTTAATGGATCGTCCCAAAATATTAAGAGAAGCAATCTTTAAAAAACTATTTAATTTGGCAGAAATCTCAAAATATAATTCTTCTGAATTACTTGCATATCGAGATAGTTTAAAAGATTATCGAGATTATTATAACACAATTTATAGTGCAAAACAAGAAGGAGAAGAAATTGGAATAGAAAAAGGTCGTAGACAAGGTTTAGAAGAAGGAAAATATAACCAAGCTATACAAATGGCTAAAATGATGAAATCTGAAGGTGAACCTTTAGAAAAAATATTTAAATATACAGGTTTATCTAAAGATGAAATTGAAAAATTGTAAATATAAATAGAGCATTTTACATAAAAAAAGAGAAAGCCATTAAGACTTTCTCTTTTTTTTATATTGAATAATTTTTAAACATATTCATCACCTAATGATATTTTAACTTCGTTAACAATGTTTTTTATGTTTTGTTCGTCAGCTTTAGGAACAATCAAAATAATTTCATCACTTTCTGCAACAATAAAATCTTTTAATCCTTCCACAACCATTATTTTAGAGTCTCCATTACGAATAATACAACCATTAGAATTTTTTACAAAAACATTTTTTCCTGCAATAACATTTTCGTTTTTGTCGTGTTTAGAATTTTCGTAAAGCGATCCCCAAGTTCCTAGGTCAGACCATGGAAATTTTGCTTGTATAACATAAACATTGTTATGATTTTCCATTATTCCATAATCTATTGAAATACTGTTACATTCGGGATAAATTTTGTTGATAAATTCATTTTCTTCTGGAGTGTTATATATGTCCATACCTTGATTAAACATAGTATCAATGTCTGGTAAAAGTTGTTGAAATGCTAGAACAATTGTTTTAACATTCCAAATAAAAATGCCAGAATTCCAATAAAATTCTTTACTTTCAAGGAAAACTTTAGCCATTTCAAGTTCTGGTTTTTCTGTAAAAGTTTTCACTTTCATAATTTTTGTTTGTGTAGAAAGTGAGTCTTCGTTAGATAAATCAACTTGAATATAGCCATAACCTGTTTCTGGTCGGGTAGGAGTTATTCCAATGGTCAACAATGCATTAGAATTTTTTGTAAAATCAAGACCTTTTAATATAGTATCTTGAAAACCTAAATAATCACCAATGTAATGATCTGAAGGTGAAACTACTATATTTGCATTTGGATTTGAAGCCATTATTTTATAACAAGCGTATGCTATGCAAGGAGCTGTGTTTCTGCGTAATGGCTCTAATAATATATTATTTTCAGGTATTTCAGGTATTTGTAACATTACAAGTTCTTTGTAATCTTCACCCGTTACAATAAAAATGTTTTCAGGTAAAAATATTTTGGCAAAACGATCCCAAGTTTGTTGTATAAATGTTCTCCCAACACCAAGTATATCTAAAAACTGTTTAGGACATGCTGTACGGCTTAATGGCCAAAACCTACTTCCTATACCGCCTGCCATAATTATACAGTAATTATTTTTATCTAATAATTCCATTTTATCTAAAATATTTGGTTATTTATTGCAAAGCTAGTTCAAAAAATATTTATATGCAAAAAAATCAATTTAGATAATCTAAAATATTTTTATAAATTTGCATTTTTAAAAATAGAAAATAAATAATAATATGTCACAAAACAAAGATTATAAGAGGATTTTGGTGACTTCGGCATTGCCATACGCCAATGGTCCTATTCACATTGGTCACATGGCTGGTGTGTATATTCCATCTGACACTTATGTTAGATATCAACGTTTACGTCATCGCGACGTTATTCATATTTGTGGTAGCGATGAACATGGTGTTGCTATTACAATGCGCGCTCGTAAAGAAGGTACTACTCCTAAAGCTATTATCGATAAATATCACGAACTTAATAAAAAAGCTTTTGAAGATTTTGGAATTAGTTTCGATATTTATTCGCGTACTAGCAATGATATGCATACTATCACTGCTAGTGAAATTTTTAAAAAACTTTATGACGAGCATAAATTTATTGAAAAAACTTCAAAACAATATTTTGACGAAGAAGCTAAACAATTTTTAGCAGATCGTTATATAACAGGTACTTGTCCTCATTGTGGTAATCCTAATGCTTATGGTGATCAATGCGAAAAATGCGGAACTAGTCTTGACCCAACTGATTTGATTGAACCTAAAAGTGCTATTTCTGGTTCTAAACCTGTTTTGAAAGAAACAAAACATTGGTATATGCCTCTTGATCAATATCAACAATTTCTTGAAAAATGGATTTTGGAAGATCATAAAAATTGGAAAACTAATGTTTACGGTCAATGTAAAAGTTGGTTAGATCAAGGTTTGCAACCTCGTGCCGTAAGTCGTGATTTAGATTGGGGTATTCCTTTGCCTATTGAAGAAGGTGAAGGTAAAGTTCTTTATGTTTGGTTTGATGCGCCAATCGGTTATATTTCTTTTACTAAAGAACTTACTCCTGATTGGGAAAAATATTGGAAATCTGAAGATACTAAACTTGTTCATTTTATAGGTAAAGATAATATTGTTTTTCATTGTATAGTTTTCCCTTCAATTTTAAAAGCTGAAGGAACTTATATATTACCTGACAATGTTCCTGGTAATGAATTTTTAAATCTTGAAAACGACAAAATTTCAACTTCAAGAAATTGGGCTGTTTGGTTACACGAATATAATCAAGATTTCCCTGGAAAACAAGATGTATTGCGTTATGTATTAACTGCAAATGCTCCCGAAACAAAAGATAACGATTTTACTTGGAAAGATTTTCAACAACGTAACAATTCTGAACTTGTTGCTGTTTTAGGAAATTTTGTTAATCGTTCTTTGGTTTTAACTGCAAAATATTTTGATAATATAGTTCCACAACCTGGCGAATTAACCGAAGCTGATAAAAATGCACTTGCTCAAATAGCTACTATTAAAGCTGATACAGAAAATAGTATTGAAGCATACCGTTTTCGTGAAGCATTAAATAATGCTATGGGACTTGGTCGTTTGGGTAATAAATATATTACAGAACAAGAACCTTGGAAAGTTGCAAAAACTGATATGGAACGTGTAAAAACTATTTTGTATGTTAATTTGCAAATAACTACAGCAATAGCAACTATTCTTGAACCATTTTTACCTCATTCATGTGAAAAACTTAAAGGATTTTTAAATATAGAAAATCTTTGCGAATGGGACGAAGTTGGAACAAAAGAGCTAATAGCTCCTGGTCATAAACTTAATAAGAGTGCATTATTATTTGAACCAATAACAGACGAAGTGGTTCAAGGTCAAATAGATAAATTAAATGCAACAAAAGTAGCAAATCAAAAAGCTAATTTTAAAGCTGTTCCTGCAAAAGAAAATATTTCGTTTGATGAATTTATGAAAGCTGATATTCGTACAGCAACAATTCTTTCAGCCGAAAAAGTTGCTAAAACAACTAAACTTTTAAAATTAACAGTTGATACAGGTATTGATCAACGTACGGTTGTTTCTGGAATAGCAGAACATTATGATCCTGCTAAAATAGTAGGAACAAAAATTTTGATGATTGCAAATCTAGAACCTCGAAAAATTAAAGGTATCGAAAGTAAAGGTATGATACTTTGTGCAGTAGGTGCTGATGGAAGTTATCATTTCTGCTCACCTGATGCTGATATCGAAAATGGTTGTGAAGTAAAATAATAAATCATTTTTTTTGTTTTTCCCCATTCAGATAAGTTCTGAAATGGGGATTTTTTATATATAATCAAAAATTAGTTGTTAAGTTTCAACTTTTTAACTCTTATTATAGTTCATTACTCTAAAAAAATTTTAACTTTGCCCCGTTAATTTGTTTATTAAGAAAACTTAATCTAAATTATGCAAGATACTAATTTAAACACAAATTCAACCCAATCAAACAAAATGATGTGGGTTGCTATTGCAGAGGCTGTTGTAATTATAGCCTTATTAATTAATATGTTTTATACAAAAAAACAAACCACAGAACTTATTACGCAAATTGAAACTGGTGTTGAAGAGAAAGACTCTCTTAATCGAGAAATGGAAATGATTAAAAAAACTTACGATGAATTGCAAGTTACTAACGACACTCTTAATGCTCAACTTGTTGCTCATCGTGAAGAAGTTGTTCAATTAATGGAACAACTTAAAAAAACCAAAGCTGCAAGTCGTGATAGTATTAAAAAATTTAAACAACAAATCGAAACAATGCGTTCTATTATGCGTAGCTTTGTTGTTCAAATTGATAGTTTAAATACTAAAAATATAGAATTAACCGAAGAAAATAACCGATTAACAGGAAAACTTGATAATGCAAATCGTGAAAATCAAAAACTTACTAATGTTAAAGATAGTTTACAAGGTAGAGTTAAAGAAGCAGAAGCTTTAAAAGCTGTTTCTATAAAACTTACAGCTCTTAACGATCGTGATAATGAAACTTCTCGTGTTATTAAAGCTCAAAAATTTATGATTTCGTTTACAATCAGCGAAAATGAAATGACTAGTAAAGGTGGAAAAGATGTGTTTATTCGCCTTGCAAAACCTGATGGAAGTATTTTGATGAACGAGTCTTCTAGTTTCTTTAATTTCCAAGGAAAAGAAATTGCTTATTCTGCAAAAAAATCTATAAATTATGATGGTAAAGCTCAAAATACTGTGATTTATGTTATTTCGCGTGAAGTTCTTAATCCAGGTCAATATTCTGCTGACATTTTTGTAGAAGGTAAGAAAATTGGAACAGTTTATTCAAATCTTGATTAATAAAATTTATAAAATAATATGTGGAATAATTTAGCAAAAGCAATTTTGCGTTATAAAACTGCTATTTTAATAATTATTGGTATTATTACAGTTTTTATGGCGTTTCAGATGAAAGGTCTGAGAATGAAATATGCTTATACTCCTTTGATGAGTGAAACTGATAGCGTTTATCTCCGTTATTTAGATTTTAAAAAAGTTTTTGGCGAAGATGCCACTCTTACAGTTGTTGCTTTTGAAGATGTTGATTTTGTTCAACTTGATAAATATAAAGATTTATTAGTTTTACAAGATACATTAAAAAATGTTTTAGGTGTAAAGGCTGTTTTATCATACGCAAACGCAATTACTCTTGAAAAAGATACTGCAGAAAAAAAATTTGTAGCTCGAAAAATTTTTAATGAAGACCCAACAAATCAACAACAATTAGATAGTATGTTTGCCAAAGTTAAAGAATTTGGGTTTTATGATCAAATGCTTTATAATGGCGACACTTGTTACGTTATGGCAATAACATGTGATCCAGAAGTGGTAAATTGCAAAAAACGCGACATAATGGTTGACGATATCGAAAATGCAGTTGTTAAATATGCTGATAAATACGGTATAACTGTTCACGTTTCTGGGTTACCATACACTCGTACTCGTATGATGTTTATGGTAAGAGACGAATTGATTATTTTCGCTATTCTTTCGTTAGTTATTGTAGCTTTGATATTTATGTTTTTCTTTAAATCTATCAAAACTACATTGTTTGCAATTTTGATTGTTGGTGTTGGCGTTGTATGGACTTTGGCAATTATGGCTATGATTGGCTACGAATTAACTATGATGTCCGGCATGTTACCTCCTTTGCTTATTGTTATTGGTATTCCGAATACTATTTACTTGATTAATAAATATCATCAAGAATATAGTGAGTCTAAAGATAAGGAATTATCGTTGTTTCATGTAATCGCCCACGTTGGTAAAGCTACATTCTTAACTAATTTAACTACAGCAATTGGTTTTTCTACTTTTATGATTACAGGAAATAATATGTTGATTGAATTTGGATTGATTGCAACTATTGGTATTGTAATAATGTTTTCATTATCAGTTTGTATGGTTCCTGCAATCTTCAGTTTCCTTGCTCCTCCAGACGAAAAACAATTACGTCATGTTGATGGAAAAATTGTTAACAAAATTATTGACAAATTTGTTTTTGTTGTAGACTCTGAAAGAAACAGAAAATTTGTTTATCTAGGCATTGTAATGATTGTTTGTATTGCAATTTATGGTATTAGTTTAATCAAAAACGAAAGTTATATTGTTGATGATATTCCACCAGAAAATCAATTAATGGTAAATCTTCACTATTTTGAAAAAGAAATGGGTGGAATTATGCCTTTAGAAATTTCTATCGACACTCATAAGAAAAGAGGTCTATTTAATATGGATATTGTTAAAAAAATTGAAGCAATTGAAGACTCTTGTGCTTATTTTAATTGTTTGTCTAAAGGAATTTCTATTGCTGATGCTATAAAAATTATTCGACGTGCATATTATAATGGTAATAATGATTTTTATAGTATTCCTTCAAAAACCGAATTACCATTTATTGCATCATATCTTAATGCAAATCAACTAAATGATCAACAAGGTGCCATGTCAATTATGAGCCAGATAATGGATAGTACATATTCTCGTGCTCGTATTCAAATGAGAATTGCTGATGTTGGAACTTCAAGAATGATTGCTGTTACCGATAGTATTCAAAAAATTATTGATTTTTATTTTCCTCCTGAAAAAAATACTACTGACATAACTGGTTCTAGTATTATTTTCACAAAGGGAACATTGATGTTGGTTGACAATCTTGTTCAAAGTTTAGCTTTAGCAATTTTCTTGATAGCTCTTTGTATGGTAGGATTGTTTGCAAATCCAAAAATGGTGATTATTTCTATTCTTCCAAACTTTATTCCTTTGCTTGTAACTGCTTGTATAATGGGATATTTTGGTGTAAGATTAAAATCTTCAACAATTCTTGTATTTAATATTGCTTTTGGAATTTCTGTTGATAATGCAATTCACTTTTTAACTAAATTTAAGCACGATTTAGAGCATACAAATTATGATGTTCATAAATCTGTTATGGGTTCAATGCACGAAACTGGTGTAAGTATTTTATATTCAGCATTGACATTATTCTGCGGATTTATGATGTTCTGTGCATCTCAATTTGGAGGTACTATTGCATTAGGTTTGTTAGTTGGTTTAACTTTGTTTGTTGCAATGTTTACTAACTTGATTTTCTTACCAACATTGATTTTATCTTTTAAAGGAATATTTAAAAAGAAACAATTGTTAGCTGAAAATCAATCAACAGCAAATGAATAAACAATTAGAAAAAGTAATATATATGAAAACATTTGAAGATTTGCGTCATTTAGTAGAGACAGAATTTCAAAATTTGTCTTTACCAAAATCACCTTCTAACTTTTATAGTCCTGTAAAATACGTTCTTTCCCAAGGAGGAAAACGTATGCGTCCAGTTTTTACGCTTTTAGCTTGTAATATTTTTAGTGATGATGTAGAAAAAGCGTTGAAACCTGCATTAGGAATGGAAATTTTTCACAATTTTACATTGCTTCACGATGATATTATGGATCATAGTGACATGCGACGTGGAAAACCAACTGTTAATGTTAAATGGTGTGATAATATTGCTATTCTTGCAGGTGATGGAATGGCGTTTATTGCTTCAAAATATGTTGCTCAAGCTCCTGAAGCTGTTCGTTCTCAAGTTTGTGACATTTTTTATCAAACTGCAATTGAAGTTTGCGAAGGTCAACAATATGATATGGATTTCGAAAATTCAAATTCTGTTAAAGAAGATGATTATATCGAAATGATACGTTTAAAAACTGCTGTTTTACCAGCAGCTTGTTTAAAAATTGGTGCTTTAATTGGTGGTGCTTCTCTCGATGACGCTAATCATCTTTATAATTTAGGTATTAATGTTGGTTTAGCATTTCAACTTCAAGATGATTTACTTGATGTTTATAGTTCGCCTGAAGTTTTAGGTAAACCTATTGGTGGAGATATTGTTGAAAACAAGAAAACTTTTATGCTTATAAAAACTCTTGAAATGCTTGACTCTATTCAACAAAAAGATTTGCTTAAATATATGGCTAATAAAGATTTAGTTCGTCACGAAAAAATTGCATATGTTACTGATATTTATTCACGATTAAAAATTGCGGAAATTTGTCAGAAAAAAATCGATTTTTATTTTGATGAGGCTAAAAAAGAATTATCTGCATTAAATGTTGATAGTTCTAGATTAGAAATTATAAAAAGTTTTGTTGAAAAAATTTCAACAAGAAAAAAATAAGTAATTATATGTCAGTAATTTTGGGTATAGATCCTGGAACAAATTTTATGGGATATGGCGTTATTGACTCACAAGGCAATAAAATTAGTTGCCTTGCGGTTGGTATTGTTGATATGCACAGAATTACTGATCCATATATGAAACTTAAAATGATATTTGACCGTGTAACGGGGTTGGTTAATAGTTATCACCCCGACTCACTGTCTATTGAAGCGCAATTTTATGAAAAAAATGCGCAATCTATGTTAAAATTAGGACGTGCTCAAGGTGTGGCTATTGCTGCTGCTGTTCATTCTGGGTTACAAATTTTTGAATACGAACCTCGAAAAATTAAACAAGCTGTTACTGGTTATGGTAATGCTACTAAAGAACAAGTTGCTAATATGTTAGCTCGTCAACTTTCTATTACTGAATTACCTGATAAATTTGATGCTACTGATGCTTTAGCTGCTGCGGTTTGTCATCATTATCAGTCTAAATTTTCTGCATTTGAGGTTAATAAAGTTAAAAAAACTTCTAAAAAATCATCGTCTTCATCTTCATGGGAAAATTTTATTGCCCAAAATCCTGACCGTGTAAAATCTTGATTAATGATTAAATATATTTTTACTATTCTTTTTTCAATTATCTCTTTTTCAGCATTCTCGCAATGGGCTATGCGTAGTTCGTTTAATAATGTTGTTAATGTTGAAAAATTTGGTAATAAAGTTGTCGCTTTTTGTAATCATGCTCTTTTTATAGCTGATTATGAAGGTGATATAAATACTTTTTCTAAATCTAATGGCCTTTCAAGTGCTGATATTTCGGCTGGTTTTGCTAGTGAAGATGGTAAATTTTTTATTGTAGGTTATGCCGATGGAAATGTTGATTTATTTAAAAATGGAACTATTAAAAATTTTAATGATGTTTCGTTAGGTAATTTCTTGTATGAGAGAAAAGTAAATTCTATTATTTCAACAAATGATTTATATGTAATAGCTGGCGATTTTGGTATTTCTTTATTAAAAAATGATATGACTGAAATTGCTAATATTTTAAGAACTGATAATTCTATTTTATCTGTTGCTGTTGCTAATAATATTGTTTATGCTATTACTAAGTCTGAAATTTTTTCTAATTCTGTTGATGATATTAATTTTCAATCTTTTGACCGTTGGAAACAATATCAATTTGTTATTCCTTCAGAAAGTATTCTTCAACAAATTGTAGCTGTTGGTGATAATATTTATTATTCAACATTTTCTGAATTTGATAATCAATCAAAAGTTTTTTCTCTTTTTGATAATTCCGAAATTGATACTTTTAATGGTAAAATTCAAATTAAAAAATCTAATAATCAATTACTTGTTGTTTCTAAAGATGAAATTTCAGTTTATAATTCAACAAATCTTTTGATAATTCATTATACTAAAGAAATTATAAATAATTCATCAGATTTTAATTCTGCAATTAATTTTGATGGAGAAAAAATTGCCGTTGCTACTTCAAACAATGGATTATTCTTTGGTAAATCTTCTTCTCTAAAGAATTTTTTGCCAAATGGACCTTCTTCTGATGATTTTAATGTTTTAAATTCTAAAGATAATCGTTTAGTTGCAGGAAATAATGGTTTTTCAATTTTAGACAATAATCAATGGGCAAATATTTCTATTGAAAATTCACAACAAGTTAATTCATTGTTTTTTAATCCATACGATTATCATCATGTTTTTGTAGGTACAGAAAATGATATTTTATATGAATACGTTGATAATACTTTAAAAAGTTTTCATAATTCAGAAAATTCTGAAATGCCATCTAGTTCAACCACTTATCAAACAGGTATTATTGGAATGGCTTCTACTCCTGATGCTTCACTATTGATTTTGCGAAATGGAAATAATCCATTAACTATTTTTGCCGCTAATGGTAGTTGGCATATTATTACTTCAGCTGAAATGCTTAAAAGCTTTGAATTAAAGTCAATTACTCAAGTTTCAGATTATGTTTTTTGGATAAATTTAGGTAAAAATGGTATTTTTGCAATTGATTTAAATTCAACACCTTTAGATTTTTCTGATGATAAAACTGCAAAATTTTATCCTTTTGATATGTCTGGAGAAAAACTTGGTACAGAAATTTTATCTTTATCAGTAGATTTACAAAATCAAGTTTGGGTAGGATCTAATTCTGGTATTGCTAGATATTCAAAACCTGATAATGTTTTTAATAATAATTACTCATGTAGTCGTTCTATAGTTACAACAAAATTTGATGATAATGTAGATTATTCAAATTATTTATTAAGATATTCTCAAATAAATGATATTTGTTGTGATGCAGCTGATAGAAAATGGATTGCAACAAATAATTCGGGAGTTTTTCTTGTTTCTGATGATGGAACAAGTGAAGTTTTTCATTTTGATAAATCAAATTCTTCGTTACCTAACGACACTGTTTTAAAAATTAATTATTTAGGTCAAACAGGTGAAATATTTTTTGCTACAAAAAGTGGACTTTGTAGTTATACAGGAGATGTTGAAAATCCATCTCAAAATCTTAATTCTGTAAAAGTATTTCCAAATCCTGTGCGTCCTGATTATAAGGATTTAATATATGTGTCTGGTCTTGAAAATAATTCTGATGTTAGAATAACAGACATGGCTGGAAATTTAGTTTTTAAAACTATTTCTGAAGGTGGAAAAATTTCTTGGGATGGTAATAATTTAAATGGTAATCGCTGTGCAACAGGTGTTTATTTAATTTTTGTTGTTAATCCAGATACTCGTGACACTACTGTAAAAAAATTATTATTTGTTAATTAGTCTAATTAACCATAGCCACAACAACATGTCTTTTTCCTGGAGGACCAGGAAATCTTTTAACTTCAAATCCACTATCTCTGAGAGCTTGTTTTACAATACCTTTACTACAATATGTAACCAAAATTGAATTATTCGACATTTCAGATTTTATATTGCTAAAAATCTCTTTAGTCCATATTTCAGGTTGGTCGTCCGGTGCAAATGCATCGTAATAAACTCCATCAAATTTACCTTTAGGAATTGTTTGTGTAATATCACCTTGAATTTTTAATAGAGAGAAATAATTGTTTATTTCACAAACTTTTCCCCATGTTGATTGATGTATTACTTCAAATAATTCTTCATTCCCAATTTTTGAAGTATAATCCATTTGTTTGGCTATATTAATATCTACAGGATATTTTTCAATACCTACATATAATGTTTTTTTCTGATTTTTTTCAGCTTCAATTGCTGTTAAAATTGCATTTAACCCTGTTCCAAATCCAACGTCTAAAATTTTTACTTCTTGTTTAATTAATTTATTGAAACATAAATTGATATAAATATGCATAGCTTCTGTTACTGCACCATTTTTTGAATGGTAAGCAACACCTTGAGCATTAGTTAAACTATTGCTACCGTCGGCAGTTTTAAAAATTGTCATTATTCGTTGTAATTAGCTAATGCTGTAATAATTTTTTCCATTCTTGTTCTTGCTTCGTTGCCTGTGCAAGTAAAGTTATTTGTAATAATAGAAAATGCTAATTCCCTTCCTGATAATGATTTAACATATCCAGAATAAGATTTAACACGACGAATTGTTCCACTTTTTCCTCTTGCATTATTTACAGCGCGTGTTCCTCGACACATACTTGACATAGTACCTTTTCCACCGCACATTGTTAAACTTTCGTTGAATTCTTTGTAATATTTTGAATTGTTTTTCATGTATTGAAGTAAGTAACAAAGTTGTCGTGGTGTTGCTATATCATAATGAGAAAGTCCGCAACCATCATTTATTGATAAACCGCCAATATCCATTCCTTTCTCTTTCCACCAAGCCATTAAAGTGTTAGATGCCAAATTTACATCAGTAGTGTTAATTCGTTTTAAACCAATTAAACATAAACAATGTTCAGCAAAAAGGTTTACACTATACAAATTTGTCATTCTAATAATTTCTGATAGGGTAGGAGATTTAAGATTTAAAATTTCTTTTTCTTTATTAGCGTCAGGTTGGTAGTTGTCCATAAAAAACGCATTTATTGCTTTTCCATAAACAGCAATATCTTTATTTATTAAATTTTCTCTTAGTTTATTAGCCACAAAAAACGCAGGATCAGGTATAATACTTTTTACAGTAACATCATTTTGATTTTTTGGCATAGGACCTGCTATTATTTTATTTACTTCGTATGCTTTTCCAAAAGTGTTTGTGTTTTCATGTGTTATATTTTCAGCAGTTGCTTTGCACAAAACAGTCATTCCAGGATATTCAGGTTCTGAATAAAGATATTCAGCAATAGTTCCTTGTTCACCTGTTTTAAAATGTAAAGTTAAATAATTGTCGTTTGTACAAATACCACAAGGAACAGCTCCGTACGAATTACCCATATCTTCCCACGACCAAGTTGTAGGAACCATTTCTTTGTCATAAATAGTTGCGTCAGCAATTATATTTCCACGAATACCTTTTATTCCAGCATTAATTATAGCTTGTGAAAATTTTTCAAGATATAATCCGTCAATATCATAAAATTTAGAACCCATAGTAGGATCTCCACCACCTCTTATAATTATATTTCCTTGTAATATTCCATTTTTATCAATTTTTCCTGATTGTATTATTTTTGTTTCAAATTGATAATCTGGTCCATATAATTCTAAAGCACATGAAGTAGAAAATAATTTCATGTTTGACGCAGGCGTTAACGATTTGTCAGGATTATATTCTGCAATTATGTCTCCCGTTTTTGTATCAATAGCTAAAACTCCAATTTGTGCATTTTTAAAGTAGCTGTCTTCAACCATTGCTTCAATTGCTTCGTCAACAATATTTTTTTGATGTTGCGCATTTGCAGATAATCCTATTGACAAAAAGGTTGTCATAAGTAAAATTTTTATTTTCATTTTTAAAGTTTATGATATTTTCAAACTTTAAAATTAATAATAAAAGTTTTTTATCTACAATTTTTTTTAATTTTATTTTTTTATTAATGTATAATTGTCGAATATTCACTATTTTATAATTTTTATTATAATTTTACTTTATCATTTTATCTTAAAAATTTATTACTTCGAAATTATTTCGGTATATTTACGTTTTTATTACTGATTAAAGAAAAATTATATTTATGATTGAGAACAAAGAAACTGTTCAAGAATGGACAGAAATAATAAAACCCAAACGCAATCTTTTTGATTTTCATTTTAAAGAAATATGGAGGTATAGAGATTTATTATTTTTATTAGTACGTAGAGATTTTGTTGCAGCATATAAACAAACCATACTTGGTCCCCTTTGGCATGTTTTACAACCGATTTTTACAACTATTACATTTACAATTATTTTTGCTAATGTCGCAGGAATTTCTACAGATGGAGTGCCAGCTCCATTATTTTATTTTACAGGAAATTTAATATGGGGATTTTTTTCACGTTGTATACAAGCAACTTCTGGTGTTTTTGTTGGAAATCAAGCAATTTTTTCTAAAGTTTATTTTCCAAGAATGATTGTTCCTTTGTCTACAATAATTACGTCTTTTATAGCATTTTTAATACAAAGCGTTATTTTAATTGCTATGTATATTTATTATTATTGTCAAGGAGCTGATTTACATTTAAATTCTTGGGCATTTTTGATACCAGTTTTTTGTTTAATAATGGGTTTTTTAGGACTCGCTTTAGGAATTATAATAAGTTCTGTAACTACAAAATATAGAGATTTAAGTATGTTTGTTGGATTTGGAATTCAATTATTAATGTATTGTACACCAATAATTTATCCAGTTTCTTTTATCCCCGAACAGTATAGATTTTTATTATTATTTAATCCCCTCGCACCTGTTGTAGAAGGTTTTAAATATTCTGTACTTGGAGTAGGAACTTTTAATTCGGCTATGCTTTTATATTCAATTGGCGTAACTATTGTTTTGCTTTTAATAGGATTAGTTTTATTTAATAAAGTAGAACAAAAATTTATTGACACGGTTTAATGTTGAAATTATAGATTTTATTTATAATACTATTATTAAAATAATTGTAAACAAAATATATGCAACCTGTTATACAAATAGAAAATGTTTCAAAACTCTATAAATTAGGATTTTATGGAGCGGATACATTTAAAGACGAAGTACTTAATTTCTTTGCACGTCTTCGTGGAAAAGGTCCTGTAAATTCAATTGTAGGTTCAACCAACAATTTGTCACATAATGATAATAATGATTATGTTTGGGCTTTAAAAGATATAAATTTAACTATAAATCAAGGAGATATTGTTGGAATTATAGGAAAGAATGGTGCAGGAAAATCAACATTATTAAAACTCTTATCCAAAATTACAACACCTACAACAGGTTCAATAAAAATTAAAGGTCGTATAGCTTCGTTGCTTGAAGTAGGTACAGGAATGCATCAAGAATTAACAGGTCGTGAAAATATATTTTTAAATGGTGCAATTCTTGGAATGACAAAACAAGAAATAAAATCAAAACTAGACGAGATAATAGATTTTGCAGGCATAGCAAAATACATTGACACACCCATAAAACGATATTCTTCAGGAATGAGAGTTCGTTTAGGCTTTGCAATAGCAGCATTCCTTGAACCAGAAATACTTGTTGTAGATGAAGTACTTGCAGTAGGCGATGCCGAATTTCAAAAAAAAGCAATCGGAAAAATGCAAGATATATCTCAAGGAAATGGACGTACCGTTTTGTTTGTAAGTCATAATATGACCAGTATCAAAAATTTATGCAAAACTGGGGTTATGATGAAGAATGGAAGGATTGATGCTGTTGGTAATGTTGATAAGATTGTGGCTCGATATTTAATTGACAACACTAATGAAAATATTAGTGAAAAAATTTATTTTAAAGAAGATGATTTTATTGATAAAGATTTTTACGTATGTTATGCTGGCGTTGAATATAATGGTAGCATCTTAACTATTAAAGATAATTTTGACATAATTATCGAATTAACATATCGTAAAAGTTATCCAAGAAATTATATTACTATTTTTTTTAATGATAATATGGGCAATTGTATTTTTGCATTAAATACAGAACCAGTTGATATTACTAAAGGAAAATATAAAGCTAATTTTCATGTGCCTTCTAATTTGTTGAATGATGGAATGTTCAATATTACCTTTATGTTAGGTTCAAATGATAAAATATTTTATCAATTAAAGAATATAATTTCATTTGAAATTAATGAACATCGTGAAAATTCAAGTTGGTATGGAAAATACCCTGGAATATTTCGTCCAAAAGGTTTTATTCAAACTGAATTTACTCAAATAGAATAGGTAAAAATATTATTAAAATTATAATTTGTTTTTATCAGTATGATATTAAAATTTTTTAAATATATACTTTTTTACATTTTTTCTATTACACCATTTTTTACATATAAAATTTTTAAAAGATATTATAAAAAATCTTGTATATTTAGAGGATTACTATTTAGTTATAAAAATTATTTACAAAAAAAACAAAAGTTTAATAAAATTATAATTATTATTAAGCCTGATGCAATAGGTGATTATATCTTATTTAGAAATTTTATAAAAGATATAAAAAAATCTAAATTGTATAATAATTATAAAATTATCCTTTTTGGTAATATTGTTTGGAAAAATTTATCTATTTCTTATGATAAAAGATTTATAAATGATTTTTTATTTTTTTCAAGAAATTTAATTAGAAATAAACTTGATTATAATAATTACATTTATTTTAAATCTATATTATCAATATTAAGGGCTGAATACATAATATATCCAGTATTCTCAAGAGAAGCTTTTTTTGACGAGTTTATTTTTGATTTATATTCAAAATATAAAATATCATTTTATGGTAATGATGTAAATCATAATAAAGATTTGAAATTTAAATATGATAAGTATTACACTACACTCATTAATACAAATTCAATGTTTGAGTTTTATAAATATCAAGATTTTTTTTATTATTTTTTACAATCTTCAAATATATCTAAATCAACGTCTATTATTAAAAATCTTAGAAAGAAAGAATATATAGTTATATCTATAGGCGCAAATTCCATAAAAAGAACTTGGAATTTTTCTAATTTTGATAAAGTTATACAATTTTTACTACAACATAAATTTCAAATAATTTTGCTTGGTTCAAATAATGATTTAAATTTATTTAGTAATTATAATTCTGAAATATTTAATAATAAAAATTTGATAAATTTAATAGGAAAAACCACTTTAAAAGAATTTGTTGATATAATTTCGCAAGCTAAATTGTTAATTTCTAATGAGTCTTCTCCTGTTCATGTTGCTGTTGCTGTAAATACTAGTTTTATTTGTATATCTAATGCAAATCATTATTTAAGATTTTGTCCATATCCTTCTGAATTATGTAATTTTGGTAGATATTTATTTCCAAAAAATTTTAATAATACACTTTCTAGACATGAATTATATAGAAAATTTGAATATGGTTCTGAACTTGATATTAATTCTATTAATTCTGACGATGTAATCGAAGAAATAATTAAAATATTGGATTAAAATAATTATTAATGCTTCTTATTTTTATTTTAATTTAATAAATTTGCACATATAAAATAAAAATACACAAATGGAAAATAACTATTATTCAGAAGAATTTTTGAACAGCTACGATATGTGTTTTGCTGAACTCGAAAAAATTGAAAAAGAACTTGAAAATCCTAATATTTCTGTCGATCAAATTGCTATTTTAGCTTCTAAATACGTTCCGTTGGTTAAGGCTTGTAAACAAAAACTTATTGAAACTCAAGATAAAGTTGAAAATACTTTAAAAGAAATTCAAAATATTTAATTTCAACTTATTATGCCTGAAATCATTAATCAAAAAAAAGTTTTTTCTTTATTTGAACTCTCAAATAGTTTATCTTCGGTTATCAATCGAAACTACCAATCAATGTATTGGATTAAAGCAGAAATTTCAAAACTTAATTATTTTAAAAAATCTGGAAATTGTTATCCAGAACTTGTTCATAATTTAAATGGTAAAGCTATTGCTAGTTTTTCTGCCTTTTTACAAAAAAGAGAATATGATATTATAAATCAGAAATTTATTCATACAACAGGAGAACCTCTGAAAGATGGAATGGTTGTTTTGATGTATTGTTCTGTACATTTTTCCAAATTAAAAGGTATACGTTTAAATATTCATGATATTGATATCGATAATATTTTAGGTGGTCAAGCTAAAATTATTCTTGAAAACATTAATAAGTTAAAATCGGAAGGCTTTTTTGCTTTAAACAAACAGTTATATTTACCATCATTAATCAAAAGATTAGCAATTATTTCGGTAGAGTCTGGTAAAGGTTATGCAGATTTTATAAAACTAATAAATACTGATTTAAATCTTAATTTTAAAATCAAATTATTTAATTCTGCAATGATTGGCAGTCAGGCTGTTAGTGAAATTGTTAATAGCTTGAAACTAATTTATAATCAAAAACAAAATTTTGACGCAGTTTGTATAATTAGAGGTGGGGGAGGAGAAGCTACTTTGCAATGCTTTAATGATTATTTATTAAGTAAGGCTATTGCAAAATTTCCTTTGCCTGTTTTTACTGGAATTGGTCATGCTACAAACCTAACCATTGCAGAGCAAGTAAGTAACCAAAATTTTGTATCACCATCTGACTTAGCTATTTTTTTGATTAATAGATTAAAAAATGAGGTTAATAAATTTAATACTTTAACTGAAAATATCTCTCTTTTATTAAAACGTAATCTTGAATATCAAAACAATAATTTTAGTCAAAAAATCAATTCTACTAAGTTGATGTTTTTAAATCCATTAAAAACAAAACAATTACGTTTGGATAATTTAAATAGTAATTTTTCTCTTTCAACAAAACGATTATTTTATACTGAAAATCAAAAGATTAATAGTAAAAAGTCTAATATTGTTTTTAGAATAAAAAACATGTTTTTAGTTTTAGAACAGAGATTAAACACAAAAGCCTCTAATATTTTAACCAAATTAAATCAAAATACCAAAATCAGTTTAGATAATAAAACAATAAAATCAGTTTCAGAACTTAAAAGTGGGGATGTTATAAAAGTATTTATTAATGATGGTATTGTTGAAGCTGTGGTAAAAAATATTATTAAAAGTTAATTATATTTGCTATGCCACAATTAACAATTATAACCATCTGTCGCAACATTGTCTCTACAATAGAGCGAACTTGCCTGAGCATCGTCAACCAAACATTCCAAGATTTTGAATGGATTGTTGTGGATGGCGCGTCAACTGATGGTACTGTTGATATACTAAAAAAATATTCAAGCAGAATAGATATTTTAATATCTGAGCCTGATAATGGAATATACAATGCTATGAACAAAGGAATAAAACTGGCTACTGGAGAATATATTTTATTTATGAATGGAGGAGATGAAATCCTAAATTTTAATACACTTGAAAATGTTTTTAAAAAGGCTAATAATGCAGATGTTATATACGGAGATGAATATGTTAAAAACGATAAGGAATATTATTTATTTCGTAATCAACGACTTTTAACTCCTAAATCACTATACAAAAAAACATTTTCCCACCAAGCAACATTCGTAAGAACATCAATACAAAAAAAATATTTATTTGATGAAAGTTTAAAGATAGCAGCTGACTATGATTTTTTTGTAAAAATATATTTCAAGAAAAAATATATTTTTGAAAGGATTGATATGGCAATTTCTGTTTTTTATTTAGATGGTATTTGTTCTACTAATTACGAATTATTTAATGAAGAAAACAATAAAATACATTCAAAATACTTTTGTTTTTTTCAACGATATAAGTTTGATTCTAAATACAGAAACTCCATACAAAACAGAATTTTTCATTATAAAATGATCTTAACCCATCCACGTTACATAGCAGGATGGATAAAACGAAAACTAATCAAATAATTATGTATACCCCAAACTTAATCAGCATAATAGTACCGTGTTATAATGTTGGTGAATATTTATCAGAAACATTAGATTCTGTTATATCACAAACATATAGCAAATGGGAATGTATTATTATAAATGATGGTTCAACAGATAATACAGAAATAATTGCAAAAGAATATTGTAATAAATCAAACAAATTCAAATACATTTACCAAGACAATGCAGGAGTTTCTGTAGCACGAAACAAAGGCATAAAAGAGTCTATAGGAGAATATATACTACCTCTAGATGGAGACGATATAATAGACAATAGTTTCTTAGACAAAAGCATAAACTATATTATAAAGTACAAAGAGACTAAACTAGTTTACTCAAAAGTAGAAATGTTTGGAGCCGAACAAGGCGAATTTTGTATTCCAGAATACAATTATAACAATTTTATTTGGGGAAATTGCATTGTTGTAACTGCTCTATTCAAACATTCGGATTTTGACAAAACACCAGGATTCAATCCAAATATGAGAGAAGGCTTGGAAGATTGGGATTTTTGGCTAACATTTCTAAGTCCTGAGGATATAGTTCATAGAATAAACGAGCCACTACTGAAATATCGTATCAGGAACTCATCAAGGACGAGGACATCTGCCTCTGAGCATGAAAAAGAATTGTTAATTAAAATATGTGAAAACCATCCAGATATATACAAAAAATACGCAAAAAAAATCCTCCTATTCAAATCAATAATTGACCAAAAAGAGCTCGCTCTTGAAAAACTGAAATATAAACTCTCAATGGATTATATAGAAATCTTAAACTCTACAAATTACCGTCTAGGGAAATACTTACTATCTCCTTTTCGTTTTATACACAAAATAATCAAAAAATGAAGCTATCTGTATTAGTAGTAACTTACAATCATGAAAAATATATAACTCAGTGTCTAGATAGCATTTTGAGTCAGCAAGTGTCATTTGATTATGAATTGGTACTTGGCGTTGACCTATGCTCAGACAATACACTAGATATATGTAAGTATTATTCATCAAAATATCCACAAATAAAATTACTACAAACAAAAGAAAGACTGGGTATGGTCAATAATTGGAAAAGATCATTATATTCTTGTCAAGGTGATTATATTGCAATTTGTGAAGGTGACGATTATTGGACCGATAATTTAAAGTTGCAAAAACAAGTAGATTTCTTAGATAAGTATCTTGATTGCGGACTTTGCTATACTGATTGTAATATAGTATGTGAGAACACACAAGAAACATTCAATAATATTATAAATAATGGATATTCATATTTAGATGAAAGTAATCCATTAAATAATAAAAATTACGCTTGCAATGTTACTTGGATGTTAAGAAAACAATTTATACAATATTTCAATATAAAAGAAGATAATCTTGATATACCACTCACAATACTTTACGAAATATATCTAAGAGCAAAAGTAAAATATGTATCCATAAATTCTGGAGTATATAGAAGACACGATGATAGTGTTAGTTTTGACATTAAAAATAAACGTAAGATGTACGAACATCAAAAATATACATTCAACTTTTTTGATGAATACATTCCAAAATTTGAAAAAGATGAGAATGAATATCTATCGAAACATTATAGCAAAGGTCTTTGGACAATATACCCCAATGCATTATATTACAAAGACCAAGAGATAATCAACAAATTTGAAAAGTTCTTTAAAGGAAGATTGAACCTTGAAGATTTTTTACAAAGAGTAAAAAATATGGAGAACAACTTGAACCAAGCATACCAAACAATAAATGAAGTAAAGAATACATTCTCGTACAAACTTGGATTTGCGTTAACATCTCCGCTTCGCTGGATAAAAAAGATTTTTGGCAAATAGATATAATTTATAAAAGTTTCAATAAATAAAATGCCCAAGGTTTCCGTCATAGTACCAAGTTATAATCATGCTAAATACTTAAAAGAAAGAATTGATTCAATCTTGAACCAAACTTTTCAAGATTTTGAATTAATTTTGCTTGACGATTGCAGCAAAGACAACAGCGCAGAAATATTACTTTCCTACAAGAATAACAAGAAAGTTTCAAATGTTATAATTAACGAGAAAAATTCTGGTTCAACTTTTAAACAATGGCAAAAAGGAATCAGTATTGCTAAAGGTAGTTATGTATGGATTGCAGAAAGCGATGATTATGCAGATGTTTCTTTTCTTGAAAAACTTGTTGATATTCTAGAAAAAAATCATAATGTCGGGCTTGCTTATTGTCAATCTTACAAAGTTGATGAGGTTGGTAATGTATTTGGCGATATGTTATGTCATACTCAAAATTTAGATGCTATTCGTTGGCAAAAAGATTATTTTAATAATGGTAAAGATGAAATATTAAATTATTTAATATATATAAATACAATTCCTAATGCGAGTGCTATTCTTTTTAGGAAATCTTTAATTAATACAATTCCTAATTTTATAATAAATATGCGTTTGGTTGGTGATTTGTATTTTTATTGTTATGTATTAATGAGGTCTGATGTAGCATTTCTTGCACAAAAACTAAATTATTTTAGATTTCATTACAATTCAGTGCGTAAAACTTCTAAGCATGAACAAACTATTAGAGAACATGCAGTTGGATATAGTTATTTAAATAAAAAATTTCATTTTAGTAAAACTATTAAATATAAAATCATAGATCAATTTGTAGGTTTTGAATTGTATGTACAATTTGTAAATTCAACTTTTGTAAAAAAAATAAATTTATGGTTTATGATATTATTTAAAGCTAGAATGTTTTTTGTATATTTAAACAAAATGATGCTAATTAATATGAAAAATAAAATCTTCAATTTTTCTTAGCAATGAAAAAACTTTATGTAATTATAGTAACTTATTTTGCAGAAAAATGGATTGATAAATTTATGCAATCCATTGAAAATTCTACAATTAAAACAAATGTAATAATTGTAGATAATGCATCTAAGGATAAAACAATTGATATTATAAAATCAAAATATCAAAATGTTGATTTAATAGAAAGTAAAGAAAATCTTGGTTTTGGAGCTGCTAACAACTTAGCAATAAAAAAAGCAATTGATAATGGTGCTGATTATGTATTCCTATTAAATCAAGATGCATGGCTTGAGTCTGATTGCTTTGAAAAGTTAATTAATTTTGCAGAGAATAACAAAGAATACGGAATAATTAGTCCTATTCAAGCTAATCCGAATAAAGAAAAATCGTTAGAAGATTTATTTACATTATTTTTGACTAGAGATGGTGATAGACAACAGATTATATCTGATTTCTTTTATAATAATATACAAGATTATTATAATGTAGATTTTGTACAAGCAGCAGGTTGGTTATTATCAAAAAAATGTATTCAAGAAGTAGGTCTATTTGATCCGTTATTTTTTCATTATGGCGAAGATAGCGATTATGCTAAACGTGTTTTGCGTCATAATTTAAAAATTGGAATAGTTACTAATGCTATAATGTATCATGCTGCGGAGCATTTTTCACCTAAAGTTGTAACTAAAAAATACTTGTACAAAAAAGAACTTAATAGTTCATATTCTTGGTGGATAGGCTGTTATAAAAACTACGATGGTAATTTTTTTGTTCATATATTAGAAATTACCGTTGATTTTAATGCAATGATATTCAAAGATTTATTGCATTTAAATCTAAAGGGTGCGTTAATGAAAACTCATCTATATTTGAAACTTATTTTTAAAACCAGAAAAGTTATTAAATCAAGAAAAACTTATTATTAATAATGTCAAATTTCAAAGTCAGCATAATAATTCCAGTGTATAATTCGGAAAAATATATTTCCGAAGCTGTTTTGTCGTGCATAAATCAAAGGCAAACAGGAGAAGTGATTTTGATTGATGACGGAAGTAAAGATAACTCGCTATCGGTAATTGATTCGTTATCAAAAAAATACGAAAAAGTAAAAGTATTGCAACATTCTGACAAGAAAAACCACGGCCGATCAGCATCAAGAAACTTAGGTATAATGAATGCTAAATGCGATTTTGTTGCATTTTTGGATTCTGATGATTTTTTTGCTGATAATCGTTTTGACTACGAAGAAAAAATTTTTGAAAGCAATCCTGAAATTGGTGGAGTTTATGGAATAACATCAGCAATTTTTGAAAACGAAAATGCTCGCACAGAATTTTTGAAGCGTTTTGACAGCGAAATCACAAAAGTAAATGACGACGTCAAACCTGAAGAATTGTACAAGACATTTATTCTAGGAGGGTTTGGACGATTTACAACCGATTCAGTTGTTTTCAAGAAATCGGTTTTTGAGAAATCAGGATTGTTTTTTACTGAACAAAAAATAAAGGAAGATACATCGCTTTGGTGCAGAATAGCTGCAACGTCGATTTTAGTTCCAAATAATAATCCTAAAACTGTAGGAATCAGGAGAGTACACAATTTTAACAGTATTACAAATAGTGATGATATAAATGCAGAACAAGAGCGAATTATGTATTTCGGATTATTACGTTGGGCACTCAAACAAAAATCTTTTTCTTACGACAAGAAAAACGATTTTTACATTGCTGCGTCAAGATATTTTTTAGGCGAAAACGAAAAATCGAAGTTTAAATACTTCTTGAAGCAAGATTTTGGAACTTTGTTTTCGAGATTCGGAATTAGAAAATTTATACAAGTAATGAAGAACTAAAATTATGAAACTAAAAAAACTTACGATATTATTACACGAAGGTCTAGCAAATAGAATGCGAGTAATAGCTTCTGTATATCCACTAATAAAAGACGGAATAAAAATTAAAATACTTTGGATGTTAAACAATGAACTAAATTGTAACTTTGAAAAACTATTTCAACCTATTAATAGTATTGAAGTATCAAATATTACAGAATATCCAAAACTTTTTAATACTAATCAAAAAAATATAATAAAAAGAATTATTGCAAAAGTATGGAACAAAATGCATAACTATGACTTTGTTATAGGAGGTGGATTTGGCAACAAAGACACATGCAATGTAAAATTAATACACAAAGTCTTAGAAAATAAACAAAGTGTATTCTTAGAAACTTGTGCAATATTATTCAATATATCAGACTACTCTATATTTAAACCCACCGAAAATATACTCAAACAAGTAAACAAATATCCTTTAATAGGAACCGAATATATTGGAATTCATATTCGTAGAGGCGATAATATAAAAAGTCAACAAAATAGCAGAATAAATTTATTTATTGAAAAAATAAATGAGATTTTAAAATCAAATAATAATGCTCAATTTTATCTTGCTACAGATTCTATTGACATAAAAGATTTTTTTGATATGTATTTTGGCAAATGTATACATACAAAAGATGTAGATTATTCAAGAAACTCAGATCAAGGTATAATAGATGCTTATATTGAAATGATTTTATTATCAAAAGCAAAAATTATACTTGGTTCGTATTGGAGCAGTTTTGATGAAGTAGCACAAAAACTCAATGGAACAAAACTAGAAAAAATAACAACAAAATAATAACAACATGAAAAGAGATATTTACTTTTGCTCATTTGCAGATTCAAAAATGAAATCTACTTTACAAAGAATAGGAAAAGAAGCTCAAAATTTTAAACTATTCAAAGAAATATTTTTGTACACAGAAAATGAATTACCATCATGTACAAAAGAAAGATGCGAAGAAATAATTAAAACCACAAATTCACTTAGAGGCTATGGATATTGGATTTGGAAACCACTAATTATTTTAGATTCATTATCCAAAATCAAAGATGGTGATATTCTTTTTTATTCAGATGCTGGTTCTCATTTAAATTGCAATGGGAAATCTCTTTTTAAAAAGTACATCAAAAATGCTATAAAAAAAGATATATGGGTAGGACAGCTTAAAGATAATTTCAATGAAAATAAATATTCTAAAGCTGACACTATAGAATGGTTCAAACCTAGACTAAAAGATACTTCTATTCTCTTTCAAGGACAAATACAATCGGGGAATATTATACTTGTTAAAAATAGTTATACACTAGATATAATTAAAATATGGAATGATATTATGGATATAAAAAATCTTCATCTTTATGATGATTCTCCATCAATTATTCCTAATCATAAAGATTTTGTAGAACATAGACATGATCAAAGTATCTTTTCTTTATTGATAAAAACTAATCATGCTTACTTGTCTAATGCAGAAGAGTTTTGGTGCCCTCATGAGCTATGGGATCAATGTAAAATGCCAATTTTAAATATGAGAGATAAAAGTGACAAATATGGTCCTATTCAATTTATAAAACTACATAATAGATTTATAAATTGGGCTAGAAGAAATTATCATAGCTTAATAAAAAATAAATAAATGCTTGTAATAATATCTTTATTATATTAATAATCAGCTACTTTTTTGGGCAATAACGAAAAAAAATAAATTCAAATACTTCTTAAAGCAAGATTTCGGAACCCTGTTTTCAAAATTCGGAATAAGAAAGTTTATACAAGTAATGAGAGGAAAATAAATGGGAAAATTCATCTTAAAAGCAGCATTATTTTGTCTATTAACTATTACAATATCTTATTCGTTAGATATCTTTATCAGCAAAGCTTTTAGACCAGGTAATACATGTTATGCTTGGAATGATATTTACAATAATAATGTTAATTCTGATATTGTGATTTTTGGTTCTTCAAGAGCAATTCAACATTTTGATTCTCAAATAATCGAAGATTCTTTAAGTGTTTCTGCATACAATTTAGGATTAGCAGGAGCTAGAATTGATATTTCGTATCTTAGATTATTGGAGTTGAAAAAATATGCCAAAAAGATGCCCAAAATAATCACACTTGAAGTTGGATTTAATACATTAGAAAACGAATATCAGATGTATTTGCATCATCAAATTTTCCCATTTATGTTATTCAACAAAAATGTTTATGAATGTACAAAACATTTAGAAGGATTTTCTAAAGATCAATATTGGATTCCTATTTTAAGATATTCTGGCTATATTTTTAAATGCTATGAAAATAGTTTACTAAAAAATAGCAACATTATAACCACCAAAGGTTATATTGGATTTGATAATCATTTTGATAGTAAAGGTTTTGAAGAAAGAAAAAAAGAAAATTTTTCTAAAACACATATTATAGATTCTTTACACTTAAATTTTTTAGAAAAATTTGTTTGTTTTTGTAGTAAAGAAAATATTCAATTGAATTTTGTTTATACCCCAGAATACTACTATGGAAGAAAATTTTTCAAAAACAGATTAGAAGTAATAACTTTTTTCCAAAAATATTCCGAGTCACTTGGAATTCCTTTTAAGGATTTTTCTAATGACACCATAATTAATTATAATACAGAATATTTTCGAGATGTTCAACACCTCAACAAACGTGGTGCAGAAAAGTTCACGAGCGAAATGTATATACCTTGGATAAAAGAATTATATGGATTATAATAAAAAAAATATTATCTTTGCCTCGCTAATCCAAAGAAAATGCAAGAACCAAAATTTAGCATATTAGTTGCAAATTATAATAATTCAAAATTCTTAGATGATTTGTTTTTGAGTTTTAAAGAACAGTCTTTTAAGAATTACGAAGTCGTATTTGTGGATGACTATTCTAATGATAATTCGCTAGAAATAGCTAACAATTATGCGCTAAACGACAATAGAATACGTATATATAAAAATTCTAAAAATCTTGGTTGTGGCAAAAATAAAGCAAAATGTATTGAATTAGCAAAAGGCGAAATTTGTGGATTTGTTGATCCCGACGATATTCTTGAACCAAATGCCTTGGAAGTTATGATAAATAATTTTGAAACAAATCCCGATACAGCTCTTGTTTACTCTAACTTTTATCTTTGCAACGAGGATTTATCAAAAATAGAAAAATATAATTACGATAGTAATATTCCTAAAGACAAAGTTTTGATTTATGGTGCAACACCAAACCATTTTTCGGCTTTTAAAAAAGAGAATTATTTAAAAACTTCGGGTATAAATCCAAACTTTAAACGTGCTATCGATAGAGATATGGTTCTTAAATTGGAAGAGACAGGAAAAACAATTCATATTCCCGATTATCTCTATAAATATCGCATAAATAGCAATTCTATTAGCAATAATCAAAATGCTTTCAAAGCAGAATATTGGGCATGACAAGCAAGAATAGATGCATGCAAGCGCAGAGGTTGGGATACCGAAAATATTTATTCCGAAATAAAACAATATTTTTCTTCTAAAGAAATATACTATGATTATCGCACTACTACCGATTACAAATTAGGTAATATATTGTTAGCTCCACTTAGATTCTTAAAATATAAAATTTTCAAGAAAAAATGATTCCTAAAATTATACATTACTGCTGGTTTGGACCAAAGGAAATTACTCCTGTTGGTAAAAAATGCATTGCTAGTTGGAAGAAATTTCTACCCGATTACGAAATAAAATTCTGGAACGAAGAAAATTCTCCAATCAACGTACCTTTTGTAAAAGACGCTTTAGCTGCTAAAAAATATGCTTTTGTTGCAGATTATGTTCGTATTTGGGCTCTTAAAAATTTTGGCGGAATTTATATGGATACTGATATGCTTGTTCTTAAAAATTTTGATGAATTACTTGATAGTGAGTCTTTTGTAGGTTATGAAACAGAAAATAAAATTAATGCAGCAATTATTGGAAGTAATATTAATTCTGTTTTTATTGATAAATTATTTGAGTATTATAATAATTTAAAATTTGAAGAAGCTAAAATTAATGAAATATCAATTCCCATTAATATATCAAAAATTTATAATGAATTAGCTGAAATATACAGACCTCGCGTATATAGTGTTGACTATTTTTATTCTCTGCCATTTGACTCTACAATAAATGGTGTTTTCAATTATAAAAAATATATAACTAAAAATTCTTTAGCTGTGCATCTTTGGAATGCATCTTGGCTTGATGAATTAAATGATTATCGTAAAGAAAATCAGAAACTAAGCCATAAAGTTAAAACTTGGTTGTTAATTTTGAAAAACAAATTCAAATTATAAAAAAAAACTCCTAACAAATAATTTTGTTAGGAGCTTTATAATGTTAACTCAATAAAAAATTAGTCTTTTATCAAGTTTTTACCTGTCATTTCTTTTGGTTGTTCAAGACCCATAATGTGAAGAATTGAAGGTGCAACGTCTGCTAAAATACCATCTTCTACTTTTGCATTTTTATTTTCAGTAACGTAGATAAATGGAACTGGATTTAGTGAGTGTGCAGTATTTGGAGTACCGTCTGCGTTTATTGCATTGTCTGCATTGCCATGGTCTGCAATTATTATAGTTTCGTAATCTGTAGCTTTTGCAGCTTCAACAACTTCTTTTACGCATTGGTCAATTGCTTTTACAGCTTTTTCAATTGCTGAATAAACTCCTGTGTGTCCAACCATGTCGCCATTTGCAAAGTTAACTACAATCCAATCATATTTGTTTAATTTGATTGCTTCTACTAATTTGTCTTTTACTTCAAAAGCTGACATTTCTGGTTTTAAATCGTATGTTGCAACTTTTGGTGATGCAACTAAAATTCTTTCTTCTCCTTCGTATGGTGTTTCACGACCACCATTAAAGAAAAATGTTACGTGAGCATATTTTTCTGTTTCTGCTGTGTGTAATTGTTTTAGTCCTTTTGAAGAAATATATTCACCTAATGTATTTGTAACATTTTCTTTTGGGAAAAGAATGTGAACTCCTGTAAATGATGCGTCGTAAGGTGTCATACAATAATATTGCAAATCTTTAATTGTATGCATTCCTTGTTCTGTCATATCTTGTTGTGTAAGAACAACTGTCAATTCTTTTGCGCGGTCGTTTCTGTAGTTGAAGAATATAACAACGTCGCCTTCTTTTATAGTTCCATCAACATTTGAGTTGATTAATGGTTCCATAAATTCGTCTGTGTTTTTGTGTTCTTCTGTGTGTGAGTCATAACAAGATTGAACACCTTCTACCATATCAGAAACCTTTCTACCTTTACCTTCAATTAATTGATCGTAAGCAATTTTGATTCTATCCCAACGTTTGTCACGATCCATTGCATAAAAACGTCCTATGATTGATGCAATGTAACCGTTTCCAATTTGGTCGATATGTTTTTGTAGGTCTGCAATAAATCCTTTACCAGATTTTGGGTCTGTATCACGACCATCCATAAAACAATGAACGAATGTATTTTTTATTCCGTATTCTTTTGCAATGTCAACCAATTTAAATAAATGGTCTAGAGACGAGTGAACACCTCCTGTTGAGGTAAGTCCCATTAAGTGAACAGATTTGCTATTTTTTTGTGCATAACCGTAAGCTGATTTAATTTCAGGATTTTCCATAATTGAATTATCCTTACAAGCACGGTTAATTTTTACTAAGTCTTGATATACAATACGTCCACCACCTATATTTAAGTGACCAACTTCTGAATTACCCATTTGTCCATCAGGTAAACCAACGTTTTCTCCTGATGCTAAAAGTTGTGAATGTGGATAATTTGCTTCTAAATAATCCATGTAAGGTGTTGGAGTTTGATAAATTACGTCTCCTTTTCCTTTTGAACCGATTCCCCATCCATCGAGGATCATTAAAAGTGCTTTTTTTGCCATTTTGTGTATATTTTATATTTAATTTTGTTCTTATTATTTGTTCGCGAATTTACTAAAAAAATATTTTTTTTATAATTATTTGTTTGTTACTGATTTATTATTTTTTTCTTTTTCTTATTTTTGTTTTTGAAATTATTGGAAATATGAATAATTATCCTTTATATTCTGTGTTAATTGCAAATTATAATAATTCAATTTTTTTTGATGATTTGTTTTCTTCTCTTAGAAACCAAACTTATAAAAATCTTGAAATAATTTTTGTTGATGATTTTTCAACTGATAATTCTGTTGAATTAGCTTATAAATTTCAAAAATTGGATTCTCGTATTAAAATTTTTCAAAATGAAATAAATAAAGGCGTTGCTTTTACAAAAGATAAATGTATAAAACTATCAAAAGGAGAATATTTCGGTTTTGTAGATCCTGATGATTTTTTAGAACCAAATGCTATTTTTATTATGGTGAATAAACATTTGGAAAATAAAAATATAGGTCTTATTTATTCAAATTTTTATTTAAGAGATGAAATTTTATCAAAAAAAATTAAACCTAATAATTATCCCAAAGATTTAGATTGTTCAAAATATCTTTTGTATGGTTTTTCTCCAAATCATTTTGCTAGTTTTCGTAGAAATTTATATGAAAATACTATAGGTATTGATTTAACTTTAAAAAGGGCTATTGATAGAGATTTGGTGTTAAAATATGAAGAATTATCTTCGGTAGTTCATATAGATGATTATTTATATAATTATCGTATAAATTCTAATTGTGTTTCAAATAATCAAAATTCTTATAAAGCTGAATATTGGGCTTGGATAGTAAGATTTAATGCCTTGAAACGTAGAAATTTATCTTGTGAAGATTTTTATTCTGAATATCGCATATATTTTGACTCTAAAATTTGTGATTATTCAAAAACTAAAGATTTTAAAATAGGAAATATTGTTCTTATGCCTTTAAGATGGGTGAAAAAATTATTTAATAATTGTAATTTTTTTTTATAAAAATTATATTTCTAATTTAGAATACATAAAAATGTTAACTACTAATATTAAAATAGGATTTGTAATACTTCATTATCAAGCATTTGATATGACAATTAAATGCGTAGATAATTTATTATATAAATTCAGTTCTAAAAATATAATAATTGTTTTAATTGATAATGCATCTCCAAATAAGTCATGTATTGATTTATGTAATAAATATCAAAATAATGAAATAGTTAAAATTATTCAATCTGATATTAATCTCGGTTTTGCTAAAGGTAACAATTTAGGGTATGATTATCTAAAAAGCAATTATAATTTAGATTTTATGATTGTTATGAATAGTGATGTTATTATAAATCAGGATGATTTTATAGAAAAAATATATGAAATCTATAATAAAAATGATTTTGCAGTTTTAGGTCCATCTATTTTTGCACCTTCGATAAGTCTTTATCAAAATCCTGGTCCTCTTAAATTTGCAAATATTCAACAAACAAAACAGTTTATTAAAAGATATAAAAAATTCATTATTAATGATTATAAAAATTATTATCTTTTAAAAATTTTACATTATTTAGTTTTTTGGTGGGCTAAACCTATTTATAAATTTATATTTAAGAATAAAACAACTAAATATAATGTTAAAAATCAGCCAAATTTGACACAAATTAAATCAATAAAAAATATTAACGAAGTGGAAAATTCTGTACTTTGTGGTGCTTGTTATATTTTTTCCAAAGATTTTATTGATAACCGAAATTATTGTTTTTATCCAAAAACTTTTCTTTATTTTGAAGAACAAATTTTGGCATACCAATGTAATAAACTTAGTTTAAAAATGCTTTATTCTCCTAATATTGAAGTAATTCACTATCTTGATGTTTCGTCAGAACAATCTGATGATAATAAAAGAAATAGATATCTTAATATGTGGAGGCATAATATTAAATCTGCGAAAATTTATTTAGATTTATTGATTAACAACAAACTTGAATAATTTTATGTTTAAAACTATAAAACATTTTATAGGTTCTTTTTTCTCAAAAGAAACAAGAGAAAATGTTATATTATTTTTTAAGTCTAAAAACACTCGTAAAAATTTAATTAGAAAATTACGCATCAATAAATTTTCTAAGAATAACTGTTTTTATATAAGTCATGAAAATTTAATTAATTATCCTACTACTAAAATTGCTATTCAAATACATATTTTTTATATTGATTTATTATCAGAATTGTATTCTTATATTCAATCTATAACTATAAATTATGATTTGTATATATCAACATCTGATAATGAGAAAATGAAAATAATTAAATCATTTTTTTACGAAAAAAAACTATTTTCTAAAAAAATAACTATACAAGTAGTTGAAAACAGAGGTCGTGATGTTTGGCCTTTTTTAAAAATAATGTATCCTATATATTCAAAATATGATTATATTGTTCATATTCATACTAAGAAAAGTGTAACTCAAGGAGAACGTGGAAATTCTTGGCGAAAATATTTATTTCAAAATATATTGGGTGAAAAACATTATTTTGATAATGTCATAAAATTCCTTTATGATAATCCTTTGATTGGATTTGTTTCGCCTCCTCCTTTTAATGATGATAGTATGTATTGGGCTTATTTTACTTCAAGAACTAATAAATATGATTTAAAAAAATTATATGATTTTTTGAATATTATTGGTGTTGTAAAATATAAAACAAATCCATTAAAATATCAATTTCCAGCAGGTAATATGTTTATTGCAAAAGTTGATGCTATTAAACAAATTTTTGAACACAACTTTTTGTATAATGATTTCCCAATAGAATTAAATCAACAAGGAGGTACTTTACAACATACTATAGAACATTGTTGGCATTATTTAGTGGATTATAATAATTATAAATATTGTGAAATTTTTAATATCAATTAATAATGAAACTTGAAAATCTGACATTATTATTAAGAGATGGTTTGGCAAATAGAATGCGTGTTATAGCTTCAATTGCTCATTTTGCTAAACAAGGCGTTCAAATAAAAGTGCTTTGGCTTATGAATTGGGCTTTAAATTGTGAATATGAAAAATTATTTTGTCCAATTGATGGTTTTGTATTTATTAATATTAAAAATGAACCTAGAATGTTTCATTCGTATCAAAATAATATTATAAAAAGATATATTTCTAAAATTTATAATAAATTAAAAGGATATGATTATGTTTTCACTAAAGGAGAAACTAATGTTCCTTTGCAATTAAAACCAATTTTTGATAATTATCAAAATGTTTATGTTGCAATGTGTTATTGTTTAACTGATAAAGAAGATTATTCTATTTTTAAACCTTCAACTCACGTTTGTGATATTTTAAATCATTTTAATTTTAATAATTATATTGGAATTCATATTCGAAGAGGAGATCATATTAGCTCTACTGATAAATCGCCTATCAATCTATTTATAGATTATATTGACAATATGTCAAATAATGAAAAAATTTATATTGCTACAGACTCTCCTGATTTAAAATATTTACTAACAAAAATTTATAGTCCTGAAAGAATTATATCAAATACATTTGTTTTAGATAGAAACTCATCAAAAGGTATAATTTATGCTTATGTAGATATGTTAATTCTTTCAAAATCAAAGTTTATTATTGGCTCTCAATATTCAAGTTTTGATGAGGTAGTAGCTAATTAGGTAATATTAAACTAATTAAATTAAGTATTTGATTATGCAATTATTAAATCGAGTTATTAGGTTTATTTATGTTTTATTTCTTAAATTATTTGACAAAATTTTCGGATTTAAATTTATGGAAAACTTTAATTATCCTTATATATCTAAATCAATTACTGAATTTTGGAGGCGG
>JAKSUC010000033.1 GCA_024413595.1 Bacteroidales bacterium
TCTCCAAACACCTTTTTAAAGGTTAAATCTGCTTTGGGATTAAGATATTTGCTCATGGTTGTTTTATTAAAACAATCTTAAAATGATATTTTATTTGCAAATATACTAAATATAAAAGTACTTACAAATATTGAAATTGTTTTATTTTGAATTGATAAAAAAAAAGCGATGAACTATTTATTCATCGCTTTTTTATTGTATTGCTAATAAATTAGCATTTAAAATCAACTAGAAAATATATTTCAAACCAATTTGACCTCTCCAACGAGAATAGTAATCAGAGTAAGAACGCATATTGTAATTTTCGTCGTGTAAGAATTGGTAAGCATTTGTTTTGTTGTTGAATGTTACAGGACTGTAATATGTTGAAGAACCTGCGGCTTGAGCATAACGTCCCCATTTTGGAGAGAACATATTGCCAACATTTAATACATCAAATGAGAATTCAATTGCATGAACGCGTTTGCCAACATTAAATTTAAATTGTTGTGCAAAGTGAAAATCAAAATGATGTTCAAAATCTTCGTTATCTGCATAACGTTCAAAATATTCACCACGATGTTCGCTCATATAATCATCGTTAGCAATCCATGCTTTCATTGCAGCACGTTGCATATCTTCAGTATAACCTGTTTGTTTTTCTTCGTTCCAAGTGCTAATAAATGGCATTTGGTCGATTTGTGCATCTGTAGGTATATATTGTAAATCATTTCCAGAAACACCGTCACCGTTCATATCACCATATACATAAATTGAATATGGAGCACCTGACATTCCTGTATAAATTAAACTAATAGTTGATTTCCAATGTTTAGCATATTCTTTATTGTATGTAACAGATGCTGTAATTTTATGAGGGAAATTGTATGCAGTGTTTCCAAGTTCTGGAGAGTTAGGATTTTTATATGTGTAGTTGTAATTGTAGTTAGATTGAGCTACACTACTTGTACCACTATTTACAGATTGAGAATGAGTAAATGTGTAAGATGCGTAAAGACCTAAACCTGATTTAAAGTTTTTCTTACCAGAGAAAGATAAACTATATGAATATCCTTCGTTTGTATTATCAAGAACATAAATTCCACTATAAGGAGTTCCATCAGTTACTCGTTTCATATAAGGACGATTGTCAAAATTAAGTCCAGAAACAGAACCTAAAGTTTTTTCATTATCTAAATCGTATGCATAGTTGTAATAAACAACGTCGTTAAGAGATTTAGAGTAAATTCCTTCAGCAGTCCAATCAACACCACCAAGATTAAAATCAACACCAAGATTAAAACGAAGTGTTTGAGCAAATTTAAAATCGTTAGTGAAAACATTGATAGTTTGGCTACCAGCAGCAGCTAGTTTTGATGTGTTAGCAGTTTGACCGTTTGGATCAGCTATAAAACTTAATTGTTCAAGATCTTTAGCATTTGAAGTGTTGTATGTTGAAAGTTGGATACCAGTGTTAGAGAAGTTGTTGCTCAACCAAACAAAAGGAATACGACCTGTAAAAATACCAACACCTCCACGAAGAACATTTTTGCTATCACCAGACATATCCCAACGGAAACCTAAACGAGGAGACCACATTGGATTGCTACTAAGTTTGTGATTTGTTTTAATATCCCATCCTTGTTGTGCTGCATATTCATTAAAAGGTGCATTTTCAGAAGGTGAATCAAAGAATAATGGAATATCAACACGTAAACCATAGGTTAAATCAAAATTATTGTTGATTGCCCATTTGTCTTGAGCATAAAATCCAATTTGACCTGCTCCAAATTCAGGAATCCAACGAGCAGTACCTGTAACATCTACATTTGCACTTCCGTAACGATATTGTTTCAATGTGTTGGCACCTTTTGCATTAACAGCATTACCATTAACAAAATCGTAAAAATTGTCTACGTTGGCAAAATAATATGTTCCATAAAAGTCTTGAATAAATAAGTTTCCAAATTTATAGAATTCGTCATGTGTACCAAAAGTAAGTGTATGATTACCATTATACCATGTAAAATTATCTGTGATAGTATAAATATCTTGATCAAGACCATTAGCACAAGAAGAACGTTCACAACCAAGATTAACAGAACCACCTCCTACATTTGAAATAGAAATCATAGGGAATGCACCTGATGGATTACGACTATCACGAACTTGTACAAATGATGCTTGAAATTCGTTACTTAGTTTTTCTGTAAAACGACTTTGAAGTTCTGCTGTGATAGTGTTTGTTCTTGATTTAAAATCATACATATAGTCTGAAGCATTTAAATTTGTTGCAGTACTATTAGAATTTAATTGTTTTGCATCAACTAAACGCCAACTAATAGAAGCTTTATGTTTGGTACTAATATTAAAGTCAAGTTTTAAACCTAATTTATCAGATTTTGTGTAATTGTCTTTACTATCAAAAGAACCAGTATAACCTTTGTTTTTAAGAACATCTAAAATATCGTTTGCAACATTAGCGTCTACCTTAGAAGCAGCAGAACCAATAGAATAATTACAAGGATATTCTTTATTAGAATTTTCGTAGTTAGCAAAGAAGAATATTTTATTTTTAACTATAGGACCACCAACAGTGAAACCAAAACGATATTCTAATTCGTCATCGTATTTTTCACTATCTTTACCGTTCATCATTTCATATTTTGAACCGATAAGACCTTGGTTTAGCCAATTTCCATAAATAGAACCATGAAATTCGTTAGTACCAGATTTGGTAACTGCATTAATAGCACCACCAGTAAAACCAGATTGACGAACATCAAAAGGAGCAACAGAAACTTGAATTTGTTCTATTGTTTCCATAGAAATAGGTTGAGCACCAGCTTGACCACCGTTAGAACCGTTAGAGGTTAAACCAAAAACGTCGTTGTTCATAGCACCATCAACTTGGAAAGAGTTATAACGGTTGCTAGCACCAGCAAAACTCATAGCTCCACTTTGAGAGATAGAGATTTGAGGATTCATACGGGTAGCATCTGCAATACTATGAGAAACAGATGGCAAATTTTGAATGTCGTCAGACGAAATACGTTGAGATGCTCCAGTTTTAGCAGCATCAAAAGGATTAACGCCAACAACAACAATTTCATTGAGTTCTACGTCTGAAGATTTTAGTTGTGCGTTGTATTTTGCAACTTCGCCTAATGAAAGATTAACATCATTGTAAACCTCATTTTTAAGACCTACAAATGAATAAGTGATAGAATAAGGACCACCAGGACGCATTCCTTGAAGAACATATCTACCAGATTCATTGGTGATACAAGCATACTGTGTTCCAGAAGGAACGTGAACAGCTATAACTGTTGCTCCAGGAAGTGTTTCACCGTTTTCGCTAGTAACCTGTCCAGTTAAACCTGAAGTTGTAACCTGTGCTGACGCTACGCCTACAAACATTAATAACATAGCTATCAACAAATAAAAACGCTTTTTCATATAACTAAAATTATGTTAAAATTAAAAATATGTTGCATTTATAATTAGAAATTAATTATAATTCTTAATTCTGTCTAAATACATACCTATTGTATTTTCGAGTCCATAATAAAGAGCATCACAAATAAGAGCATGCCCTATGGATACCTCTTTAACATTTGGAACATTCTTAATAAAATAAGAAAGATTTTCAAGACTTAAATCGTGTCCTGCGTTCACTTCAATTTCTCGTTCTGCAGCTAATTCTGCAGCTTGAACAAATGGTGCAACGGCGGCTTCTGGGTTAATTTTATACATAGTTGCGTATGGTTCGGTGTATAGTTCCACTCTGTCTGCTCCACAATCGCCAGCATGAAGTATATTTTCATGATCAGTATCCACAAAAATTGAAGAACGAATACCTGCTTCTTTTAATTGAGCCACAATATTACGCAAAAATGGTTTATATTTAACAACATCCCAACCAGAATTTGAAGTTATTTGTTGAGGTCCATCTGGAACTAAAGTAACCTGAGTGGGACGAACTTCTAAAACAAGTTTCATAAAATCTTCTGACGGATAACCTTCTATATTAAATTCTGTTTTAACTAAAGGCTTTAACAATCTAACATCAGAATATCTGATATGACGTTCGTCTGGACGAGGATGTACTGTAATGCCTTGTGCACCAAATCGTTCACAATCAATAGCTACTTGTTCAACATCAGGATTATTGCCACCACGTGCATTACGTATTGTGGCAACCTTATTAATATTGACACTTAATCGGGTTGTTGTACTCATTTTTTTTTCATTGAAATTCTGTGCAAAAATAAATCTTTTATAGATTATTAAGATTTTTTTTATGTTATTAATTAAAATATTTTAAAAAAAAATTGTTACTTTGCTTAAAAATATAAAATAATGAATTTAAAAGAACTAATCGACGAAAATATTCCAATATTAAAACCTAGCGACAAACCATTTGAAGCACTATCAATAATGGATATTAATCAAGTTAAAATATTACCAATAGTAAATAATGAAAACGAATATTTAGGTTTAATATCAGAAGAAGATTTAAATGAAATATCTACAGAATCAAAAAGTATAAAGAATTATATAAAATATAACATCAATCAATATACATATTTAACAGAAAATCAACACATATTTGATGTATTATCAAAAATGAGTTCGTCAAAATTACCATTGTTAGCAGTAATAAACAATACAACAAAAAAATATTTAGGTGTTATAACCGAAACAACACTTATTAATTATATGGCTAATTTTACTTCATCAAATATGGTTGGTGGCATTATAGAAATAATTACAGATATAAAAAATTATTCACCTGCATTAATTACCACTATAGTAGAAAACAACGAATTAAAAGTGATGGGATTATTTACTAATATAAAAGGTAACGAAATAGAAGTAACCATAAAATTAAATGGACCAGACACATCAAGCGTTGTTTCAGGATTAGAACGTTATGGCTATCGTATAAAAAACATAATTAATGGAGATCATAAATATTCAGATTTATTAGAAGAAAGATACAATTCATTAATTAACTATCTTAATGTATAAAATAAAAGCTAAAATCATAGAAAAATTAGCCAATAAATAAAAATATAAAAAAGGCAGAAAAAAATCAAAAATATTTTTTTGTAATAGTAAAAAATAACTCTAACTTTGCCGTCCGAAAATAAGTGTATTTTCATAATAAAAGTAAAGAAATTAGTAAAACCATTTAATAAATAAAAGGAAATGAAACGCACATATCAGCCTTCAAATAAGAAGCGTAAAAACAAACACGGATTCAGAGAACGTATGAAAACTGCTAACGGTCGTAAAGTATTAGCTGCAAGACGTAAAAAAGGCAGAAAAAAACTTACAGTATCGTCTGAACCTCAATGCAGAATAAAATACTAATAAAGTTACGTTTCTGCGATGAAGCAAAAGCCCTCAATTCACAAAATGGGATTGGGGTTTTTTAATATCTACCTAGCGGAGCATTTTTATGCTACTTGCTACCGCTAGAATTTTTGAACATTACCAACATAAACATTTAATATTATAAATGGCAGCATTACAATCAATAAGGAAAAAAGGAGGACTTATTGCATTTGCAGTAGGTTTTGCTTTGTTAGCCTTCATTCTTGGAGACTTTATAAATTCCAGCAGTACAATTTTTGGTCAAAGCCAATACGAAATGGGTGAAATCAATGGTAACTCTATTGATTACCAAGATTTTTTGAATAGATCACAACAAAGAGAACAATTTATCAAAATTGTTACAAACAATAGTAGTTTAAGTGGCGAAATGTCAGACCAAATCCACGATTATGTTTGGCAACAACTAATTGTAGAAAATGTTATTTTAAACAACACAGATAAATTAGGTATTCAAGCTTCTGACGATGAATTAATTAATTTAATTGAAAATGGTAAGGTTACTCCTACTATGAGACAATTATTTACTAATCCAGAAACAGGAGTTTATGACAAAAATATTGTTTTACAGATTGCTAAAACTAGCGAATCTGACCCAACAACAAATTTTATTTGGCAATGTTTAGAAGACGAACTTCGTGTTGACAGAACCACTGAAAAATATATTAATATGATTGCAGCTGGTTTATGTGTAACTACAGCTGAAGTGGAAAAAGAATTTGCTGAACGTACAGAAATTTCTGATGTTAAATTTGTTTCTTTCCCATTTTCTGAAGTTAAAGACGAAGAAGTTAGCGTTTCTGATGCTGATATTCAAAAATATTTTAAAGAAAACGAGAAAAAATACTATAGAAGTCAAGAAACTCGCGATGTAGCATACGTTACATTTGATATTGATCCTTCTCAAAAAGATAGTACTTATTCTTTAGACATTATCAATGGTTTAAAAGATGGATTTGCTTCAACTGAAGATGTTCAATCTTTTATAAACTCTAAATCAGATATTCAATATCGTGACATTCACTATTCTAAAGGTGATATTACAAACGAAACTGTTGATAGTTTAATGTTTGCTCAAACTCCTGGTTTTGTTTATGGTCCTTATCAAGAAGGTGAATATTACAAATTAGCACGTTTAATTAAAAATGTTTCATTACCAGATTCTATTGAAGTATCTCATATTTTAATTGCTGGCGACACTACTACTGCAAAGATCAAAGCTGATAGTTTGTTAGGCGTTATTAAAAGTGGCATTGATTTCGGTGCTATTGCTTCTGAATATTCTGATGATACTCAATCTGCTAAAGATAGCGGTAAATTAGGTTGGATTACTGAAAATATGGGACTTATTCCTGAATTTTTAGATGCTTGTTTTGCTACTGAAAAGGGCAAAATTTCAACAGTTTCAACAGTTTATGGTATTCACATAATTAAAGTTACAAATAAAACTGCTCCGAAAAATAAAGTTTCTGTAGGATTTTTACAAATTGAAATTCGTACAAGCAAAGAAACACGTCAAGTTGCATATGCTTTAGCAAATAAATTTGCTGCTGAAACTAGAAAACCTTCTGAATTTGACAATGCTATTCAAACTCAAGGTTTATTAAGAAAAATAGCTCCAGGGTTAACTAGCGACACTCGTTTTGTTTCTGGTTTAGAAAATTCTCGCGAATTTGTAAGATGGGCTTTTGATGAAGAAAAATCTAAAGAAGTTTCTGATATCATGGAATTTGGAGACAAATACATTGTTGCAGCTGTTGTTGGTATTCATCCTGTTGGTAAACCTTCTTTAAATTCGATTAAAGAAACAATATCTTCTGAATTATTATCTCAGAAAAAAGGTGAAAAGATTATCAATGATCTTCAATCTAAAAATGTTTCTAGCGTTGATGCTCTTGCTGCTCAAGTTGATAAACCTGTTCAAGATGCAAACAACGTAAATTTAAGTACTGTTGTTTTAGGTAATAATTATGATCCTATTGCTGTTGCCGTTGCTTCTAGTCTTGGTCAAAACGAAGTATCTAAACCTTTTATTGGTAGAAATGCTGTTTATGTTATTCAAAACACAAGCAAAACTCCTGCTCAACAAATTCAACCAATAAATATTACAACAGACAGAAATGTTATGCAAAATGATATTCGTTCTCGCGCTTCATATCAACCTATGAACGCGTTGATTGATATGGCTAACATCATTGATAATAGATATAAATTCTTCTAGGATATTTATTTATTAGAATAAAAAAGGAATTAAAGAAATCTTTTGATTTTTTTAATTCCTTTTTTTATAATAATCTGCCAAATACAAAAACGGCACATTCCTATGTAATACAACATTGAAATGCGCCAAAACTCATAATATTTTTATTCTCATTCTTATTTCTTTTTCATAATTAGAATCTATATTTGTTAGCTCGTTCTATATCCAATTCTAATGAACATACCACAACTCCATGATCGCTTGTATATTTATTGGGACGTTCGTTAGAAAATGTTTGGTCAATAAGATGGTCATTAAACAACATAACTTGCCCTACCCTACCAATATATCGCGGATTGTCTGTAACAAATTCTTGTGAAACCATAATATGATCAAGACTTTCGTACATTCCATTATGAATATGTGTATAATAAAAATCTTGATAACTTCTTCTTGCTTGAATGTCTTTTACATGATATAATATCACATCCCACGCATTTTTCTTAACATTATCGGGAAGTTTATGTTGTGGAACTTCACCGGAAATAATACGAGATGTAACAGAATTTCCTGTGTCATTTACATCACCAAACAAAACCACAGGACAATCTCTACCTTGTAAACTATCTAATAACAAAGAACGAATTGCTGAAGATTCTGCTGCTCGTAACATTAACGAACGTACTTGTGCTCGTGCCAAATCTATAGGATTGTTTTCATTTTCTCCATCATAAAATATTGGTCGTTTTGATTTTAAATGAACTACAAAAAATGTTATTACTCCATAATTTGGTATCAAAACTTTTACTTTTAAAACAGGTCTTGAAAATGTTGTAAATGGTAATTCTACAAGTTCTCTAGCTCTATTAGAAATAGAAATAATAGAATTTTGAGGAAACTTATGAAATACTTGAACATCTTGAATTGGATATCTTGATAATAATGCAACTTTAGGTTGATCTCCTGTTTCGTCTCCAATAACAACTTCTGCATGTTGATATAATCTATTTTGGCGTATTATACATTCTAATGCCTCTTTATGAAAACATTCTTGAAATCCGATTATATCTGCATTCATTTGATTTAGCATAAAATTTATCCATTCTGCTTTTTTTTCAAAATCACGTGGAGAAATATGCATCGATCCGTAGACTTTTACATTAGGCATCATTAAATTCATTAAATTAAATGTGCCTACTTTTATATTCAAAATATTTTGAGCCATATTGTTTATGATTTGATTTGGTATGTAATTTACAAATATTTTTGTTAATTGTCAAGATAAGAACCTATATTTAAACTTTCAATAGAAAAAATGATTTAATTAACAAAGTGTAAAAATACACGTGTATTTTTTTAATATTTTACAATATAATTTAAAATATTACTTTTATTATTTTCTTAATCTATTGAAAATAATTTCTCTTAATTTTGTTTCTATTTCTTTGGCTTTCTTTTCCTTTAATTCTTTTAGTTTATGAAATATACTAATTTTAGGATAACGTTCTGATAAACTTATATAAAAAGCAAATAATACAACAGGTAGTTGCATAATAGATTTTATATCTGGAAATATATTATCTAATAATAAACATACCCCTAAAACAATACTTAATGAAATAACTGTTTGTTTTATATTTGTTCGTTTTACTGATATAGGTTCTGAAATTTTGGTAGGTTCAATATTTATATTTTCACTAGGTTTTGGTAATGTGTAATCATATTTTATTACTTTTAATTGTTTATCGTCTATATCAATTCCTTGAAAATATTCTGTTTTATGTTGCCATTCTTCTTTTAATAAAACTTTATTATCTAAATCTCTTGATAAATGAAACATACATTCTGTATTGTTCATAGTTTCCCAATCAGAAATATAACTAACTCTTTTTTTATAGTTGCTATAAAACGAATTGTTATCATTATTAAATTCTTCAGTTTCTGACAAAAAATAATATCTATCATTAAAATATTTTAACCAACAATATTGGTTTGTATTATTATTATATAATTTATATTCGTTAGAAAAAACGCTATCGATATTCGAAGTAGATTGTGACAATACAAAACACTCTTGATCGTTTATCAAAAGCCCATCTCCTACCCCAAATCCTTCTTTTATCGAATATGATTTATTTCTTATTTTATTATCATCATGAAATTTTGATATAACTGGCAAATATATACTTAAAGGTAATTCATTGTTAGAATTTGTAGTTTTTTTTATATCATCTTGTGTTAAAAATACACCATTATAATAGGTGGCGTTTTTTATTATATAAAAATCTTTTTCACTTTGGTCATATTTATATTTTATCGTTTCTTTTTCTTTATAATCAGTATCACCAATGGCTTGTAAAACAAAATATTCTCTTGTAATTGTTTTTATACCCTTAGGTTCTATACGAAAATGATATTTTTTTGATATTTTATTATCAGATAATGAAAAAAGTTTGTATTTATTGGTTTCAAAATCATCTTCTAAATACCAAATAGAATTGTCTAAATTTTTCTTTAATTTATATTCACATAGTGTATAATATGTTTTCTTGGTTTTATACAATAAAACTGAAATTCCTATTATATTGCATTCTACATCATTATAAAATGTAATTTTATCACCAATATTTGCAAATAGAGACATAATTTAATTTTGGATAGAAAAACAAAGATATAAAATTTTCTCTTTATTTTTTCATTACTTATCACAAAATATTTAAAGATGCAATTTTAAAATTTGAACGTTTTCTATATTTCAACATATATTTTAATTTTTTAAGTAATCTTTTTTTTAAATTTAGTTAAGCAATAAAAAAATTCAAATCTCAAAAACTTTGTAACTATTAACAATATTTGTATATTTGCAAAAATCAAAATTGTAAATCAAAAATGAGTAAGTATTTAGACCCTAAAGTTGATTTAACCTTTAAAAAGGTATTTGGCGAGCATAAAAATCTTGTTATTAGTCTTTTAAATTCGTTATTGCCTCTTCCTAAAAATCATATAATTGAATCAATTGAATATCTTTCTCCTGAGCAAATTCCTGAAAATCCTGGAAAAAAATATTCAATAGTTGATGTAAAATGCAAAGACAACTACGATAGATATTTTATTGTAGAAATGCAAACTTATTGGAATTCTGCATATTTTTATCGTACTTTATATAATGTAACTAAATTATATTCATCTCAACTTGAAACTGCTGAACAATTTGATCAATTACACAATGTTTATGCGTTGAGTATTGTTGATGTGAATAAAATTCCTGAATTTAAAGATTACGACGAATATATTCAAACTTACTTTATCACAAACAATAATCATATTGAAGATAAAAAAGATGCTATTGTGATGTCGTTTGTGGATATTCGTAAATATAAACCTATTACGCATGGTGAAAAACTATTAAAAGATCTTTGGTTACAATTTTTTACTCAAATAAACGAAGCCACTGAAATTGTTGACCAAGCAATGCTAAACAACAAAGACATTTCACAAGCATTAGAAATTTTAAAACGTTCGGCATACACTGACGCTGAAATTGCATACTACGAAAAATCTCGTCTAAATCAAATTACTGAACGTTCTGCCCTAAAAGTGGAGCGTGAAGTAGGGAGAGAAGAAGGTAGATTGGAAGGTAGAATGGAAGGTAGAAAAGAAGGCAAAGAAGAAGGTAGATTGGAAGAAAAAATAGATAATATCAAAGCTTTAATGAAAAACATGAATCTTGATTTTGATACAGTTGTTAAAGTTCTTAATATTCCAAAAGATTATATTGAAAAACTTAGAAGTTTAATAAATGAATAAATTATAAAAAAAAGCCGTTCAAAAAAATTGAACGGCTTTTTTTATATCTATTTCTGAATTAAACTATCGTACATATATTTCAAATTTTTAAAATCGAAATCAGTTCCATGAGTTGATTTATTTGGAAGATAAATTGATAATACATGTAAATTTTTATCTACTATAATGTAGTAAGGAAATAATAATTTATCAGCAGGAATGTTTAGTTCTGAACTGTTATATATTTGATAATCAATAATATTATAAATATGATTACAAATTTTGAAATTCCTTTTGCTGTCAAAATCACCTAAAAATATTATTTTTGAAAAATCAAAACATTCTTTATTATCTAACAAAACACTAATTGCATGATTAACACATTGTTCACAATATTTATCTGAATATCTAATTAATAAAAAATTATCATGGATAATATCTGATAGTTTTAATTCACAATTTGCTGTATCTTTAATTACAAGTTTTGTGTCAATATAGCAATTACTATTATTAATATTTTCAACAAATTGATTTTGATAAATATTTAAATTTGTTGTAATATTTTCAAGATATTGATTTTGATTATTTAATTCATATTTTAAACTAAAATTAGAATTCAAAACAAAAATTTCCGAAACTACAATTATTATAAATATTATTCCTATAATTATATTTTTTATCATTATTCTAATCCTTTAAGAGTATAAAGAATAACAAGAGGATTATCATCTTCTTTAAGATTTTTTATTTTTTCAACATCTTCTTGTGAAATGTGATTTTCTGGTATTATATAATCTAATAATGGCCTATATGGTAAATTTTCGTATGATAATACATTAATAAAATAATTATGATATGTACCATATGGGTTTCCACAAATAAGACAAAATCCTAAACTTGATTTTAGCGGAAAATTATTTATACCAACTATCATTTTTCCAGAGTGTTTATTTCGAAAAAAAACATAAGGTTTATTTTCTCTAAACAATACGAAACTTTGAAATTTGTCATTTTCTGCAAAACAGCCATTTATTTCGTATTTATTTTTAATTTGAGAATATTTTTTATAATCATAATAAACTTCGTTTTCATCAACAACATTTTCGAGTTCTCCTAATTCTAGTTTGTATTTTACATAAAAAGAAGTGTCATTAAAAAAATATATATTATTATCACAACATCTTGAAAACATAATATTTTCATTGTTTTTATTTAGTAAAAAAGAAGGATATACTGAAGGGTATTGTTTACTTAATGAACTAATATTTGTTATGTTAAAACCAAAATCAGTGGTAATAAATAAATTTTTCTGCGCTTTATTTTGTGAAAATTCTTGAAAAAAAATATATCCATTTTTAAAAGGCATACAATCTTGAATATAAAATGGAATATCTATCGCTGTTAAATATTCACCTGTTTCTGTATATTTATATACGGTCTTGAATTGAAAAATTAAAAATTCGTGAGTATATTTATTATATGAAATACAATCAGGAGAATATATTTCTCCAGGTCCATTACCAGTAAAAATTGTTTTAATGTATTTTCCATCTAAATCAAAAATAATTACACGTTTATTATGATCTAAAATATAAATATAATTATCTCCTATTTGTAAACGGTGAATATAACCAAACAAAGCCTCATCAATGCTCTCTAATTTAATTACATAAATACTATCAACAATGTCTTCATCATAAAATAAAACTGACTCTTGATTTGCTTTTGTTAATAAATCGACACAATCAATTATTTCTGCATTGTTTTCGTTGACTAATGGAATTTGATAATTATTTGAATTACATCCATAAATAATAGACAAACATATTATTATAATATAAATTAAGTATTTCATAGGATTATATTTAAAACTATCATTCAAATTAATTGAATGATAGTAAGTTTAAAAATTATCTTATTTCTTTTGTTATAAGATTAATCCAACAACCATGCGCTGTATCAGGAAACCAAGCTGCTTCAATTTCTTTTTGAGTATATTGATAATTTGATTGCTGTTGATTTATTGATTGCTGTTGATTTATTGATTGCTGTTGATAAGGAGACTGTTGTTGAGATGGTGATGAATTATTAAAATAAACTATAACTTCGCCAAAATTCTTTGTAGAACAATTTGGATTCGACATGCTATATTTACAATAAATCTTAACATAAATACTTGTTTTTTCAGATTCAGCTTTTCCATCACAAATAACAACATTTTCTTTATTATCCGATCCAAAAAAATCATTAACATCTTTAACAAATCCAAAAAAAGTCATACCAAATTCAATTGGATTTTGAGCTAGAGCCTCTAAATCATCTAGATTAATATTATTTTTGATTTGATTTTGATTTGCAATATAAATATTGCTACTTGCTACTAGCATCAAAAATGCTAATGCAAAAATTTTAATTTTTTTCATCGTTTAAATTTAATAAGGTTAAGAATAAATTTAATTTTTTTATAAAAGATTTCGATATTGCACACTAATTCCTTGAATTATGGCAATAACATTTTTAGGTGAGTATCGTTTAAGTTTTCATAGCTTTATAGGTTAAAGTTTAACAATTGGGGAAATGATTGATGAGTTTTAGAAGGGCACATACAATACTTTTCCCCTTTTCATTATAAATTACGCGCCAAATATAAGGCTACTTTTTTATATTTCCAAATTATTAATAATTAATTTTGTTTTTTTTTCATTTATTTTTTGAATTTAGTAAAGTTACTACAAATCAGTTTGCAAAAACTTTGTAACTATTAACAATATTTGTATATTTGCAAAAATCAAAATTGTAAATCAAAAATGAGTAAGTATTTAGACCCTAAAGTTGATTTAACCTTTAAAAAGGTATTTGGCGAGCATAAAAATCTTGTTATTAGTCTTTTAAATTCGTTATTGCCTCTTCCTAAAAATCATATAATTGAATCAATTGAATATCTTTCTCCTGAGCAAATTCCTGAAAATCCTGGAAAAAAATATTCAATAGTTGATGTAAAATGCAAAGACAACTACGATAGATATTTTATTGTAGAAATGCAAACTTATTGGAATTCTGCATATTTTTATCGTACTTTATATAATGTAACTAAATTATATTCATCTCAACTTGAAACTGCTGAACAATTTGATCAATTACACAATGTTTATGCGTTGAGTATTGTTGATGTGAATAAAATTCCTGAATTTAAAGATTACGACGAATATATTCAAACTTACTTTATCACAAACAATAATCATATTGAAGATAAAAAAGATGCTATTGTGATGTCGTTTGTGGATATTCGTAAATATAAACCTATTACGCATGGTGAAAAACTATTAAAAGATCTTTGGTTACAATTTTTTACTCAAATAAACGAAGCCACTGAAATTGTTGACCAAGCAATGCTAAACAACAAAGACATTTCACAAGCATTAGAAATTTTAAAACGTTCGGCATACACTGACGCTGAAATTGCATACTACGAAAAATCTCGTCTAAATCAAATTACTGAACGTTCTGCCCTAAAAGTGGAGCGTGAAGTAGGGAGAGAAGAAGGTAGATTGGAAGGTAGAATGGAAGGTAGAAAAGAAGGCAAAGAAGAAGGTAGATTGGAAGAAAAAATAGATAATATCAAAGCTTTAATGAAAAACATGAATCTTGATTTTGATACAGTTGTTAAAGTTCTTAATATTCCAAAAGATTATATTGAAAAACTAAGAAGTTTTATAAATGAATAAATTATAAAAAAAAAGCCGTTCATTTTTTTGAACGGCTTTTTTAATAAAGTATAATTAGTTGTAAAAAACTATCTACCCATATATTCTTGCCAAGTTTTGATACTTAAATCTTTAACATCTTTGCTACAGAAAGCGTGGATAAATGCACTTGCAAGACGTGCATTTGTTAACAATGGAATATTATGATCAATTGCAGCGCGACGTATTTTATAACCATTGGTTAATTCACGTTTTGTATGATTTTTAGGAATATTTATAACCATATCAACTTCGTGTTCTGCAATAGCTTTCATAATATTTTCACCATCTTCATCTGGCCAACACAAAACTGTTGATTTTACTCCATTTTCAGCTAAAAATTTATTAGTTCCTGCGGTAGCAAATATTTTGTAACCTTTTGATTGTAGTATTTTGCAAGGTTCAAGCAAATCAACTTTACCTTTTGCATCTCCAGAAGAAACTAAAATTCCTTTTTCTGGAACATGGAATCCTACAGAAAGAAGTGAATTCATTATTGCTTCGTTAAAATCTGTACCTAAACAACCAACTTCTCCTGTTGAACTCATATCAACACCTAATACTGGGTCGGCTCTGTGTAAACGTGCAAATGAAAATTGTGAAGCTTTTACTCCAATGTGATCTATATCATAGGTTGAAGAATCTACTTTTTCAATTGGAACATCAAGCATTATTTTGGTTGCGGTTTCAATAAAGTTGCGTCCCAAAACTTTTGATACAAATGGGAAACTTCTTGATGCTCGTAAGTTACATTCAATAACTTTTACATTGTTTTGTTTTGCAAGATATTGAATATTAAATGGACCACTAATATTTAATTCTTTAGCAATTTTCTTACTGATTTGTTTAATACTACGAGCTGTTGCAAGATAAATATTTTGTGCAGGGAATACTAATGTTGCGTCTCCTGAGTGAACTCCTGCAAATTCTACGTGTTCTGATATTGCATATTCGATAATTTCTCCGTTTTTAGCAACTGCATCAAATTCTATTTCTTTTGCATTTTGCATAAATTGTGAAACTACAACAGGATATTCTTTTGAAACTTTAGCTGCCATTGCTAAAAATTCGTGCATTTGTTCTTTTGTGTAGCAAACATTCATTGCAGCTCCTGACAAAACGTATGATGGACGAATCAATACTGGGAATCCAACCTCATCAATAAATTTATCAATTTCTTCATAACTTGTCAATGCTTCCCAACGTGGTTGGTCTATTCCCAATTGGTCTAACATTGCTGAAAATTTATGACGATTTTCTGCGCGGTCAATTGAAATTGGTGATGTACCTAATACTGGAACGTCTTGACGATATAATTTCATTGCCAAGTTGTTAGGTATTTGTCCTCCTGTTGAAACTATAACGCCTTTTGGATCTTCTAAATCAAGAACATCTAAAACTCGTTCAAATGATAATTCATCAAAATATAAACGATCACACATATCATAATCGGTGCTGACTGTTTCTGGGTTATAATTTATCATTATTGATTTATAACCAAGTTTTCTTGCTGTTTGTGTTGCGTTTACTGAGCACCAGTCAAATTCTACTGAAGAACCAATACGATATGCACCAGAACCTAGAACTACAATGTTTTTATCTTTGCGATAATCGTAACTAATGCTATGAGTATCGGCTCCGTATGTCATATATAAATAGTTTGTAAGTTCTGGATGTTCAGAAGCTACTGTGTTGATACGACGAACTACTGGCAAAATTCCAAGTTGTTTTCTATGATTACGAACTCTAAGAATTTCTTTTTCCATATTGCCTGATGGATTTTCAACAAATCTTGCAATTTGGAAATCTGAGAATCCCATACGTTTGGCTTCTTTCATAACGTCTGCTGGTACGTCTTCTATTTTTGAATATTGTCCAAGTACTTTTTCGTAGTCAACTATATTTTTAAGTCCTTTTAAGAACCATTTGTCAATTTTTGTTAGTTCTTCAACTCGGTCGATAGTATAACCTTTTTCAAAAGCTTTGGCAATAGCAAATATTCTTAAATCTGTAGGATTTGCAAGTTCGTCATCTAGGTCTGCAAATTCAAGATCGTTGTTTCCAACAAATCCGTGCATTCCTTGTCCTATCATACGAAGTCCTTTTTGAATAATTTCTTCAAATGATTTTCCTATAGACATGATTTCACCTACTGATTTCATTGAAGAACCTATATGACGATCTACGCCAACAAATTTACTCAAATCCCAACGTGGTATTTTAACAATCATGTAATCTACTGATGGAGCTACGTATGCTGAATTTGGGGTATTCATTTCTCCTATTTGATCAAGAGAATATCCTAATGCTAATTTTGCTGCTACAAAAGCTAGAGGATATCCTGAAGCTTTAGAAGCCAATGCTGAACTACGACTTAATCGTGCATTGATTTCTATAATTCTGTAATCGTTGGTTTCTGCATTAAATGCATATTGAATATTACATTCTCCAACTATACCTATATGACGAACAACTTTCTTGGCTATCTCTTGAAGCATTTCTATTTGAGATTGAGATAGCGAAATTATTGGAGCTACTACTATACTTTCACCTGTATGAATTCCTAGTGGATCAACATTTTCCATTGGAACTACGGTGAAACAATGATCGTTTTTGTCGCGAATAACTTCAAATTCTATTTCTTTCCAACCTTTTAAAGACTCTTCTACAAGTATTTGTTTAGAATAAGCTAATGCACTTTCACAAAGTTCTTTAAATGATTTTTCATCAGGACAAATACCAGAACCCAAACCTCCCAATGCGTAAGCGGAACGAACCATTACTGGAAATCCAATTCTGTGTGCAACTGTAAGTGCATCTTCCATAGACTCAACAGCTTGTGAAACTGGTGTTTTGGCTTGTATTTCGTTTAGTTTCTTTACAAATAATTCTCTATCTTCTGTTATCATTATTGCATCTACAGAAGTGCCTAGAACTTTAACGTTGTATTTTTCAAGAACGCCTGAAAGATATAGTTGTGTACCACAATTCAATGCAGTTTGTCCTCCAAACGAAAGCATAATGCCATCTGGGTGTTCTTTCTTTATGATTTCTTCTACAAAAAAAGGAGTTATCGGCAAAAAGTAAACTTTGTCGGCAATACCATCTGAGGTTTGAATGGTTGCGATGTTAGGATTAATAAGCACTGTTGAGATACCTTCTTCTCGCATAGCTTTTAGTGCTTGACTTCCTGAATAGTCAAATTCGCCTGCTTGTCCAATTTTTAAAGCGCCTGATCCTAATAGGAGTACTTTTTTTAAATCTTTCATGACGATTATATATTTTTAAATTTTTAACTCTAACAAAAAAAATGCGTTAGTTAAAATAACTAACGCATTGTATTTTTATAAAAACAGATAATTCTTCCTACATGGGGTTCAATTAATATTCCAATGTATTTTGTTTCCATCTGCTTTTCTTTTTTGTCTTTATTTTATCGCTGCAAAGATAATATTTGAGAGTTGATTTTGTGTTAAATTATTGATTATTTTTGTTTGTTTTTTTAAAATAAGAAAATGACGTATATTAGGGGTTAAAAGAATGCTTTTAATGAAACCCCTAAATAATGTTGATTTTGAGCATTTCGCGTAACATATAAACTTAATATTCTATCATAATATGTTACTAAATCAAGTCCTATTCCAAATGCGCCTAAAAATGTATCTGTTAATGTGTTTTTTAATGAATCGTCTAGTGGTTGTCCTTCTACATATCCACAATTTGCAAACATATTTAAATATAACGCATAATGTATTTTATTAAATTTGGGTATATTTATTTTTTTGATTTGTATTATTTTTTGTGGTATTAATTCAAATTTATACGACGTTTTTAAATATGTTAATCCTTTTCCGCCTATTAGATTATGTTCGTATCCTGCCAATATATTGGGTTTGGTTCCTATATTTGGTTGTAAATAATATGGTATTTCATCATCACATTTATTTGCATACATTTGAAATCCTACATAAAATTTTGAATTGATACGTAGATATTGTCTTAAATCTAATATTAAACTAAATGAATTTACTTCATTTTGTCCAAATCCATATTTATCAAACTCTAACATATAATAATATCCTGTTAATGGATAATAGGTTGAACTTCTACGGTCAAATTTGGCTACATACGAAACATTCATTGTTTTTAATTGTGTTCTTCCTTTGCCTAAATAATTTGGATTTAATAATGCTATCGAATCACAAATACTTATTTTTGAATATGACAATGTTATATTATGTGTAAGATGGTGTGTTTGTCTAAATGTATAACATATACGATTGTTAAATCCATACAAAGCTTTTTTCTGTTTAAATTCTTTATAGTATGCTTCGTCGTTTTCGGTTTGTAATACTATTTGACGCTGATTTTTTATTGTTGAATATAAACTTAAAAAGTGAATACGATTTTTATCTAGGGCAATATCAGCATAACCTAATTCTGTGATATTATTAAATCCTCGTTTAAAGTTTAGTATTATTACTTCTTTCCTTCCTCTAAAATTATATTTTTTAACCCCAAAACAATAATCAATTTTATCAATATCTGGATCTTTTAACCATTCGTTTAAATTTCCATTGTGTGGATTTATACTTAAATTTGGCCATACATACCAACGTTCTTCTACATTAAAAGTTATTGTTAAATAAATTATTGAATCTGTGTCATTAACAGAACCTTCTCGAAAAATATTCACATAATTAAATAGTGATAACTTGTTAAGATTAATTTTGCTGCGTTCTAATGTCTCTTCTAAATCAAATTTACTTAATGTATCTCCTATATTTAATTCTATTTCTTTGCTGATTACATTTGGTTTTGTTTTTATATTGCCAGTTATTTTTATCGAATCTATAATAAATATTGTATCTTGTATTGATGTATCTGCACAAGTAACTTCTATATCTATATTGTCTTTATTATCATCAGTTTGTGCATAACTTGATTTTGAAATAATAAGTAATAATATAAATATTAGTAATTTATAAGTAAGTGAGTATAGTAATTTCATATTAGTTGTTAATCAATTATGTTTTAGGTATAGTTTTATTCATTGTTTTACTTTTGAATATACGATTTTTTTTAATTCCTGTTTTGGCTAAAAGATAATTTATTGAAGTAAAAATCACTCCTAATCCATATTTAACACTTCGTTTAAAATTTATTGACGATGCTTCTTCAAAATATTTTGTTGGACACGTTACTTCGGCTATTTCATATCCTGAATAAAATATTTGTGCTAACATTTGATTATCAAAAACAAAATCATCACTATCGGCTTCTAAATTAAGTTGTTCTATCACTTCTCTTGAAAATGCTCGATAACCTGTATGGTATTCACTTAACTTTTGGTTCATCAATAGATTTTGGAAAAATGTTAAAAATCTATTTGAGATATATTTATAAAGTGGCATTCCTCCTTTTCTTGCTCCTTTTCCTAAAATACGTGACGCTATCACTACGGGATAAACTCCCTCTGCTATAATATAGCACATACTTCTTATAAGTTTTGGTGTATATTGATAATCAGGATGCAACATTACTATTATATCGCATCCTAATTCTAACGCTTTTTGATAACATGTTTTTTGATTTGCGCCATATCCCTTGTTGGTTTGATGAACTATTATATGTTTTATACCTAATTCATTTGCAACTTTTGTTGTTTCATCGGTACTACAATCATCTGTCAATATTATTTCATCAACTATATCTTGAGGGATTTCGTCAAATGTTTGTTTTAATGTTTTTGCTGCGTTATATGCGGGTAATACAACACCAATTTTATTATTTTTTATCATTTTATAACATTCCTTTTGAACTTGGTATTGTTTGTAACGAAAAATCATAACTTATGGCTTGTTTTAAACATTTTGCCAATGCTTTAAATATTCCTTCCAGTTTATGATGTTCGTTTTCGCCTTCGGCTTTTATATTTAAATTGCATTTTGCATTATCACAAAAACTTTTAAAGAAATGATAAATCATTTCTGTTGGAAAATCTCCAATTTTTTCACGCGTAAATTCTGCTTTCCACAATAACCAAGGACGTCCACCTAAATCAATGGCTACTTGTGCTAAACAATCGTCCATTGGTAATACAAAAGCATAACGATTTATAAGTTTTCGTTCACGCCACAAATTATTTACTGCGGTTCCTAATGCTATTGCTACATCTTCTATTGTATGATGTTCATCTACTTCTATATCTCCTTTACAAACTAAATCCATTCCAAAACATCCATGTACTGGCAATTGTGACAACATGTGGTCAAAAAATTTAACACCAGTGTCTACATGTTTTATTTCTGGATTTCCTGGATAAAGTTTTAAAGATATTTTAGTTTCTGCTGTATTACGTTCTATTTCAACTATATTGTTATAACTTATTATAAAACGTTCAGCTTCTATCCAATTGTCTGTTTTTAATAAACAATATGGCTGTAATTCTTCGGGTAATTCTTTTCCTAAAAATATTGCTTTACATCCTAGATTTTTTGCTAACATCACGTCTGTTGGTCTATCTCCTACTACTAGACTTTGGGATATATCATACTCGGTATCTTCAAGATATTTTTTCATCATTTCGATACCTGGTTTGCGAAATGGTGAATTTTCGGTTTCAAAACTTTTGTCTATTAATATATCATCAAACGTAACTCCTACCGACTCTAATGTTTCTAACATTAAATTTTGGTATGGATAAAATGTTTCTTCTGGAAATGAATCTGTTCCTAATCCATCTTGATTGGTGGCTAATACAAATTCAAAATTGGTATATTTCCTTATTTTTTGAAGTGATAATATTGAGTTTTTTACAAATTTAAATTTTTCTAATTTATCTACTTGATAATCTATTGGTGGTTCTTCTATTATTGTTCCATCTCTATCTATAAATAATATTCTCTTTTTCATATTCTTCTATTTTTTTTATAATTTTAAAATATTTACATAATTAATTTAATCTATTATGAAAACCCAATTAATATTATTTTATATATATTTAGCAACTAATGCTTTATTATATTCTTGTAACATAAAAAATAATAACACATCAAATAATAACGAAGACAGTTTAAATAAAATATGTATTGAAGAAAAAATTATTCAAAAACCTATAATTATTGGTGCTGAAGATACTGCATCATATTTTAAATTACTAAAAAACAAAAAAGTTGGTTTAACTGCAAATGCAACTTCTGTTTCGTTTAGTATTCATACTCTCGATTTAATGCTTAACAACGGTATAAATGTTACTAAAATTTATTCTCCAGAACATGGTTTTCGTGGTGATGCAGAACCAGGTGTTCGTGTTAACAACGATATTGACTCAAAGACCGGTGTTCCAATTGTTTCTCTTTTTGGTAAAAATCTAAAACCTAAACCTGAACAATTAAAAGGTATCGACATTATGGTTTATGATATGCAAGATGTTGGTTGTAGGTTTTTTACATATATCAGTACTCTTCATAATATTATGGAAGCATGTGGAGAATGTGGTATTCCTGTTATGGTTCTTGATCGTCCAAATCCCAATATTGATTATGTTGCGGGTCCTATTCGTGACAATTCTGCTATTTCGTTTGTGAGTCTTGATCCTATTCCTATTGTTTATGGAATGACTGTTGGTGAACTTGCTAATATGATTAATTTTGAAGGGTGGCTAAAAAATAGTGTTAAATGTGATTTAACTATTATTCCTGTTAAAAATTATTATAGAAATTCTAAATATTGTCCTCCTGTAAAACCTTCTCCCAATTTACCTAATTATTTAGCTATTAGATTATATCCTAGTTTATGTTTGTTTGAAGCTACTAGTATCAGTGTTGGACGTGGAACTATGGAACCTTTCACAAAAATTGGCTATCCTGACATCAATTTTGGTGAATATGTTTTTACTCCTCAAGATATTAAAGGTATGCAAACTAATCCTTTACATAAAGATAAAAAATGTTATGGCGTGGATTTTTCTAACGCTAATCCTGATACTATAAAATTTTCGTTACAATATTTTATTAATATGTATCATAAATTTCCTCAACATAATATGATTAATAGGAAAGAATGGTTAAAACTTTTATACGGCAACAATTCTTTAGAAAAAATGATTTCTGAAGGTAAATCTGAAAAAGAAATTATTGAATCATGGCAACCTCAACTTAACGATTTTAAGAAAGTTAGAGCCAAATATTTGATATATCAATAATATAGAATATATTTGTATTTTAATCTTAAATTCTTCCACATTATGCAAAACAAACTTAAAGTAATTAACGACCCGGTTTATGGATTTATTAATATCGAAAACGAATTAGTATTTGATATAATGGAACATCCATTATTTCAACGTATGCGAAGAATAAAACAATTAGGATTAAGTAGTTATGTATATCCTGGAGCTATGCACACTAGATTTCAACATTCTTTAGGTGCAACTTTTTTAATGCAAAATGCTCTTAATGTGTTAGAATCAAAAGGGTTAGAACTTAATGCTGACGAACGTGATGGTGCTTTAATTGCTATTTTACTTCACGACCTTGGACATGGACCTTTTTCACACACGCTTGAACATACCTTTTTTAATGGTGTTAGTCACGAGACTCTTTCGGAAGAGTTTATGAAAATTATCAATAACGATATGAATGGCAAATTAGGTATTGGTATTGATATTTTTGAAAATAAATATCATAAAAAAATATTACACAATCTTGTTTCTAGTCAACTTGATATGGATCGTCTTGATTATCTTAATCGTGATAGTTTTTTTACGGGTGTTATTGAAGGCAAAATTGGCTGTGATAGAATTATTAAAATGCTTACTCCTTGTGGTGAAATGCCTGCTATTGAATTAAAAGGTATTTATTCTGTTGAAAAATTCTTAATTGCGCGTAGATTAATGTATTGGCAAGTTTATCTGCATAAAACGGTTGTGGTGGTTGAAGAAATGCTAAAAATGATTATTAATCGTGCTAGACAAATTATTCAAAATGGTCAAAATCTTTTTGCGTCTCCTCAACTTTTGTTTTTTCTTAAAAATGATATCACTCAAGATAAAATATATACAAAATTCAACGGTAAAACTCCTCTTGAATATTTTGCTGATCTTGACGATAGCGATATTTACACGTCAATAAAAGCTTGGAAATATAGTGATGATTTTGTTTTATCTACTCTTTGTAAAGGTTTATTAAATAGAAATTTGTTTAAAATAGAAATTTCTAATGATGAAATTTCTCAAGTGCGTATTAATGAACTTAAAAATCAAGTTATTTCTCAAAAACATATTCCTGAACAATATATTGATTATTTTGTTTTTTCTGGTAAATTATATAATAAAGCATATAGTTTAAATCAAAATTCACCTATAAACATTTTGCAAAAAGATGGTACTTTATGCAATATTGCAACCGCTTCAGACATTTCAAATGTATCTACTCTTGCTAAAACTGTAGTTAAAAATTTTGTTGTAAGTTATTAAAATGTTGAAAAATAAATATTGATAACCAAATTTCTAAAAATAAAGTGAACCATAAAAGTTTTGTTCAACTTTTATGGTTCACTTCAAAAAACTAGCAGTCTTTTATATAATCTTAAATATTATTTTTCAAATTGTTTAGCTTCTTGCCACAATTCTTCCATTTCGGCAAGTGTCATTTCTTTTAAATTTCGACCTTGTTCTTTGGCTTTTTGCTCTATATAATTAAATCTGTAGATAAATTTTTTATTAGTTAATTCCAAAGCATTTTCTGGATTTATATCATATAGACGTCCTGCGTTGATAATTGCAAATAATAAATCTCCAAATTCTTTTTCTGAATTTGCTTTATCATTTTTATTTAATTCAACTTCTAATTCAGATAATTCTTCACGTACTTTTGGCCAAACATCTTTTCTATCGTCCCAATCAAAACCAGCGTTTCTTGCTTTATCTTGTATTCTAAATGCTTTTATTAATGCTGGCAATGCTTGTGGAATTCCGCCTAATACTGTTTTATTTCCACCTTTTTCTTTAAGTTTTACTTGTTCCCACATTTTAGAAACTTCTTCTGGTGTTTCTGCTTTATAATCGCCAAATATATGAGGATGTCGAAATGTTAATTTTTCATTTAACGCATCAAATACATCTTTTAAATCAAAATCATTGCGTTCTTCTGCCATTCGTGCATACAAAATTATATGAAGCAAAACATCGCCAAGTTCTTTTTTTAAATCTTTTGAATTATTATCAATTATTGCTTGTCCTAATTCGTATACTTCTTCTATTGTTAAGGGGCGAATTGTCTCTGGTGTTTGCGATGCGTCCCAAGGACATTTTTCTCTTACTGTATATATTGTTTCTAATAATTTTTCAAATGACTCTACTAATTGTTCGTTTTTCATAATAATTATATTTGTAATCCAACAACACATATATCATCACGTTGAGGTTCTGACTGTTGCCAACCTATCAATTGTTTTTCAATATATTGTTTTTGTTCTTCTATACTTTTTGATGAACTATCTGATATTGTTTCTATTAATCTTGGACTTCCAAACCATCTACGTTCTGTATTGTTTTGGTCTATTATTCCATCTGATGATAAAAATATTCTGTCTCCTTTTTTAAGATGTATAATATTATTTTCAAATGCTTTATCTTTAAAACATAAGAATAATCCACCTATTGATTTTTTTGTTCCTTTAACTATTTCAGTTTTGTTTAACTGATAATCATGATAAAAGAAATATGATTTTGCGCCTGCAACTGTTATTGTTGCATCGTTATCATTGGGTTCTATTCGGGCAATTGAAATATCTAATCCATCTGTATTTTCTGTTTCTCGTTGTTTTAAAACATTGATTACTTTTATTTCTAATTGATTTAAAATTTCAGCTGGATTTTTTATATTGATTATTATTTCATCTAGCAAACGCATTGAAAGTATACTCATAAATGCTCCTGGAACACCATGACCTGTACAATCGCCTACTGCTATAAACGAACTATTTGTTTCCACATCATAATAAAACCAATAAAAATCTCCCGATACTATATCTTTGGGTTTGTAAATCACAAATGTTTTATAATAATCATTTATATGATTTATATTGGGCAATAATGTTTTTTGAATAGTTTGCGCATATCTGATACTTCCTGTTATCAATTCGTTTTGTTGATTGATATGAAAGTTTTGTTTTTCTAATTGATCTTTTTGGGTTTGTATTTGTATATTTTGGGTTGTTAATGTTTTATTATTTAAAAGTAGATTTGCTTCTGCTTTTTTTATTCTTGAAATATCATTATCTACAACAACATATTTTATTATCTTATTATTTTCTATAACAGGCGAAATTGTACTTTGAATCCATTTTGTATCATTATCGCTTGTTTTTATCATTATTTCACATGATTTTGTTATTTTATCGTGACGACATTGTTCTAGGGTTTTTCTTCGTTCTATATTTTTTGATGCAAACATATTGTCGCCATTGTGCAATATATATTGACGCATATTTTGACCATACAATTTTTCAAATCCATTGTTTACCCAACTAATTTTACCTGTATTGTCTAATATACTAAAAGCATTGGCTGTTTCGCCTGCTATTAATGCTAATGATGCAAAACTTGATTTTTCGTGTTCTAATTGAATTGTTTTATTATCTAATCGAATATTGCTGTTGTTTAAATTAACATTTTCTTTTTTGAGTTTTATTGTTTTATAACTAAATATAAATGTTACTGATAATAATATTGTACCCAACAATACAAGAATATATATTAGATTTTGTTGATCTTTTTCTCGATTATTCATCTCATCTATTTCTTCTTGATTGTCATAATAGATTTGTTTATCTATGTATTTTGACTGAATATATGCTGGTAATACATAATATGATTGGTCTACGTTTTGACAATTTAACGAATCTGAATATTCTGCATATTTTTTTAGATATTTTATTGCATATTCTTGATTACCTATATTTGTATAATATTCCGAAATTGCTTTATAGCTTTCACATTCTATTAATGTGATTTCATTATTTTCAATATCTTTTTCGGCTATTTTTAACAAACAATTATATCCACTTTGATATTTTTTTATATTTATAAATATCAAACCTCTCAAAAAATCAAGATATTCTAGTTGTCGATCGCGGTGACAATATTTTACAGCGTTGTTAAAATATTCTAATGAATGTTCAAATAATTTTCTATTAAAATAATATACTCCTCCTAATAAATACAAACAATGAGTTGTTTTATCGTCGCCTACACTTTCACAATTTGCTATCAAGTTAGACAATAAACTCTCTAATTTTGCAGTATCTAATTTATTAAGCCGGTCTGATAACGGTTTTAATTTTATTGTTGCAGAATCTTCTACTGATAATGCTATTTTTATTTCTGTCAAATAATGTTCTGCATCTATTTGATGAGCACACACTTTTGATAGTGACAATAATATTATTACCGTCAGACAAAATAATTTATTTGTCATTAATGTTTTTTCTTATTTATTCCAAAAGTTATTTAAAACTATCTCTATATAGTATGGACATAATGAAATAATACGACGCAAATATGCTAAATTATTTGTATGTACACAATACTTTTTCTCCTTAAATTTTCTTAAAAAACTTAAGTGTTTTAATTTAAGCTATTTGCATCATTACTTAGGTAATGATGGGGATACTGACTTGATTTTGCAGTGTGTTTCTTGGTATTTGATACCAATGTTTAAGACTTCTCAATTCTTAATTTCTGCGTTATTGATTTTATTGTTTTTCAGGTCATTGTTATGATTGTTGAAATTATAACATTTTTGTTTTGTTTTCATTCTACGATATGATTATAAAAAGGTTGTGCTTATAAAAATATTTTTTTGATAATTATAAAAAAAATTCACAACTCATAATTATTTCTATGAATTGTGAATTATAAATGATAAATAACTACTTAATTTCTGGAATAATAAATTTTTCTAAGAAACACATTCCTTCTAAAACTAATAATGAATGGCGATATTCAAATGGCATTCCTTGTTTTTGTCGTGCGTCTGCTTTTTGCCATTCGGCATCGCATGTTATATAGTTTTTAAGTTCTCTAATCAATTGACTCTTTTGATTTTCTATTATTGCAGAATTTTTCAAAATTCCTGTTGTATTTGGACTTACAAAATCACAGAATATTTTCAAGAACTTTTCAAATTCTGGAAATTCAGTTGGAAATGATATTCCAAAATCCATTTCTGATAAATATTCTGATTTGGCTATTTCATCTTGCAATAGTTGTTGGGGTTCTTTACTTCCTATTGGAAAATAAGCATAACCACTTTCGCCTATCAAGTCGGATGTTAATCGAATGTCTTCTGATACAACTACTTTTTGTGGCGCTGACAATCCTTTTGACACTTCGCTTTTATTGTCTTTGCGTATTGAATCTCGTTTTTCTAGAACTATATTTTCACTTCCTTCGCCAAATCCTGCTTTAAAACATTTGTTGTAATAGTCCGAAGCCATTGATTTTCCTGGATAAACATCTAACCAATCAAATAATCGTCCTCCTTTTCCAAATGGTAATAAATCTACTATTGATACTTCGGAATAATTATTTTCTTTTATGGTTTTAGATGCTAGTTTTCCACTATAAAACAATAATAATCCTGTGATATAGGCTGGTACGGCAAACACTTCGGCACATGATTGGGATATTGTGCTATAAAATCCTGAAAAATCATTGTCTTTTAATCTATCAAGTATTGAATTTAAATAAAATGGTGATGTTTGTGGATTGTCGATTATATTCTTAATGTTTGCTACTTTAAATTTACATAATGGACTTTCATGATATTTATAAACAGCATTTCTAAATTTTGCTGATTGTTTTATCACTGATACAAACATTCCGGCTGCTAATCGCAACGAACTTTGTTTTGATAGTTTAAATGCTCGTGAATTGCGATCCATTGCTAGTATCAATACATCACTTGTTGATCCTCCGACATCTATTCCTAACATCAAATTTCTTGTGTCGAGTGTTATGTTGGTTAATGAATAATTACAAACTGCTTCTGCTTCGGTACTTGGTTTGTCGCTAATGTTAACGCTATGTCCTTCTATTGGTACATTTGCTAATTCGTTATACATTTGCTGATATTGCAATTTGTCGTATGGACTAAATGCTCCTGGATAACTCCAACGTAATTCTGTTGCTATTTTATATTCACTATACAAATCGGCTAATGCTGATATCCAAACACTTTTTAAGAATGACTTCTTTTTTTCTTTACCTTCATTATCAGACAGCCATTTCATATTGTGATGTAATATTCCTGCATTGGTTTTTATTGTGCGATCGTCCATGGAATGAATTACAAGATTTTGTTCAAATATTGGAACGCCTCCTGATATTTCTTCTTGGCGCATTCCTTCGGGTATATATTTTCGATCATGATCATGAACCCAAGATTTTATTTGTCCATTTTCTTGTATTTCGTTTTGGAAAAACAACAACTCATTTCTTAATGCTGTTTTTTCGTGACGTGGATCTAGATTTTCGGCTCCTACCAAAAATACTCGCCTATTTTTAAAGGTGATTGGTTTTACTTCTGGCTGATTATGTTGTGAATAACTTAAACAACTATTGTTGGAACCAAAGTCGATACCTACTACTACATTTTCAAATGCTGTTTCGTGACTTAAATCCTTTATTCTACACTCTTCGTTATATTTTTTTATTATCAAATATCCTGCTACTCGATCTTTTCCATTTTCGCGTGAACGAATTTCTATTCCTGCAAATGGTTTATCGCTTCTAATTATTTCGTATGGAAAATTATCTGCTGAGGCTATTTCTACTGGATATCTTACTATACATTCTGCATTATTTTCTACATTTTCGTAACGATTATCGGCATATACCAAATTCCCTTTATCATCGGTGATAAATGCGCCACTATCAAATCCTCCTACTTCTGAATATTTTTTGTAGAATGGTAAAAATTTTAAATCTCCATTATTTGATGGAAATTCATTATATAAATAATATGCTGTCCATGATTTTGATACAAAATCTGGCCACATTATTACATTGCGTACTGCACCTGTTAAGAGTTTTATCTTATATTCTTTTACTACAGGGGTTAATCTTCTACCATCTACTGAAAGATACAATTCTATGGCTACTTTTCCATTTGAACGCAATACTGCTCTAAGTTCATGGCTATCGGGTCCTGAGGGTGAAACCAACTCTCCTATTTTGTTTTTAAATATATTTAATCCATAACTACTTAATGGAACTGCAAAATACCATAGTTTGCCTGCTTCGTTGGGGTCTAATGCTTGTAAATAATATACTACAGACTCTGACAAGGGTTGATAATCATCGGCTTGAATAAACGAACATAAATATTCGTCTTGTAATAAGATTTTTTGTGGATCTACTACTAAACTTTCTCCATTTTCTGTAAAACTAAACACTCCATTTTTATAATAGAGGTTTTGTTGTACCGAAAACAATGGTTGAAAGGGTTCGCTAAATACTAATTCGCCATCTAATACTCCTTCTTCTACTAAATCATTGCCTTTGGCTTTTATTTCTGATAACCAATTTTTTAAGAATACATACAACGAAGATAGTATTAATGGTTCTTTGCCTTCGCGATTTATATTGATATTCTTTTCAAAGTCGGGTAGCTTTTTATAAAAATTGTTTACCAATAGATATAGTTTTTGTAGATTGTCGTTGTTTAAATTTCCAAATTCTAGAGGATCACACAAACGTCCATTTCTAAACCATGGAACATCTGCCGACTCTATAAATGATGAATTATCTACTGATGTAAAAAAGATTGTGTTTGGTGAGGTTGCTCCTACTGCAACATCGTTATAATATATTATCTGAATATATGGTTCAGCTTTTTTGGTTAATTTTAGTTGTTGTGGATTACACCATAAATCAGTGTCTTCAAACAACATATCTCCAAACGAAGTGGCTATATCGTAAATATTATCTCCTCCATATAATGGAATAGGTTTACTTATTGATATTCTATCTGGAAATATCGCCATTAATGCTGTTAAACCTTTCCATTCTTCTAATAATGACTCATAATATTTTATAAGTGCTCCGGTTTTGATATTGGCTTCTTTTCTTGTATATTTAAAAGCATATTCAAAAACATACGCTCTTGACCAAACACTTGGCAAACCAGAAACCATACTAGCTAATATTTCGGCGTCTAAGTTTTCGGTTATATCGCTTGTAACTATTCCTTGTATATATGGTGCAGCTTGGTCAAATAAATGCCATGTGCCTTGAACATTTTCTTTTACTCCTGCTGAACTTTTTATTAATAATGCTTGTGCCATAATTTTCAGATTTTAAAACCATATAGCGCATTGATGGTATCATACATACGCTTTACAATTTTTTCTATTTTATATTGTATTGAATCATTGTTGTGTTGTTTTACAAATTCGTTTTTAAACGAATCGAATGTACTGCCAAACAATCCTGTTTTAAATGTTGCTATGGCTATATCATCTTCGTTGGAACGGAACAACAATTTATTAAAATCAAATTTTCTTAACTCTTTTACATTTGAAACGCCAAACAATTCGGCATTAAACAAGAAATTGTCTAATCCTCCTGCTGATCGGTGCATTTGACGCAACCAGCCATCGGTTAAGGTTCCATTGGGTAATATTCCAAAGTGAAACAACTCAAAATATTTTTTTATTCCTGCCACTTCTTGTGGTAATATATCTTCATAACCAGAAATATTGTTTTTTGCCAACATTCCACTTTGTGCTGCTGCTACAAAATCTGTAAATTCTGGATATACTAAATAAGACAATGCTACTAAAGCTCCAAACTTGCGAGCAAATTCTGCGGTTCGTTCTGCTGAGGCAAAATCTTTAAAATCTACTCTACCATTTTCGGCTATGGTTCTATAGTAATATTGTACTTCTTGTTTGGTTCGTTTTATTTCTTCTATTTTTGATATTGGTGTTTCAAAAAAGTCAAGAGCGGCAAAGGCTGACAACAATTCTATATAGTGACTATCATTTTTTTGTTGTGCGCCGCCAGTTATAGTTTCTGTTGATGTGGTTTTGGTTTCAAAATCATTTGACGGTGTACCTATCATATAAAACTTTTGATATACACTTTTTACGGTTTTATCTTCGTTGTAAAACATCATTGCTATTTGAGAGTTAAGAGCAAAGTTTTTACTTGAAGCCACAACCTTTTGTCTACTTCTTAAACTTTCGTCTGGCGGTGTAAATTTAAAATAAGCTGACAATAATGTTGCACCAAAAAATGCTTTGGTTAATGTTTTACCTGGTTCTAGTATATTGATTGCTGCATTAAATGCTTTGGGCAATATTGGAATTGAAGATGCACCAGTTCCGCCAAACACTGAACCACATACAAATACTCGTGCATCGCCTAATTCGCCTGCATCATATATTTTTTGAATAAATTCGGCTAATTTTCCATGAGGATTTTTAGTTACTTCTTCTATTATGCTATGATACATCAACAAAGATCCTAAGTGTGTTTGCGCACGATATCCATGTTTTAAATCAAATTCTCTTACTTGTGGGGTTAATAAGATATTTGCCAAATCTTTTTTGGAATCATTGGCGTATGCGTATTTTGTTAAAGCTTCAAAACTTCCACTTTTTACAGAATTGCTATAATCTGGTGTAAATGTAAATAGATTTATTTTTGCACTAAAAAATGTTTCTTGTAATGGATAATGAGTTCGATTATATCCTTTCACTTTCATATATCCATCTTCTATTAGTGTTTTAAGTCTTGAAAAATTACCATTATCTAAATCGGTGTCGAGTGCTAGTATGTTTATTTCGCTATTATCGAGCATTCCAATTGCACATGTATGAACAAATGCCTCTAAACATCGCATTCCTGTGCCACCAATTCCTATAAGAAATAAAGTCTGCTTCATGTTTATTTGCTATAAAATTTGGTTAGCAAGTTAAAGAAGTTTTTTTTAATTACAAAATAAAAAAACTAATTAGATTTCAATCGCTGAATTTTATATTTTAAATAGATAATTTCAATTTTAAAATATCAAACAACTTATATATATTATCTAGTTTTAATAAATATACTTATTTAAAAAAGAAAAAAAAGAATATTTGCAATATTTAATTCAATGTTAATGGTAAAACCAATTTAAATGTAGACCCCTTTTCGTATTCAGATTCAACGTAAATATCACCACCTAAAAGATTGGCAAATACTTTGGCCACCGACAATCCTAATCCTGTACCGGAGGTTTTTTTATTGAATGATTCATTATTGATACGCACAAATCTACGAAATATTAATGTTAGATTTTCTTTTCGTATTCCTATTCCACTATCACTTACTGAAAATACAAATTTATCATTTTCTATTCCTAGTATTACTTTTATAAAACCTTTTTCGGTATATTTTATAGCATTACCTATAAGATTTGTAAATATTTGTTGTAGTTTTGTTTCATCAGAATAGAGTACTAGCTTTTTATATAAATCATCACAATAAAATTCGTAATTTATATTTTGTTTTAATTGAAGTTTCATTATTTGAAAGGTGTCAAATGCTATTTTATAAACATTTACACGGTCAAATTTGGCTGTAACTTGTCCTGTCTCTATTTTTGAAAACTCTACTATATCAGTTATTATACTTAATAATTGTTTTGAACATGAACATATATAATCGATATACATGTTTTGTTCTTCACGATCTAACTCTTCATCTTTTAAAATATTTGCAAATCCTATTATTCCATTCATTGGACTTCGGATTTCATGACTAATATTTTCTAAGAACGACGACTTTAAACTTTCGTTTTCTTCTGCTCGATTATAAGCTTCTAACAATTCATGATTTGCCATTTTCAACTCATCATTTAGAGTTAAAAAATCATGATTTTTAGCATCTATAATTTCGCGTTGACTTTCTATTGTTGTTATATCACATAAACAAACTTCTACACCCCATATATTTTTATCTTTATCATATATTGGCGCACCAGCCATAAAGATATTCTTTTTGGTACCGTCTGGAAAATCTATTAATAAATTGTCGATTGAGGTTTGTTGTCCATTTATGGCTGAATAATATGGTAAATCTTTTTGTGGATATACTGTATCTGTTTTATTTATACGCCAATATTTTGAAGTTGTAAACTCAAAACCATTTTTTAAATTATCAATAGGATTTCCTATCAAATCTATGGCATATTTATTTATTTTTATATAGTTGTCTGAATCTAGCGAAACTAATACTATACCTATAGGCATATTTTCCAACATATTATCAAATATGCAGGCGTTTTTCTTTAATGTAGCTTCGTTGCGTTTTAATATAGTATTTAATTTTTGAAGTTCTTTGGTTTTTTCTACTAATATTAGTTCATTGAGTTTTATTGGATTTATATCTGATATTGTACCTGTAACAACTAGTGACTTATTATAACTTATATTATCAATATTGGTTTTTAATCTAAACCAAATATATTCGTCATTAGCCTTTTTAAGTCGTAATTCAAATATTTTTTCGTCTGATATATTTTTGATATTATCTAACAACGATAAAATATATTCATCATCAGGGTGTAAATATTGTTTTATTTCATCTTTTTTTATCATAGAACGATTTGTGGCATATCCCAACATCTTGTGAATTGAAGGATAAAAATAAAAACATTCTTGATCTACATAATATTGCCAAACGGCATCGGAACCATTAGTTAAGGTTTTTTCTAATCTTGATATTCTATATGTTAGCTCGTTTTCTCGATTTATATATTGAGTGATATCTTGAAATATCATCAACAGATTGTTTGTGGTATTAATGATATTGATTTCTGTATATTTTATATCGTTGTTGATATTTAATTGTAGACGAAATTTTGATTTTCCATTTTTTTTGGCTAATGATATAAAGTATTCTATTTTGATATTTGCACTTTGTCCATCATCTTGTATTTCAGTTGCAAATTCATTGATTGTTTTTCCTAATAAATTATCTATTGAGTTAACACCAAAAAAATCATATGCCGAATTGTTAGCCCATAATATTCTATCTGAATAAAATATTGTTGGAATATATATCCCTAAATATTCGTTTACTATTTCTTTATTATTGATCATTGGTTGCTTTTTTTGAAATTGTGTTCAAAAATACATTTTTTTTATCAATGTAGAGACATCTTTTTTAAAATTAATAATCTATTTAATGGTGACAATATATCTGCGGTTACTATAGGCTTTAGTAATATTTCTTTTGAATAGAGTGAAACTTTTTCTAACTCTTGGTTATTTAATGGTCTTGAACTTATAAAGATAAATTTTAATTCGGGTGAAATATTTAATAATTCTGATGCTATATCACATCCTTTTAATGATGGATATACTAAATCTATTATTGATATAAATATTTGTGGATTTTCATTCAATATGGTTTGGGCTTGTTCTAAATTGCTTACACATAGTGTTTCACATTTAAATTGATTAAAAAAATCTACCAAGAAATAACTATCGCCTAAACTTTTGGTCACTACTAATATTTTCCCATTAAATGTTTCGTTGTTTAAACATTGTGAGATTTGATTATATAAATCTACAGGCACTTGGGGTTGTATGCCTATTGGTATATTTAATGTAAATGTGCTTCCCATATTTTCTTTGCTTTCCACATTTATATCGCCCCCCATTAAATAAACCAATCTTTTACAAATGCTTAATCCTAATCCTATGCCAAAATATTTACGATCTAGTTCGTTGTCTAATTGTACAAAACTTTCAAATATTTCATCAAATTTGTTTGATGGTATACCTATTCCTTGATCTGATACTGACAATAATAAATGTCCATTTGATATATTTGAATCTATATTAATAGTACCTGACTTTGAAAATTTTATGGCGTTGTCTATTAATTTTGATATTATATTTTTTAGTCCTTCTTCATAACATGATATATATGTTTTTTCCTTTAAATTGCAATTGAATTTTAATTTTAAAGACTTTTGTAATTGCCCTATTATCAAATCAAATTGCATATTTAAACTACTCAACAATAAATTAAGATTAAATGTATTGGCAATAGGTTCCACATAGCCTGATTGTATTTGAGAATAATACATAATATCATCTATCACATCCATAAAGCGTTTTGAAGATGTGATTAATTTTTCGGAATATTCTTTTTTACGTTCAGGCGTCAAATCTGGTGAACTAACTAGCATTGCAAATCCGTTTATTATATTTATAGGTGTACGGATTTCGTGATGAATACAAGCTATAAATGCAGATTTTAGACGGTCGCCTATTTCTGCACGTTCTTTAGCTACATTTAATACTTGTTGGAGTTCTAATATTTGTTGAGAAGCTTTTTCTAAATCGATATTATTATATTTTAGTTTTGTCTCATAAGTTTCTATTTGTTGCTGTTTTAAATCTAAATCTTTGGTTAAAAATTCATTTTTGTTTTTTTCTTCCAACAACAATTGTTGAGTTTCTACAATTACCTTTCGATAATCTGTATTTTCGTTTCTTATTGAATTTATTATATTTGAATATTTTTGGTTTCGCTTAAATATGTGAATTACTATTACTAAAAATACGGTAAAGTTTAACACTATCAATGATAATACAGTTGTTAATATATTTTGACGTAACGACATATTGGCAATAGTTACCAAATTGCTATATACCAAATAATAAACTGTTAATCCGGCAATTATATGAAGAAGTAAAACTATAAAAGTATAAATCCATGGTCTATACTTTTTGATTTCTATTTCATCTTTATTGATATGACTAACTGTTGACATTATTTTTTAATAAAATTTACCGTGAAATAGTTTTACGGTCTTTCTTTGATTTTGGTTTTAGTTATTTTGATTTGTTTTTGAGATTGTGGTTTATTATGAGATATTGATTACGGCTCTTTTAAATAAAGAACATAAATTACATATATAATATATAAAAATCAAAAAAGCCAAGCACCGAAGGTGCGTAACAATGTTAACCGCCAACGGGTAAATACACTAATATTTTTAAGAAAAAATCAAAAAAGCCAAGCACCGAAGGTGCGTAACTGTGTTAACCGTATGCGTAGCTTACGGTAAATACTCCCCTCCATAACAACAAGCACCGAAGGTGCGTAACTGTGTTAACCGTATGCGTAGCTTACGGTAAATACTCCCCTCCATAACAACAAGCACCGAAGGTGCGTAACTGTGTTAACCGTATGCGTAGCTTACGGTAAATACTCCCCTCCATAACAACAAGCACC
>JAKSUC010000034.1 GCA_024413595.1 Bacteroidales bacterium
ATATTTGTAGAGCCGTCGTATTGTGATTTTAGAAATTATCTCGGACAACAATAATATTTAATCAATATATATACTAATAAAAAAATTGACTCTAAATTGAGTCAACTTTTTATTTATATCAATAATTTGTTATCAATAAATGAGTTACCTTTTTATCATTTCTATTCATAAAACTAACAAGATATTCTTTATCAAATGATTTAATCTTTATTTCTTCTTTATTATAAAGATTATATATAAAATCTGTATTTTTAATAATCAACATCCATTTTGCTTTACATTCTCGTAATAAATAATTTGCAAGACGTTCTTGATCTTTTTTTGTAAAAGAATTTTTTGCATAAGTATTAAATTCACTATCATAAGGAGGATCAAGAAAGACAAAATCATCCTCTTGGGGTTCTATTTCATGAAGAAATTGTTCAAAATCTAAATTATAAATCTCTGATTTCTTAAAATGTTGTAATAATTTATCAGACTTATAATAATCTATTTTTTTAGCCATAATTTTTTTATTGTATCCAATACCACCGTATGGAACATTAAATTCACCTTTACTACTATATCTAAACATTCCACTATAAGCGTAATTACGAATAAAGAAAAACAAAGCAATATGAAGAGAATCTAAATTATTTATAGTTTGATTATATAAATAACGATAATTCATATACAAAGCACTTTTTAAAGCAGTTTCAATATTATCAAATAAATCTTTTTCTGGTAAAATATGAATTTTATTTTCTAACTCTTTCATTCTTACCATTTTCCTATACAAATTAACACTCATTTCTTTTTCAAGAATACAAGGCAAGTTTGAAAAAAATGGACTTGTTATTTTTAATATTTTTTCCTTATTATTAATACAAAAATGATTAATTTTATCTTTTAGTTCATTTTGATTAATTTTTTGACTTCTATATTGTAGGTAAATTTCTACTAAAATTATATTTTCTTCGAAAAAAGAAAATACATTTTCCCATGAAGTATCAATATTTTCCAAATACTTGAAAAATTGTTGATTTGAAGAAGCAATATTTCTATATAATTCAATCAATTCATTTGAAAAATCATTAATATAATATTTTTCTGAATTAACCGCCATAAATACAGAACCTCCACCAACAAAAGGTTCAAAATATCTATTAAATTTTGGCAAATTCGGAATAATATACTTTAATTCTTTCTCTTTTCCTCCTGGCCATTTTACTATAGGCTTAAGTTCTGTATAATTATTTGAAAATATATTTAACATACTATTATTCATCATGTTAGTAAATTAATAATTAATCATTCTTTGTTTTGCCTCTAAAAAATATTTTTCATTAATTTCAATTCCAATAAATTTTCGTTCTAGTTCTAAAGACGCAACACCAGTTGAACCTACACCCATAAATGGATCAAAAACTATATCTCCTTTGTTTGAAGCTATAGTTATCATTTTTTTTAAAATAGAAATCGGTTTTTGAGTAGGATGTTTTGGATTATTTAAGCGTTCAGGACGCATACATATTGGACTTTCAACAAAATTGTGCATTTCTTTTTGTGAAATAAAATTCCATGTGTGTTTTTTATTCCAACAAGTAAATATAATTTCACAACTATTAAGAAAACTAGCCTTAAAAATTTTAGGTGTTGGATTTGTTTTATGCCATATCATAAAATTTGAAGTATCAAATTTATGATCAAGATTATCATACCATTGACCTATTTGATTATATGATGTGAATATAAAAAGATTTCCAGTAGGTTTTAAAATACGAACAAATTCATCAGCCCATTCATTTGGGTTAAAATCTACCCAATCCCATTCTGCAACATCATTGTTAATTGCAGTTCTGCCTGGTAATTGAATATTTCCAGTAGAATGTTTACCTATATTATATGGAGGATCAGTTAATATAAAATCTATTGAATTATTAGGTATTTGTTTGATTACAACTTTACTATCCTCGTTGAGTAAACTTTTTTTCCAATTTATATTTTTCATAATTATTCGTGCAAATAAGCGTGTTTAATTTGACTAAGTGCATCAATAATTAAGTGAGCATTAGCTTTATACTCATCAAGAATAATATCATATCCATTGTTTGATTTACATATTAAATTCCAAAATTTACTACTGATTAGGAGTTCTTCTTCTGCAAAAAATTGTAAAACACGCCCTTGTTTCCATGGATTACCTTCGCCATAACGATTATATGCTGTAGCAAAACAAATTTTAATATTTTCTTCACTTTTAATAGTATTAGCTAAAATACAATATTGTTCAAGTAAAGCTTCTTTTTCAGAACGAGCTTTTTTATTATCTAAATCTCCACCTATTTTAAGTTCTATGAGATAATGCATACCAGTTTCTGGATCCTTCAAATAATAATCACTTTCATGTCGTTTACTATGAAAAGAACTTCTATTTTTCTTACTAATACCAATATAATCATTGACTAATGGTCTTTTGTGATTTTCGCCTTTTGTATTTTTATAACATTCAAGTAGTTCTGCTATAAAATCAGTTTGTTCTTGATAAATTAAACCTTCAACATGCTGACTAACTTCATATTGAAGAGAAGCTATAGCAATAGCCATTTTTTCTAACATATTTCCTAAACTGCTATCTAGAGATCTTGCTAATGCAGAATAATATTGAATATCCGAACCAAGTGCTGAAATAAAGACATTATGAATTTTCATATTTATAGTTCCTTCTTCGTCATTAACCTCACTTAGATGTCTATCTGAAAATCCTGATGCATATGAAGAAACTGCAGATTTAACAACCGCCCGAATTGCTCTTTCACTTTGAATCGTCATTTGGATATTTTGATAACAAATTGTCTCAGACTCCCAAATGAGACAAAAAAGAATAAAAAAGAAAAGCGTGGGAATCTACTGCAGTTCGCGCAACTTTAGGCCCTAGGATAACCATGCAAGTACGAACAGAGTGACGCCCACGCAAATGTTATATAATACACCTAAATAGTGTGTACGAGAGAATACAATCATCTCTCAATACACACATCTAGGGTATGTACAAAAACATACGTATAGCACCGCTACTGCTTTGATTTTGACTTGCATTATTTGAATTTCCTAGGTTCAAAGTTGCCAATCTCAAAGCGTGCAAACGCTCTTCTATGTAAAATTGCTTATTACTGAATAAGCAAAGCAAAATTAAGAAAAATTTTAATTCATAGAAAAAGAATCTATATTTTTGAATCTTTTTTTGATATTTTTGCAGCAAAATTTTAATAATGAATTACAAAATAGTGCAAATTGAATTTGAAAATGGTTATATAAAAAAATATCCTATTTCTGATTTCGATTTTTATGGTAAAACTAATGAATTAGAACATAAAAGAGAGAATATTATAATTAATCTTAGTGATTATTCACGTTCGTTTTGTTACGAATTAGATGATAATTATGAAATTGATAATAAAACTCCAATAAAAATAAGTTTTAAATAAATTTATATAATAAAAATAACCAATTTCCTATCTTCTAATAAATATACCACCCTCCTAAAAATATTCCTTTACAGCAAATTCGAATTGTTGAATAAAAATTTGTTTAAAAGCATAAATACTATTTTGTTCATAAAATATCAACATTGCTTTTTTATAATCAAGAGAATCAACTGTTCTGAACGATAATGGACAATATCCATTAGCAATTAAAATTGCATTGCTAATTATTCTTGCGGTTCTTTTATTTCCATCAGCAAAAGTTTGTAAATACGACAATAAAACCAATGTTAAAAGAGCTTTTTCAAACACATTTTTTTTATCATTAACAAGTTGACAAATAGCATGAAGAGCATCTCTAATTTGAAATTCATTATCAAGAGGTCGATAATTTGTTCCTGTTATACCTACCCTCCTTCTACGAATACCTCTATCAACAGATAACTCTTTCGTAAGAATCTGATGAATATCTTCAATATGACTTATTGATAAATTTTCTAAATAATCAGGATTATCAAGCACAAATCTTAATGCATCTTTATGATTTAACAACATTATTGCCTCTTCTTTGGTTTTTCCCTGTGCTGTTTTGTATTCTTTTAAAAGGCGTTCTGTTTCTAACAACGAATATGTATTTCCTTCTATCTGAGAAGATTTCCAACTTAAATCAATTCCTAAACGTTCCATTTCTTTTCGATACTCATTGTCGGTTAATTCTGATAAATGATTACGAAAAATAGTTTGCAAGTTATTTAAATAAATTTGCTCTTCATTTGTAAATATTTCAACATTAGGCAATTGACTACTAATAAGATTAAAATTAAACGAAGATTGAATAATTCGTTCATCAACGTCTTTTGCAAAATAAGTATCTAAATTTAATGGCATTAAAATATGAGCTTTATCTGATAAACGGTATCGAGATGCTCTTGCCTTTCCAATCACTACAATAGATCCTTTTTGTATTAAATTACTAATCAATCGTTTTAATGTAGCATCACTATCTTGAAAATTAATTCCTTTTGATATTTCATCTCTTGAAACGTTTGGATTAAAATGCAAAAATTGCAATATTTCTCTTGATATATCCATAACTAATTTTTATAAATCGGCTCAAATTTAACTAAAAAAACTCATAAATCGGCTCAAAATTGAGCCGATTTATGAGTTTTTCAGAACGTTTTTGAGCCGATTTTTAGAAAAATTTTTGTTAAAAAAATAAATTGAACACTTTTGTTTTAAAATTACAATTTATTTTAACACTTATTTCACAACGAAACAAAAAAATAATCTTTTTTACAAATAATTTCACAAAATTAATCATTATAAAAAAAAATTTCGTAAATTGCCATACAAAACCAAACACTGAATAATATGAGCAATAAAGGTCCATCAATGGAATTAGACCAAAATTTCATGCAAAATATTTTATCTTTGTATGATGAACTTATAGAAAATGGAATTTCTGTTGTTTATATCGGTAAATTTACTCATCAAGTAATAAAAATGTTTACCGAAAAAAACGAAGAAGAAATGGAATCTTCAAACGAACAAAAACAAGTTAGAAGAAGAGTTCATCATTCTTTAGTAGAAATTTTGCAAAATATGCAAAAACATAGTACTGAATTTCAAACAGAATTCAGTCTTGTTAACGGTTTATTTATGATTGGACGAAAAGATGGCGTTTACTACATTATGACAGCCAACAAAGTGTCTAAAAACGACATCGAACATCTTTCAAAAGCATTAGAATGCGTTAACAACGCAACAAAAGAAGAACTTAACGCAATGTATAAAAAGCAATTGCGAGAAGGTAAAATTTCGGATAGAGGCGGTGCTGGGTTAGGTCTTATTGATATTGCTCGTAAAACTGACGGAAAACTTGAATATCTATTTATTCCTGTTAACGGTACTGATTATTTTGTTTTAAAAGTGGAAATTAGCAACTCCGAAGACGAAATTGAATAAATTTTTGTATGTTAATCTTTTTCTAATTCAAAAAATAATCAAATAAAAATATTGCATTAGAAAAAAATATGTTTAAATTTGCCTTTGAGTGGCATTTTAAGTAATTGTTGTATGATTTTTGCAGTTATTTTACTAAAATGCTATCACAAAACATTTAACAATACATAAAATTTATAGTATAAAAAAATGAAACAGCTCAAAGCCGGATTTTTTACAAATGGAATTGAATCGCTAAAAACAAACGAGGATATTTCTAACAAAGTTGACCTTCTTATCGAGCATCTATGTTATTTTGATTTAGATTGTAGTTTTGAGCTAAATGACAAATCCGCTGATCCTGCTATTGCATTAATATACAATATTATATCTAGAGGAACACCAACTTACGCTTCTCAATTTATCGAAGATATTTTATCCACTACTATTGGAAAAACTCTTAAACGTTTTGGCGAAGATGGAACCATTTATCGCGAAATTCAAAAACAAGACGTAAAAGATGCTGTTTTTAAAGCTTTACACATCATAGATCCTAGAATCACTGACACTATTCCGCTTTATGGTGACGATAAAGAAGTATTAATAAACGACTTTATTTTTAATGGTGCTGTTTCTTATTTTGGCAATTACATTTCGCAAATTGCTGAAAAAGGGCGCTGTTTCCAAGATATTTTTAAATATTCTAAAAAAAATAAATATGATATAAACAACTTAAAATCAGATAATAATTTCGATTTTTTAAACGATAAAGCTGATTTATCTTTTTCGGTTCCTTATTCTAATAATACGGCTGACTGCGTTATTTTTTCGTTTGATCCTTCTGTTTCTAACATTGATTATACGGATTATATCAAAGAAGAAAAAATCTCTGAAATTCTAAAAACTATAAATGTTGATGGAAAAACTATTATCAAAAGAAACTACAATTTAGAAGAAAAAATTGAACCTCTTTCTGCATTTACTCAAAGTGAATATTTTGATATTTTACGTCAAAATTATGAATCACCTCTTTATAATACAGAAGACGGAATAGAAGCATTGCAAATTGCATTAACTCCTCCTGCAGTTGCTCGTATTCAAAAAGTTATACTAGAAGCTATAAATTCGGGTATTTTAAATCTTGATGCTAAATGTTGGAACATTTGCGTTATTGAAAGAGACGTTCCATGCGCATTTTTAGCTTTAAAAGATTTAGCTCAACATTTTGATAAATTTTATCAATTAGAAAACGCAAAAAGAAAATTTCCAAAATACCAACTCAATATTTTCTACACTCCTGAATTTGAAAACACAGAACTAAACCTTTTATATCAAGGATTTAGAGAAGACGTTGCAGAATTTGACCCTAACATGGAATATGATTTATTAATTGATATTTCTATGCTTCAACGTTGTGGTTTAGAATATCATAAACCTCAAACCGCAGCAAAACATTTTGCAATTATTAGATCTTCTAAATCTCCAAAATCTGATACTAAACTACTTTTTGACAATAGAATAACTTACAATATCAAAATCGAAAAAGAAGACGACGATGATTATGACGAACAAGAAGATGCTTTAAACTTTTTCTTGAAAAATTTATTCGCAAAAAATGAATTTTTACCAACTCAACAACAATCTATAATTGAACTACTTAATGGTAAAAATTTATTACACGTTTCAGAGCCTGCTTCAGGCAAAACTTTAATTGCTCTTTATTCAGCATTAATGAAACCTGGATATTCTTATTTTCTATCTCCAACCATTTCGGTTATGAAAATGCAATTTGAAATGTTGAGAAATAGAAAAATTGATATTGATTATTATATAAGTCCTGTTTTAGAAAATACATACGACAGATTATGTGCTACTAATTATATCACAGAAGGTTTATCTCAAATTACTTTTATTTCACCTTCTCTGCTTCACGACAATTATATTAGAAATGTTTTTAACCAAATAAACGAAAAAGACATTCCTATTTATTATTTATTTGTTGACGAAGCACAACGAATTTCAACACAAACTCCTGATTTTAGATCTTATTATCAAGATATTAAAAACGTTATAGCTAACAATAAAAAATATAACAACACTTATCAAATAAGAATTGGAGCATTTACATCGTGTCAAGAATCTAATGTTATAAACGAAATAAAAGATAAACTCGAAACTGATACTGTTATTCATTACGAACAAAATATTACAAAAATTCCACAAATTGTTGTTCACGAAATTTGTGATGAATCTACTAATAATCAAACAGAAGCTGACAATTATTTTAAAAAGATTAAACAACAAAAAACCGAAAATATATTATCAAATAATCAAAACTTAAACACAATAATATTTGGAGCAGAAACTCCATATTCACCACAAAACTCAGAAAAAGAACCAACTAAATTATTAGATCTTCCAACCAATTTTTATCTTGGCGACGTTGACGAAAAATATGACGAAGTTTTAAATTCTGACGCAACAATAAGTAGAAAATCTTTAAAAGAATTTTGTCAAGGAAAAAATAATTATTTAGTTGCAAAAAATTCTGCAGGAATTGGTATCCACGCCAACAATCTTGAACAAATTATATATTTTGAACCTCCATTTTCACTCGATGAATTTAACAGAATGAACGGCAGAGCAAATAATGGAATGGTTAAAAAAGTTGATGTTTTGTTAAACACAACTGAACAAGAATTTTCTGGTTTTGAATCTTTACGCGACGAAAAAGGTAATCTTAAAACTGCTGAAAATATTTTTGTAACTAATTATGACACAGCTTATAATTTAAAACGTTTATCTAAATTATATCCAGGTCCTGAAAAAGAAAAAATTATAATGCACGAAATTTTAAATGGAATTTATTCTCCACAAAAATCAGGACGTGAAACTATTTGTCAAGCTGTTTATAACGAATTTGGTATCGAAATTGAAACCGAAACTGAACCAACAATTAATCCTTATCAATTATACATTTTTGCTAATAATAGAGAAAAAAGTTTTGGATATATTAATTTCAAAACCGATAAATTGGTTATGCCTGAAAACAGTTTTGATATTCCATTAGCAGAAAAAATTCAAACATATATTTATTATTTAATAATCGACAACACAACTAATGCTCTTGAATATCTTGCAAATATGCAAGATACCGAAAAAGCAGAAGAAAATGATGGTCTTCAAAATATTGTTGATTTAATCAAAACTAATGAAAGTTCTAATATTATTATACCTTTTAATAATAGCAAATTTGAAGATGTTGCTACTTTATTAAATTCTAATTTAAAAACCAATATTTCTGCAAATGATTTACTTAGAATATATTCTAAATCAAATTCTTTAGCCGAATTCGAAAAAATATTGATTAAAAATTTTGACATTCGCTCTAAAAATCTTGAAGAATCGGCTCATTCTAAATTGGCTAATTTATATTTAGAATTTAGAAATCGTCGCGATACTATCAGAGCTATCACTAGCTTAAAAGAAATCGATTTAATCGACGATTATTTAATCAATTCTGCCAAAGGAGAAATTATTGTTTATGTAACTAAACATGACATTGATTTCTACAAAATGAAACTTCTTCCTATTTTGTTAAGAAATCTAACTCGCGACAAATCTCTTGCTTATATTGCTTCTATTGATAATGATAATTATCTTAACATAGAAAAAATCACAAATGTTTTAATTGATTTTTTCTATTCTGAAATTTATCCGTTATACGAAAAATCAATTGAAGATTGCAATAAATTCTTCAAAACAATACTAGACAAACAAAAAGATAATTCTTTGACACAAGAAATTATTGCAAATAATTTAAGTAATTATTTTATTTCAAGATATAAATGTAAATTTATATATGATATGCCTGATAATATTCAAAATATGGCAAATATATTAGGTATTTTAGATTTAACAGGCAGCAATATTGGAGAAATGAAACATTTAGAAGAATCTGTAAGTCAAGATATTCCTGAAAACAGAACTCCTGCTAACAAAATTATTTGCGGTTATTGCAAATTATTTACCTCTAAAGGCGAAAATCAATCTAACGAAAGATTTAAAGCTTATAGTTTAATTTGCGATGGTCTTAATCAATATCGTGCTTTAAACAATCAATCTATTGATACTTTTAAAGCTGACGCTCAAGCTATTACTGACAAAATTACTAAAGAAAACTATGATTTAAAAGATGAAATGGAAACCGTTATGAAACTAAAAATTCAAAGCGAATGGTTAAAACGTTTCAACTCTGAAATATTAAAATTATCATAAAGTATAAAATTTCACCATAATATGAAAGAATTAATAGACAACGAATTAGCTCAACTACAAAAAGATTTAGAAAATCTACAATCTGCTAGTAAACAAATTGCAAATGCAGGTGAAGCTTCTAATAAAGTTATTCAAGAAGCTAAAAATATTCAAGATGGTTTTTCTAAAAATCTTGAAAAAATTACTGGGCTTTACACGCAATATCTTGACGAAGCTGATAAAAATTCGTCTAAAAGAAACGATCAAATTGTTGATTATCTGAAAAAAACTATTTCAGAACAAACTACTATTCTTGACAAATATGGTGCTTTAGTAAGCACTATTAACGACAATTCTAAATCTTTGCTCGAAAAATCTGAACTCAATCAGAAAAATATGATTGAACAATTGTTAAAATCGGCTCAAGATAATATCAAATCACAAGACAATCTTTTGAAAAAAACTGCTACTGAAACTTCGCAAAAGGTTGATGATGTTAAAAAAACATATTTAAAACAAGCTGAAGAAACTGATAAATTGCTTAGTTCATATCTTGAACTTGCTCAATCTACGGCTGAACTTAAAAATAATATTGATAAAGTTGATTTTCCTAAACGTTTAGACAACATTTCTAATTTGGTTTCTGCTCTTAACAACGAGCAACAAAGTGCTAACGAAGTTATTAATCAAATTTTAAGTGTTACTTCTGACAAAAAAATTAAAAATTTGATTATTGAAAACAACAAAAAACTTGGCACTATTAAAACCCTTGTTTGGTTAATTTTCATTATTTTTATTTTAGTTGTTGGTGCTGTTATTTATTATTGTATTCATAACAACATCATTATTCCTGCTAATTTTTTATAATTAATGAATTTTATAATTAGGAAAGCCTCTTTAGATGATATTTCCAATATTAAGAATGTGGCGGATATTATTTTTCCTTATACATACAAAAATATTTTATCTAAAGATCAAATTGAATATATGATGAATTTAATGTATAGTATTGAAAGTCTTAACAATCAATTTACTATACAAAATTATGAGTATTTTTTGGCAGAAAACAATTATGGTGAAATTTTAGGATATATGAGTTGTAAAAAAAACGACAACGCAATTTTAAAACTTGAAAAATTATATATTCTTCCTAATTATCAACGCATTGGAATTGGCAATGCTTTATTTTTTAAAGCAATTGAAATTGCAAAAAATAAAAAGCTATTTCATATTCAATTAAATGTTAATAGAAACAACAATGCTATAAATTTTTATAAAAAAATTGGAATGTATATAGCATCTCAAGGCGATTTTGACATCGGAAATGGCTATTTTATGAACGACTATATTATGCAATATGATATATAACCTTACAATTATACAAAAATAGCTAGATGTTTTCTTATCAAAAATAAATAAATACGATTATTATTAAACAAAAAAATCCCCATCTATTTTTCAATAAATGGGGATATATTTTAGCTATGAATTTTCAAATGTTAACTAACAAAACTTTTTGCTTTGTTAACTGCATTTTGTAAACCAGCTGCATTTTTACCACCAGCAGTAGCATAAAAAGGTTGACCACCTCCCCCACCGTTGATTTCTTTGCCTGCTTCTTTTACAATATTTCCTGCGTGTAAATTACGTTCTTTAACCAAATTGTCTGACATTATTACAGAAATTAATGGTTTGCCGTCAAATTCTGCTCCTAAAACTATATAAGCATTACTCATTTGTTGTTTCAATTGGAACGAAAGATCTTTTAATAAATCTTTATTTCCAACTTTAACTATCTGAGCAATAACGTTTAAGCCATTAATATTTTCAACTTTGTTAAGTAATTCGTTTTTAACAATAGCAAGTTTTTCGTGTTCAAGAGCGTCAATTTGTTTTTTAAGAGTTGTATTTTCGTCCAAAAGATTTTGAACAGATTTCATTGCATCTGCTTCAGATTTTGCTTTAAACATAAGTTTTAGTTCAGTAGCAATATTGCATTGTTTTCTTGCATATTCTTCTGCTGCTAAACCAGTTAACGCTTCAATACGACGAATTCCTGCGGCAACAGCGGTTTCTGTTATAATTTTAAAGAAACCAATTTTTCCTGTATTTGAAATGTGTGTTCCTCCGCAAAGTTCTATACTATCACCAAATTTAACAACACGAACTTTATCGCCATATTTTTCACCAAAAAGAGCAATAGCTCCTAATGCTTGAGCATCTTTTATTGGCATATCACGATGTTCTTCTAGTGAAATTCCTTCACGAATTTTTTGATTTACAAATTGTTCTGCTTTAACAATTTCTTCATCGGTAAGTTTTGCAAAATGACTAAAGTCAAATCTCAAATAATCGCTACAAACCATTGAACCTTTTTGTTCAACGTGTGTTCCTAAAATTGAACGCAATGCTTGATCTAGTAAGTGAGTTGCACTATGATTACTTTCTATTGCAACACGTTTTTCTGAATTTACAACTGCTTTAAATGTTGCATTTAAATTTTCTGGTAATTCTTTTACAATATGAATAGAAAGTCCGTTTTCTTTTTGTGTATCAGTGATATAAGTTTTTTTACCATCAGCTTCAATATAACCACAATCACCAACTTGTCCACCCATTTCACCATAAAATGGAGTTTGGTTAAACACTATTTGATAAAAGTTTTTACCTTTTGCTTCTACTTTACGATAACGCCAAATTTTAACGTCTGCAACTAAATTGTCGTAACCAACAAAATCTTCTGTCGAAAATTGATTAACTTCTTGCCAATCGCCACTATCAATTTTTGCAGCATTACGACTACGTTCTTTTTGTTTTCCTAATTCCGCTTCAAATTCTGATTGATTGAGTGTAAGACCTTTTTCTCTAAGAATAAGTTCTGTTAAATCAAGTGGAAATCCGTATGTGTCGTAAAGTTCAAAAACTGTTTTTCCATCAATTTGTGTTTTACCATTTTTGATAGCATTATCAACAACTTTATCTAAAAGTCGAATACCAGTTTCTAATGTACGTAAAAAAGAAGTTTCTTCTTCAACAATAACTTTTTCGATAATATCTTTTTGAGCAATTAATTCTGGATAAGCTTCACCCATAACAGATTGTAAAACAGGCAAAAGTTTATACAAGAATGGTTCGTTTTGTTTTAAGAATGTGTAAGCATAACGAACTGCACGACGCAAAATTCTACGAATAACATAACCTGCTTTTGCATTTGCTGGCAATTGTCCATCGGCAATGGCAAAAGAAATTGCTCTTATATGGTCGGCTATAACACGACTTGCAACGTCAGTTTCTTTTGAAGAACCATATTTTATACCTGTTAAACGACCAATTTCTTGAATTATGGGTTGGAAAACGTCTGTATCATAATTACTTTGTTTTCCTTGAATTGCCATACACAAACGTTCAAAACCCATACCTGTATCTACGTGTTTTGCTGGTAACAATTCAAGACTGCCATCTGCCTTGCGATTAAATTGCATAAACACAAGGTTCCAAATTTCTATTACTTGTGGATGACTTTTATTAACTAGTTCAACACCAGGTATTTTTGCTCGTTCATCATCACTACGAAGGTCTACGTGAATTTCACTACATGGTCCACAAGGTCCTGTTGCTCCCATTTCCCAAAAATTATCATGTTTATTTCCTAAAATTACACGATCTTCTGGTAAATGTTTTAACCAATATTGTTTAGCTTCGTTGTCTGCTTCAAGATTTTCTTCTTTTGAACCTTCAAAAACAGTTGCATACAATCTGTTTTTGTCCATTTTCATTACTTCTGTAAGAAATTCCCAAGCCCAATCAATAATTTCTTTTTTAAAATAATCACCAAAACTCCAGTTGCCAAGCATTTCAAACATTGTATGGTGATAAGTATCATGACCAACTTCTTCTAAGTCATTGTGTTTTCCTGAAACACGAAGACATTTTTGAGAATCAGCCACACGCTTATTTATTGCTGGCTCATTGCCTAAAAATATATCTTTAAACTGGTTCATACCAGCATTGGTAAACATAAGTGTAGGGTCGTTTTTAACTACCATAGGTGCTGAAGGCACAATCTTATGCTCTTTTGTCGCAAAAAAATCTAAATATGCTTTGCGAATTTCTTTTGAGGTCATCATGGTTTGTACTTGAATTTTATTCTAAATTTTTATGGTGCAAAGTTAGACTTTTTTCTTGATTTTACGTATCTTTAGTAAAAATCTTAATCTATTTTTTATTGAAATGGAAAGATACAAATCTAATAACTCAAAATCATTGTGGAATTTCTTTGAAAAAATTCTTTCTATTCCACACCCTTCTCATGCTGAAGATAGGTTAATTGCTTATATTCAACAATTTGCAATAGAGCATAATTTTGAATATAAATCTGATAAGGTAGGTAATCTTTTAGTGATAAAACCTGCAAATAGTGGTTATGAAAATTATCCTGCTATTATGTTGCAAGGTCATTGTGATATGGTTTGCGAAAAAAACAAGGATAATAATTTTAATTTTTATAACGACAAGATTGATTTCGAAGTTGTTGACAATAAAATGAAAGCTAATGGAACAACACTTGGTGCTGACGATGGCATTGGAGTGGCTTCGATGTTGGCTATTTTAGATAACAAAGATTTAAAAACTGGTAAAATTGGTTGTTTATTTACGGTTTGTGAAGAAGTTGGACTTTATGGGGCAAAAAATCTTGATAAATCTCTTCTAAACAATTTTGACACGTTAATAAATCTTGATAGCGAAGAACATGGCATTTTTTATATTGGTTGTGCTGGTGGTTTAGGCACAAATGCTTATTTTAATTACAATTCAGAAAATATTCAAGAAAATTATATTTATCGTAAAATTGCAGTAAAAGGACTTTCTGGAGGACATAGCGGTAGTGATATTCATCTTAATAGAGGAAATGCTATTATAATATTAAACAGATTATTATGGTTATTTCAAAAAAAATCAGAATATAAACTATGTTATATTAACGGAGGAAATTTGCGAAATGCTATTCCTCGTGAATGTGAAGCAATTATAGCTATTTCTCCTAAAGTTGAAAAATCTTTCGAAAAAATATTCAATTACTACAAAATTGATATTGAAGGTCGTTTTAGTAAAACAGATCCTAATATAGAGGTATCATTTTTGCCAATAGAACCAATAAAAACTTCTATTGATGATAACACTCGTAGAGGAATAATTTGCTCATTAAGAGCATGCCCTAATGGGGTGATTTCGTGGTGCAAAGACATTAAAAACGTTGTGGAAACTTCTACTAACATTGCAAGTATCAAAATGTTAGAAAACAATAAAATAGAAATTATAACAACACAACGTTCTTGCAACAAAAACGAAAAACAAACAATTGGAGAACGTATCGAAACACTATTTACAATGGGTGGCGCTGAAGTAATTCATAATAATGAATATCCTGGGTGGCAACCAAATATCAAATCTCCAATATTAAACAAAGCAATCAACATTTATAAAAATATGTTTAACGAAACTCCAAAAGTAACCACAATTCACGCAGGATTAGAATGTGGTCTTTTTTATTCTTATAAAAAAGACTTAGATATTATTTCTTTTGGTCCTACTATTACTGGAGTGCATTCGCCCGATGAAACTTTATATGTTGATACTGTTGAAAAATACTGGAATTTGCTTATAAACGTTATAACTGAAATATAATTTTTAAATAATATGAAACAACAAATCAAATTATCATCAAAAAAGGTTTTAATATATGTATTTATCCTACTAGCAATAGGTATTAATTCTTTATATTTTATTACTAATTCATATATAACTAATACTTGCGAAAAAAATGCTAACGCATGGGCTGATAATTTTTTTTATAATCAACTTGTAAAATTTTCTAATCTTATATCAGATTATTCTAACTACGAAGAATTATCTGATTTAATTGATACTTCGTCTACAATTCAAGATTGGGAAAATTTAGATATTGATGATGCTATTATCGAACACAAAATTTACGGAATTGCTTTACTAGATGCTAAAGGTATTCCTCTTTATAAAACACAAAGTTTAAGTTCTGGACTTTTTGACGGAGATGGCAACAAAATAGCACATGAATTAAGAACAAAACGTTATCTTCAATATTATAAAAACAACAACGACTCTATTTTTTATATAGCAATATCGTCAATTAAAACCAATGGATTTAATAATGGATTTCTTGCAGCAGTTGGATATTTACCTAATATGGCTATGCTTTCATTACCTTCTGGAGTTTGCAAACTTAATATCACTAATAGCAGAGACTCTATAAATACTTTTAATTCAGACAATTCTTATTCTATAAAACGACCTTTATATGATATTAACAATAATGTGTTGGCTCGTGCTAATATAAATTATTATGGTCAAGAAATTACATTTCATAACAAAGCTATTAATTATTTTATTACAATAAATTGCATTATATTAATAATTCTAATTATTTTAATTATTCTAAAAAATAAAATCTCATTTATAAACAAAGAAGAAATTGACTATTCTGACGCATACCATCAATTTGGAACTGTGGTATGTGATAATAAAGGTGAAATAATATTTATTGATAGGAAAGCGGCATATTTTCTAAATTGCTCTACTACAACAAATATAGGCAAACCAATAACATCAATTTTAGACAAAACTAACATAGATATTATCAACAATGCAATAACAGATGATAATATCAACAAACAAATTTGGTTATCAATCAATAATAATGAACATTTAACAGAAAAAGTTTATGTTATAATTCATAATTTTAATGATTTATCTACTAATTTTTCTAAACTAAGTTCGCATTTTGATACTAATTTTTGCGAAGCAATAGAACAAAATTCATTAGGAATAGTTTTAACTAATGAACAAGGCAAAATAACTTATGCAAATTCAAAATTTGTTGAATTAACAGAATATTCTTTAACACAAATTATCAACGAACAACCTATTTTATTATACGACGAACAAGGTATTCCATCAACAACTTATGATTTTTGGATAAAATTAAAAGAACTAAAATCTTGGGTTGGTGAACAATATTGCAGAAGTAAAAATGGAAACAAAATTTGTTTACACACAACAATTTCTCCTATTTTTTCAAAAAATAATCTAATAACTGGATACTCTATTATTTTTGAAGATATATCTAACAAATTAATTTTAGAAAAAGACTTACAAAATCAAATCAAAAAAAACAATTTAATCTTAGAAAATTGTCCTGACGTTATTTGGATTTTTAATGTTAAACAAATGAGACTAACTTATTGCAGTCCATCTGTTTATCAATTAAGAGGATATACTTCTGAAGAAGCATTACAAATGAGTATAAAAGACTCGTTCGACGAAAAATCATATAATCATATTAAAAATATTATTGAAAATTCGTATCAACCTAATCCTGAAAGTAGAATATTATCAGACATCGATTTACATTTCGAAGCTAAACAAACTTGTAAAAATGGTTCTTATGTTGATATTGAAATTACAATGAAACCATATTTTAGTAACAATAATTCTTCTATTCCTGAAGAAATTATTGGAGTAACTAGAAATATTACTCAACGAAAAATAATGGAACAAAAAATTTATGAATCTGAATCAAAATATAGAATTATTGCTGAAAATACAGGCGACATTATTTGGAAATACGATGCTGATAGTCTTATTTTATCATACGTTAGCAACTCTGTTTCTAACATTATTGGATATTCTACAAACGAAGTTGAAGGTAAATCTATAACCGATTTCCTTACACCTGAATCATATCAAAAGTTGAAAGGAAATTTAGCTCAAAAACTCAAAAATTCAGAGAATAGTAAAAGAAATGAACGATTTAAATACTCTGCTATTTGCAAAAATGGAGATTTAAAATATTTTGAGTCAATAGCTTCGGCTATTACAAATTCTGAAGGTAAAATTGAATTTGTAGGCGTTAGTAGAGATGTTACTGACACTCATAATTATGAAAATGATTTGAATCAAGCTAACGAAAAAATGGAAATTTTACTAGACTCTGTTCCTGCAAAAATATATTATGTTAACAAAAATAACGAATTTGAATTAGTTAATGATTATTTTGCTAATGTCTTTAATATGAATCACAATGAATTTATTAAAAAATATAAAGAAATTAAATTCTCTGATGAAATTAAAGAACTTTTTGCTTCCGATTTAGATATTATAAAAAATGGAACTAATACTATAAATAAAATTTGCCAATTATCTTCTTTAGACTCTGAATTAAAATGGTATTCTATAACAAAAGTGATAGTATATAATTCTAGTCACGAAAATATCGGGTTAATGTGTATTATTATGGATATTACAAAAAGTAAAATACAAGATTTTAAAATTAGAGAAGCTAATCGTCAATTTGAAAATACTCTTAATAATTTAACAGACATTTATGTAAGAACTGACTTAAAAAGCAATGTTTTACAAGCAAGTAATTCTATTTGCGAAGTTCTTGGTATTAAAACAAAAGATGAAATTATTGGTAAACCTATTTCTAAATATATCAAAACCAAAATTGATTGGAATAATATTGAAAAAAACAAAATTGTTAAAGAATTTGATTTTACAATTGAAAACGAAGAAGGAAATACAATTTATTGCGAAGTTAATATTAACCAATTCACTGATATTCAAGGGAAACCTGCGGGATTTGAAGGCATTGCACGAAACGTTACTGAACGAAAACGCTATTTTCAAGAAATTGAAAAAATGACACAAGATTTAGTGGAATCTCTTAAAGAAACGCAAATGAAAAAAAATCAACTTGAAACCGCTAATCGTCACATGGAAGAAAGTTTAACTTACGCAAAACGTATTCAAGACGCGTTATTAGTTCCATCATTAACTTATACTAAAAATTGTTTTCCTGATAGTTTTGTTTTATACAAACCAAGAGATATTGTAGGAGGTGATTTTTACTATAATATTCGTGTTGGTGATACTGATATTTGCGTAGTAGCAGATTGTACGGGACATGGAGTTCCTGGAGCATTAATGAGTGTTTTGGCTATTAGCTTATTAAATGATATTTTTAATCAAAAATCTAATGATGAAAATTTTTCTCCAGCTAGTATTCTTGAACTAATGCGTACAAAGATAATTGCAACTTTAAAAAATTCAGTTATTTTACGTGATGGTTTAGATATTGGTATTTTATTTAGAAAAAACAATAAAATGACTATTCAATACGCTGGTGCTAATATTCCTTTAATTATTATTAGCAAAGGAAATGTTAATATTATAGAACCAACAAAATGTCCTATTGGAATATATCCTATTCAATTAAATTTTGAAAATAAAAATATTGAAATCAATACAAATGATATGATTTATCTTGCTTCGGATGGATATATTGACCAATTTGGTATTTCTGAAAACAGAAAATTTTCTAGAAAAGATTTTGTTAATCTTTTGCAAAACATTGCATATTTACCGTGTAATGCACAAGAAAACGAACTTGAAAATGTGCTTTCTCAATGGCGTGGTTCTCGAAAACAAACTGATGATATTACTGTGTTTGGATTTAGAGTTGTGTAATTATATTTTATAAAATATTATCATATAATTTTTATTGTTGTCCAAAAAACAATAAGTTTACAAAATCTGTATAAAAAAACAAAAAATAATTCTACTGATATTTGTAGAGTCGGTGTATTGAAATTTATAATATTATCTCAAACAACAATAGCATGAAACTTAATTTTTGGAAACGAATGTAAAAAGAATTTTAAAAAAAGAAAGATAATCACAAAAAATTTTTTTGTAAATAACTACTTGAACATTTTTTAATTCATCAATTCGACATTAAATGCGAAATCGAAAGCGAAAGTGTTTCTAAGCGTACATTTTCGTTGTTTACAACATCAATTTTAAATGGAATATCATGTTGATTATAGTCAGAAGGAACAAAAAAATTAAAACTTACATTTACTTCTTTACCTACTTCTACAATTGGAATTGATATTTTTTTATATTTTTCATCAATTTTAATTTTTGGATTACTTGAAATATGTACAGAAATATTTTTAGCTTCATAAAGACCTATATTTAAAATTTTTACTGCTAATTTAATATTTTCTCCTTTTTGGGGAGAAACATTATTTTCTCTATTTATCTCTTCTTCTCCAACAATATTACTAATAGCATACCCAGTAATTTTTAGTTTAGTCTCATTTTCTTCAATATCATCAATTCCTAATTTTGTAGATCCATAAACACCAAAATATCCAATTACCACTTCTTGTTTTCCATATAAAACTATGCCCATTGAATTTCCATAAAATTTTTGATAAGGAATATATCCTACATATTTTCCATTAATAAAAAATACATATTCGTGAAATTGGTGTTGAATTCTTAAAATATTTGTTTTCCCTATTTTTATATAAGGAGATTGTTTTGGTTCAATAAGATAACTACCATTACCTCCTGCCTTTGCTTGTCTTACATAAAATTTTCCATCATTTGTTATCACAAAACTAAAATAACAATATTGTCCTTTACCCCACATTATACCAAAACCATTTTCTTTATCTCCACTAACATTCACGCCCATAGTTTCGATAAAAAATTTTCGTAAAGGATTAAAATCAACTTTAGTTTCAAATGTTCTTGAACCAATATGCTTATAATGATTTATATAATATTTTTCTCCTTTTATTGACGCAGAATATTCTGGTGTTTCTCCAATTGTCCAATTATGTTTATTATTTCTAAACCTCTCTAATAATATTGTTTCTTTTATTTCTTGAGCAATTGAACAATTAAAAAAGCAAAACAAATTAAAAACAAAAATTAATGCAATAAAGGAGCGAAATATCATACTAAATTATAGTTTTACAATTATAGTAATTACAATAAGAAAAATTATTGAACCAATCATTCCTTTTGCACCAAGCATCATATCTTTTTTTGTCATAATATAAAAAACAAGCAAATCTGGCAATGCACATAAACTAACAATTTTCATTATAACTTCAGGTTTAAACAATGTTGTAAAAAAATCTGATAATGAAGTTGTTGGATAATATTTTGCATACCAAAACAATAATAAAGTTATTGCAGGAACAAGTAATCCAATAAAAAATCCCATTGGAATTGTGTTATATTTATTTTTTTCTTCTCTTTTTCGGGTTTCCATTTTATTTGTTTAATTAAATATCGTAACCAAAATTTTTTAATCTATTTGTATTATCTCTCCAATCTTTGCTAACTTTTACAAACATTTCAAGATATATTTTTTTACCAAAAAAAGCTTCTATTTCTTTTCTAGAAACAGAACCAAGACGTTTTAATGCTTGTCCTCCTTTGCCTATAATTATTCCTTTTTGAGAATCTCTAATTACATTAATAACAGTTTGAATACGAATTATTGACTCTTCTTCTTTAAATGTTTCTACCTGAACTTCAACAGAATACGGTATTTCTTTTTCGTATAATGTTAATATTTTTTCGCGAATTATTTCGCTTACAAAAAATCTTTCTGGCTTATCTGTTAATCTATCTTTTTCAAAATATGGTGGATTTTCTGGTAAAAGTTCTACTATACGATTTAAAATATTTTCGGTATTGAATTTATGCAAAGCAGAAACTGGATGTACTTCTGCTTTTGGTATTAATTCATGCCACTCTTTTATAATATCTTCTACTTGAGTTTGTTCCGTTACTAAATCTATTTTGTTGATTAATATTATAATCGGAACACTCAAACGATTAACCATATCTAAAAAAAACTTGTTTTTTGTTTTGGTTTCTAATACATCAGTAATGTATAAAATTACATCAGCGTCTTCTAATGCCGACTCTGAATATTTTAACATACTTTCTTGAAGTTTATAAACTGGTTTTAAAACACCTGGAGTATCACTATAAACAATTTGATAATCATCACCTGTAACAATTCCCATTATTCTGTGACGAGTTGTCTGACTTTTTGAGGTGATTATCGATAATTTTTCACCTACTAATATATTCATCAAAGTAGACTTTCCTACATTAGGATTGCCTACTATGTTTACAAAACCTGATTTGTAAGCCATTTTATTTTAATCTGTTAAATTTAGCGCAAAGGTAAAAAAAAGTGCATTATTTAACAAAGTAAATATTATTATCACTTCGTTATTTTATTTAATGATTGTGTTTTTTTTCTAAAATTTATTATAATATTTATCATTTTATTATTTCTATTACATTGTAAAAAATCTGTAATTCTAATATTTTTATATATTTGCATTTAAATCATAAGATTATGAAACACTTTTGTTTAATTTTAATATTTATATTTAGTATATCAAATTGTATATCTGGCAACTATGACACATTACAAAGAGATAGTTTAATGTTTACAACTGGTCCCAATGTTATTTTTAAGGGCGATAATAATATTATTGTAAAAAATAATAAAGGCGAAGTTATTGAAGGTGTTTTAGGAGAAGATACAGATTTATGGACTACTGGACCAATGGTTAGTTTTGCATCAAATTCTCGTGTAAAATTTAACAACGAAGGTAAAGTTATTGAAGGTTTTTCTAATGCAAATTTTATTGCTCTTGCTTGTGATAATAAATATTATGAATTTAAATCATATAGTAAAATTACTTTTGATAATAAAGGTACTATAAATGAAGGAAATATAGTTTCAAGTATAAAAATTATTTGTAATAGAGATATCGAAATATTTTCTGTACCAGAATCAAAAATAAAATTTTATGATACTGGCGAAATTATGTGGATTATGCCAACAGAAAATATAAAAATTAACACTTCTAACGATAAAATTGTATTGTCAAATCAATATCCAATAAAATTGAATAAAAATTGCGAAATAATTCAAGGTTGTTTAGCAAAAAAAACTACATTTGTAAATGAAAAAGGTGAAGAATCAATTCTTCGTCAAGGTTCTACTATTTTTTTAGGACAAGACGGAAAATGGTCAGATAATAATTAGTTTATTAATAAAAAATTATATTAAAATGAAAAAAATAAAATCAATATCAGAAATAGTAACTTCTAAAGATACTGGTGAAAAATATAAAAGAGCTTATACCGAATATGATGAAAATGGAAATGAAATTGTTTCAATAGATTATGATTTTTCAGAAGCTATAAATGCAAAAAACTTAACAAAATACGATGATAACAATCGAAAAATTCAAATGCAAATTTATACTGAAGAAGATGTAATTAACGAAACTCACTTTTATTTTTATAATGAAGATGGTAAAATTTTGAAAGAAGAAATTGATTATAGTGAAGAATCAAAATCTATAAAAAATTATAACTACGACGCTAATAATTTAACAATTGTTACTGTTGATGAAAATAACGAAATAGAAGAGAAAGAAATTATAATTAGAAACGAAGATAACAATATTATTGAACATAAAGTTTTTGATTATGAAGGAAATCAAACAATTCACGAAATATTAGAATATTCAGATAAAAAATTAACTCTTCAAAAAAATTTTGATGAAAAAGACAATTTAACAAATCAAAGATATTATAAATATAACGACAAAGGTCAAATAATATTTGTAGGAGTAGCTAATAGCAGACGAGAACTGCTTGATAGTTCTACTTATGAATACGATGAAAAAGGTCGTGAAATTGTTAGAACTATTGGTACAAGAGGTAAAATTTCAACTGAATATAATGATGATGAACACACTGTTACTTCTATTACACAAACAGGTAGTGGACAAATTATTAGTCAAACTATTACAACATTAAACGAAGAAAATCAAACTCTTAAAGAAGAAGATTTTGCTAATATAACAGACTATATTTACGAATATTTTGATTAAAAAAAATCTCCCATAAAATATAGGTTTATGGGAGTTTTTTATTCTATCTTTTAAAAAACATCTAGAAAAAAACTTCTAGATGTTAAATAATAAATATGTATGATAAATGAAAATTAATCTTATTTTTCAACAGCAATAAAAGTTACACGACGATTTTTTGCACGATTTTCTTCACTATCATTTGGAACTATAGGCTCAAGATAACCTTTTGACTCACATCTAATTTGAGAAGCATTTGCTCCATGTTTTATCAAATCTGCTTTAAATGCTTGTGCTCGTTTTAAACCTATTGCTTTATTTGATGCTAATGATCCTACATTATCGGTATGTCCTGTAATAATCAAAACTTTACTTGGATTACTATTTAAATAAGCTACCATATCGTCAATAACTGTAATATCGCCATTATAATCAGGCTCTGCAGATCCAAATTTATAACCAATTGTCATTTCTTTGGTTAAATCAACTTTTTTCTTTGGTTCTGGTTCGTAGTCAAAATTGTCTTCTATTTCAATTTGTGGAATTTCTATTTCAATAATTTCTGTTTCTAGAGGATCTGGCAAATAAATTGGTTCTGGAATTAATGGTAATTGTGGTTTACGAACAATTCCTAAATATCTGCGAACTCCTATTTGAATGCCTGCATCTATTGCATGAACTTTATGTACTTTTGTCGAAGCCATAACTCCATGATAAACAGTTGTTTGATAATCAAATTGAAGATGATCTTGATTAGAACGAACATTATTTAACGAACAATCAAAATAAGCTCCTAGCATTAAATCCCAATGAGGATTAATTAGATACATAAAATTCACATTGGTGAAAGCTGACAACATAGTTTTTACGTATGCAGTTGTTTTTTCATCTTTAAAATCCATAAAATTATGATTATCCATGCCGTAAAGGTCTAGTTTAAAGATGTCGTAATAGCCATGAGTTTCTAAATGATTTTCTACCATTTTTGCTCGTCCATAAATTTGTGTAGAAAGTTTTGAACCTGCACCTGCTTGAAAACGCCATTTTTGCCCCATTTCTGTTTGATAATACATACCAACAGGAATATCAATCATAACAAAGTTTTGTGTTTCTTTTACATTTAAATAATGAGTTCTATGATCGTATGTAATATTTTGAACATCAACAGCATTAGGAAAATGGTCAACATAATTCATTGTTGCTTTTGAATTAAATGAGGTAAAACCTAAACCTCCTCCTACTCCCCAATGATGTGTAAAATACCAATAAAAATTACCTTCTATTTTGGCACCACCACCACTATTGCGTTTTCCATCTTCTGGATTATACCACATTGTATGAAATCCTCCTCCTGCGGTTAATGAAACGTATGGTCCAAAATGAACTTTGTTTAAATGAAGTGTATCTAATTCAAAACATTTTTTTGTTTGTAATGTATCTTGTGATGTTGACAATATATCAACTTGTGCCATTACTGTTGCATTTAAACTAGCTAATAATAATGCTGTTGAAAATGCGTATTTTACTAAAGTTTTCACTTTTTTATTTTTTTCTAATATTAATGATTAAAAAAACGACTCTCTCTTTTAGAGAGTCATTTTTTGTTATCTAACTATGAATTTTTCTGAATATGGAATTCCATCAATGATTACTTGAACAGCATATTCTCCAGTTTTTAATCTAAAGAAGTTTGTTCTTTCAACTTTGTTAGTTTCTTTTACTACAGAACCTGAAGCGGTTGTAATTGAGAGTGTTGCAGTTTTTAATTTTTCAGGATTTGCACTTGTTATTATAACTCTGAACTCTTCCATATTTTTGATAGGATTTGGAGCAACAACAATTTTAATTGCATCTAAAATTTCGATATTGCTACGATAAAATGGACATGTCATTAATGTTCGATTATCGTCGGTTGTTACTTGAGCAGAATACCAACCGTCAAGTCCACGATTTTCACCTCGTTTATCTTGATAAAACTGTTTTGTTTCGTTTTGAACAATTTCTAAATTATTTTCTTCTTGTCCAAAATACCATTGAAATTCTACAAAATTATATCCATCAATATTGTTGTTAACAAATACAACATCGTGAAATTTACTATCAGCATATTCGGTTCCTAAATAAATTTCAAATGCAAATGAATATTTTTCACTTTGAACATCTCCTTTGCGATATGTTATATATCCTGTATATTTACCTGCTTTTGCATTTGCAGGAATATGGAATGTTGAATTGTTGATATTAATCCAACCTGTATTTACTAAACCTTGAGAAACTGCATTTTCGTCAAAATCTATTAAACATTCATCAGGATTACCTTCTACTATTGCTTTAACATCGACATCTGTATCAGGACAGAAACCTGCAACAACCTCATCTTCATCAACTTTAGTTGTATATACCAAATTTCCATCAGGATTTGGAACAACTTTAATGTTTGAAGAATATATTTCACCGTCAAATTTTGATGGTTTTACAACATAACATTCTGCATCTTCGCCTGTTAATACATATTCAACTATTATTGATTGTTTTCCAATCTTTTCGGTTTCATATTCAGATGTTTTTATAGCAATTTTAACATCATCACCATCTAAAACTTGCTTTTGATTAATTTTAGCATTTGATGCGTCAGCTGATTTATTACCATCGTATGGTTTTGAAGATTTTACTTCTGATGTTGCTGTAATAACTTTTGGAGAAACTGTTATTGTTATTGGTTTTGAATATTCTAAAACACCTTTTGTATCATCTGAATATTTTACAACTATTTGATAATCATTTGGACGAAGTATTGTTCCGTCAGAAATAGGTAATTTGTTTCCGTCATTGTCAACAATAAAATATTCTACATCTCCATCTGTTAAAACATTACCATTTTTATCAGTTATTTTTGCAGAAATTTCTTCGCCTATTTTAGAACCATATTCAAATTCATCATCATTAATTGTAAATACTACATCAATTGCGGGATTGATGTTTGCTTGTAGTTTTTTATCGTTTATAGAATAATTTGCTTTGTCATTACCACTTAATGAAAATTCAACAGTAACTTGTTTATTATTTCCAACTTCTGGATTATCAAATTTTGCTGAAGAAACTGAAACTACAACATCGTCACCAATTATAATTCCATTAACAATATATTTTGGATCTATTGTAGCGTCAACATTTCCATCATATATTTTATCATTTGCAACTATATTTTCAATAGTGATAAGTTTTGAATAAATTTCACCCAAATATGTATTTTTAACTACTTGATAATGTTCAGAATTATTACCAGTTAAATGTCCTATTATATTAATTGTACAAGTTCCTGCATTTTCGCTTGTATATTCTTTAGTTTCAATTACGTATGTTAATTTATCAGAATAGTTTTTGGTTGAACTGATAGAAAAATTATCATTTACATTTTTAGTTCCATCATAAACTTTATCTGCATTTTCAATTTTATCAGCATAATATTTTGCTTTTTCAACATTAATTGATTTCTTTGTTTCTCCAATTACTTTATTGTCAAGAACATATTTTACTATGATAGTTTGATTTCCAGATGGAATTCTATCTCCTTCTTTATATTCTTTATCACCAATAAAATAATGAATTTCCGCATCTGTTACAGTAGTTTTAGGATTTGCTGTAATTCCTCCTCCTATTATTGCTTCTGTTGTTGCATAAGTTGCAGATTCTGGACATGTAAAATCAATATCAACTTTTTTAACAGTAATAGTTTTTGTTGCATCAGTGATTTTAATTCCTTTTTCATTGTAATATTCTACTTTGATAGTATGAATACCTTCTGATATTTTTTCTCCTGAATTAACTTCTTTATCATCAACATAAAAAACATATTTACCACCATCTGTTGCATCAGGATAATTAGCTGTAATTCCACCAATTACATCTATTTGAGTTTCAACTGTTCCTAAAATTGGTTCGTCTTTGGCATTAATTGTTAATGTGTTAGGAGGAATAATTTTTGCTGTTAAACCTTTTGTAACTAATTTATAATTATTATAAATATCATCAACAATTTCAACATTAACTTGAGCCTTTGCTCCTATTTCTGAAGATTCAAAACGCCAATTATCAACATTTAATGAAACTTTGTCACCTTTTACAAAATCATCTTTTTGATTATAAGATCCAGGGGTTAAATAGTTGGTTCCATCATAAATTTTATCTTGTGCTGAAAGTTCAACGGTTATCTCTTTTTGTGTGATAGTTCCAGTTGTTAATGTTTTATTAATTTCATAATTTTCAGCGTATGAATTTTCATCTGTAAATGTAAATAAAACATCTACTGTTTTATTTTTTCCTTGATTTTCATCATTATATGTTGCTGTTGGAACAACATTTACAGGATTGCCATTTATTGTAACAGTATATTTTTCTGTTAATGTTGCAGTATTTGTTCCATCGTATGTTTTAGATGGGTTATCATCTTTTATGTTTTCGTTTATTGTTAATTTAGCTTTGTTTATTGTTCCTAAATAATATTCATTTTCAGGTTTAACTTCATAATTATCATCATAATTAGAACCAGTTGGGAAATTTAAACTAACAGTTACTTTTTTATCATTTTTTGATTTTGAAGCATTTGGAGTATCATATTCAGCTGTTGCAATCAAAATAACCTCATCATTTCCAATTTTTAATTTTGGTTGATTGATTGTTGCTTTTCTATTTCCATCATAATCTTTTTCAAATTTATCATAAATTGGAACTGTAATAACTTTTTTATTAATTTTAAAATCAATAGGTCCTAAATGAATTTCTGAATAATCAGAATTGTTAGGAACAAAAACAACATCAATATTATTATAAGTACCTGCATAATATGTACTTTCATTAACATCATAACGTTTTCCATCAATAACCACATACAATTTTCCGTCAACATCTTTTGTATCAATATCAACAACATTATTTAACAAATCACCATAAGTCATTTCAGGATTTGTTTTTATTGTTACTTTAGGTTCTTTTTTCTTGATAGTTACATTATCTTGATAAAACAAACATGAAGAATTGTCTGATTTTACTAAATATTTCTTAACTTGATAAGTACCAACACCTGATAATTTTACTTCATCATTTTTAAATTCTTCTTGTGTAAGAATATATTTTTCTGTACTATTAAGAATAAAATCTTCTGAATATATGATAGGATCATTTGTGTTAGATGTATTTAAAACATTAATAACAAATTTATATCCCCATTTTTTATTTGGGAAAGAAGGTGATGTAATTGTTACATAATAATTATTAACACCTTTGTTTGGAGATACTTTAATTGTTTTTGTTGTTTCTCCAGATTTCCAAACATATTGAGCATCAGAAATTTCAGCTCCAGAATTTGCATTTTTTAATGTTGCGTCGAGTGTTATATTTAAATTATTCCAATCAAAGCATTGATAAATAGATGGTTGAATTGTATAAATCAAAGCACCTTCAGAATTAGAAGCAACTTTTCCTTCTGTATAAGTGTCAACACGACGCCAAAGTTTATTTTCTTCAGCTTTAACTATTAAATCTTTTCCAGTTTCTCCAGAGATTGTTGTCCAAGTTTTTCCTCCATCAGAACTTACTTCCCAAGAATATGTTGCTTCTGTATTATTTCCTGTAAATGTGATATTTTCACCATTTTCTACAAAATCGCTAACACTTATTTCTGGTTTTTGATAAAATCTAATTTTAACATCATTACTTGTTATAGTTTTTAAATCTTTGTCGGTTGCAACGCAATTATATGTGTATAAACCAGCAATTGATTCTGTTGCTGTAAATGAAGAATTTGTTTCGTCAGAAATATTTTCACCATCTTTTTTCCATTGATAACTTGGAGAAAGTGAAGATGGTTTTAATGATGTTGTAAGTGATGCAGAATTGTTTATTTCAACAAAAGATGTATTAGCTGTTGCTACAAGCGAAGCAGAATTAGATATTTTTATATTTATTGTATATTCTATTGATTCGCCATTTCGTTCGTCAACTAATTTTACTTTAATGGTTTGAGATTCTGTAGGAGCATCAACGGCAACTTTTATTGTTCCTGAATTATCAACAACTGAAAAATAATTATCTGATTGTGTGATAATTATATTTTTTAAATTATCTCCATCAATATCAGACCAATCTAATTTGAATGTTTCACCAGAAAAGTCTACTACATAATCTGTTTTATTTAGAATAGGAACATTATTATAAAAATTAAATTTTAATGTAGAATTACTTGTTCCTTGGTTATCTCCTAATGATTTTAATAAACTATTAGTTTCTGGAATATAGCTATCTTTTATAAAATATTGAATAGTAACATTATTAGAACTATTTGCAACAGGTACAAATTTATAAGAACCGTCAGAATTTATATTAATAGTTCCAATTTTCTTATTATTTTGTAAAATTTCAAAATCTTTTCCAAGAGGAATATTTGTTTCTTCAAATTTTGCACTTGAAAGTGTAATTTCGTCATTATCAATATCTATATCTTTTTGTTCACCTGATAAAAGTGCTTTTATAACATTGCCACCTTCAATTGTAGAATAATTTTTAGAAATTTCAACAACATCAGGATTTGCTTGAGGATTAGAATTTAAAACACAAATAATTTTGTCAGATGCTTTAATATTGTTGGTTGTATGTTTATTCTGTTCAAAATTAGAAAAATCACCCCAATATGACTCAATGTATGGATCTTTTGGAATACCATTAGCATCAAAATTTGTAGCATCCAAATCTTTAAAATCTCCTGGACGAAGTACATAAGCATTTGGTGTAAATGTTTTGTGTGCAGCTTTTGCTGTAACTAATGCTTCAATAGTTAAGGTAATTGTTCCGCCTTTTTCCAAACTGAATTCTGCAATACTATGATTTGGTTCTTCTGTATTTGAAATAAAATTACAAGTGTTTCCATTTTTTGCTGTTATATTTGTTATTTCTATACCAGATATAAAATCAATTCCTGCTTTTATTTCATCAAGAGTTTTTTCGTAAGTTGCGCAACCTGTTTTTTTTGTGTTATTTTTAAAATCGTAAAAAGTACCATTATTGGTATAAATATTTTCTAATGTAATTTCATATTTGATAGTTTCACCAACACGAATTTTACAATATTTATCTTCACATGGATTTAAAATTACAACATTTTTAACAGATAAATCAACATAATTTACATATACTTTATTCTTCCAAATAGCTGGCTCTCCTTGTATATATACCCAGTTGTCAATAATATAATCATTTCCATATTTAGGATCTAACCAATAATTACCTACACCTTGTGCGGTTTGTTGTCCTTTATTATCTCTATAATAAAACTCTTGTGGTATTTCTTTTCCATCTTTTAGTAAACTAATTTTAACGCCACACTTTGAAGGATCAGAACCATCTTGATAATAATTGGTTTCAACATCATTAAAAGGGAAATGGACTTCTGCTGATTTTATAACAGCTTTCATATATACAGATGCGCCATCTGCGTATTCTCCATTAGCTTTTTTGCCATCCCAAATAAATTTATTTTCACCTTGGTCGCAATATCGTTTTATTACTAGTTTATCATTTTCATTATCATTAAAAACTAACGAAATTTCAACTTCACCAGAAGCAGAAGCATTAAATGAAATATATGAACCTTCAGGACCAATTAATCCTTCTTTGTTATTTTCTATACCAACTATTTTTAAATCTGTTACTTTGGGCAATTCTACTTGATTTCCAGAATTTAACCATGTTTTTTGTTTGGCTTGATTTTTCCCTTGATAATCATATAAATAAATATCTGCTTCTTGGGGCATATTTTCTAAATCAGGTATGGCAAAAAACATTTTGTGTGTTATATCTTTGTCAACGATTTCGTTATTATTATCAAATTTAGAATAATCTGCGTAACGTGGATCTTTGATATTAAGAGGTATAGTATTGCTTGATTTTAAATTTTGATAAGTTGGTGTACCTCCATACGAACCTTGAAAACTATTTAATGTTTTGTTAGAAACGCCATCTGGATTTGAAACAACACCTTTATTGTTTGCAAAAAAACAGAAATTGAAACCATTTTGACCATTAGCATCAACTATATATATATAACCATCATCGGTTAAAACATACATTTTTGAATACCAACCTTGTGATTTTGCTCTTTTTTCTGCATCGGTTTTTCCACTTACAGACTCGAAATTATTTCCTAAATGTCCATTAAAAATGGTACAATAAGCACGTCCTGGAAATAGTTGAGTTCCATCACCAACCGAAACATCAAATGCTGCTATTTCAAAATTTTCAGCATCATTTTGATTAAAATCTATTGCAACTGTTCTTCCGGGCTTTATATAATCACTACCTGTAGATTTTGCTCTAAAACTAACAGTATAAATACCAGTTTCTGTGATTTCTTCTTTTAATTGAATTGCATTATATCCATCTTTTTTAGAGCCATAATTTGGTCCTGCTAATTCTTTGGTTCTATCTGCAATAAAACCAATTTCTTTATCATCACCTTGTTTATTTAAAATTACTTTTCCTGATGGTGATGTTACAACAATAGAACCTGCATATTTTGCATTCATAACGCTCGACGCAACATAAAGGATTTCGCCCTTTTTTACGTAAACATAAATATCACCATAATTTGGGAAAGGATTTTTGGCATCATTACCTGGACCTATTGAACTGACCATTGTTGCTCGTGTAGCATATTTGTTATTTTCCATTCCTGCTGGATACAAATCTTTACTTCCATCGGCAAATGATAAATTAGGATTTAAAATTAGTGCAAAAAATAACGCAAAAAACATTTTCGTTAAAGATTTTGCACACCAATCACGTTGAAACATAGCTTCGCCATGTCTCTTTTTAGAGTAATTTTCTTTCATACGTTTCTCTTATTTATTATTTTAAAAAAAAATACACATAAATTTTCTAAAACTATAAAATATAGCTTTTTTCTAAAATCAATAGCATATAATTCTAATCAAAAGTTAAGCAACTTTGATTTATCACTACGATATAGGTTGGATTTGTAAAAATAATAGTAATGATAAGTTGCTACATATAGTCTTTATTCTCGACACATTTATACGATAATTGTTGCGTTATGATTATTGTTTAATATTAAAAAAATGTTAACTATTTTTTTTATTATTTTAGTACTTTATTATTTTTTGTCCAAATTATTAAACCATAAACCGAATTTATTAAGTAAAATGACCACATTGCTGTCATAATATAATCATTTCGCAAAATCCACATTAATACACTAAAACAATTTACAATAATCCAAAAAATCCATTGTTCTCTATATCTTAATATCATTAAAAAATTTGCAACTATACTCAATATCGTTGTTGTGCTATCTAACCAAGCAGAATTTCCTCCTAAATAATTTAATAATAGTTTATATATATAAATAAATATAATACTTCCTAATAGTGTTAATATTAATATTGATGGTTTCATTTTTTCAGATTTAACGGTTCCAGTTTTGTCTGTTAAGTGTTTTTTCCAATAATATAATCCGAAAAACTGACACGGAAGATAATATAATCCATTTAGCATCACTTCTCCATATAATTGATTAGAATATGCTATAAATAAATATGAAAGAATGTTTATTGTTCCCCAATAATATTGTGCACGTTTTCCTCCTGCACATAATACTACGCATGTTATTCCGCATATTGATGCTATTGTGTCTATTGTTATATATAAAGGTGTATTTTCTTTGTTAGTTATTGCAAAATATATTGAAAATAATACAACACCTAATATTTCAAACATTTGAAATGGTGTGAGATATTTTTTTATAATATTTATCATCTTTTATTTGTTTAGTTTAGTATATTTTTAATGGCTTTGCATGCTTTGTTAAATCGTTCGTTATAAGAACCTGAAATTTCAATAAATTTAAATCCGCAATCTTTATAAATCTTTTTTATCGACTCACTTACAAATTTTCTATTGTTTGCAATTTCTTTAGTTCTACCATCTAAATAAAATTTTACGTCTGGTTCTAAAAACAAGATTAAATCATAAGAATTTATTTGCGAAATTGCTAATGCAAGTGCTGAATTTTTATCTTTTTCTTTGTCTTTTAAAAAGTCAATAAAAAATTTTGTTATTAAACAATCGGTATCTTCTATTAAAATTTTATTACAATATTTTATTAAATTCATCTCTTTTAGTTTGTGTTCTAAAAGAATTCTTGTAAAATCTTGACTCAACATAAAATCTTCTGAACCACTAAGTTCGCTTATATCTCGTCCTACTTCTTCTAAATATTGAGTGCAAAAATAATTTGCAAGATTTTGAGCTAAAACTGATTTTCCTGTGCTTTCTGAACCAATTATTAAAACTTTTTTTGTAAAATATTCTTTTACAATATTTGGTATCATATTCCAATGTTCAAAAACATTAGTTCTAATAATTGTTGAAGATATTTCATTTCTCGGGAAAATATATAATTTACTTTCTGGATAACATTTTGCCCAAAAACTATTTTCGTCATAATCACTGCCACAAAATACAACATCAATTTTTTGCTTAACATATTCTTTGATTTTTTTAGAGTCAGAAAACCAATTTTCTTCTGAATATTCAGCTTTGCTTGTTGTATTATCTTCTAAAATATAAATTGAAACATTACCTATATGTTTGGTTAACTGATAAATCCAACGATAACGAACACGAACATCAATTTCATCAACATTTTTTGTTGAAGATATAATTATCAATAATTTTTCGCAAATGCCTGACGCTTTGATTATACATTCAAGATGACCTAAATGTAATGGATTAAAAGAACCTCCATAAATTCCAAATTTATATTCCATAAATGATATTTATAAAAATCAAAAAAAAATCCGCCTCAAAAAAATGAAGCGGATTTTTTATTTAACTAACATATTAATAAGCTCTTGCAAAAACAACACGTTGTTTTGAAGGTTTTCCTGTAAGCATATCAACGCCATCTTCAAGTGGTTGATTTAGAGGAATACAACGAATTGTAGCTTTTGTTTCTTCTTTGATACGAGCTTCTGTTTCAGCTGTACCATCCCAAGGAGCATAAACAAAACCACCTTTTTCGATTAATGCTTTAAATTCTTCGTAAGTATCGGCTTTGTAGCTATGTTCTTCTCTATATTTCAATGCTTTTTGGAACATATTTTTTTGAATATCATCCAAAAGATTTACTATATATTCATCGATATTATCCATTGAAACAGAAGTTTTTTCTAATTTATCACGACGGAAAACTTCTATAGTATTATTGTTAACATCACGTTGACCAATAGCTAAACGAACAGGAATACCTTGAAGTTCGTATTGTGCAAATTTCCAACCAGGTTTATTTTGATCGCTATCATCAAATTTAACTTCTAACCCTTTGGCTTTTAGTTTTTTGATTATAACATCAACTTTTTCAGAAATGATATTTAGTTCTTCTTGTTTTTTAAATATTGGAACAATAACAACGTGAATAGGAGCCAATTTTGGAGGAAGTACCAAACCGTTATCGTCTGAGTGAGTCATTATTAAAGCACCCATCAAACGAGTAGAAACGCCCCAACTTGTTGCCCAAACAGTTTCTTGTTTTCCTTCTTTATTAAGGAATTTTACGTCAAATGCTTTGGCAAAATTTTGACCTAAGAAGTGTGATGTACCTGCTTGTAAAGCCTTGCCATCTTGCATCATAGCTTCAATACAGAAAGTTTCAAGTGCTCCAGCAAAACGTTCTGTTGGAGTTTTTACACCTTTTAAAACAGGAATTGCAAGAACATTTTCTGCAAAATCGCTATAAACATTAAGCATTTTTTGAGCTTCTTCTAAAGCCTCTTCTTTAGTTGCGTGAGCAGTATGTCCTTCTTGCCACAAAAATTCTGCTGTACGCAAAAACAAACGTGTACGCATTTCCCAACGAACAACATTTGCCCATTGATTTACTAAAATTGGAAGATCGCGATATGAACGTATCCAATTTTTGTAAGTGTTCCAAATTATGGTTTCAGAAGTTGGACGTACTATTAATTCTTCTTCAAGTTTTGCATTTTCGTCAACTACGATATCTTTTCCATCTTCAGAATTTTTTAAACGATAATGTGTTACAACTGCACACTCTTTAGCAAAGCCTTTTACGTGTTCTGCTTCACGACTAAAAAATGATTTTGGAATAAAAATTGGAAAATAAGCATTTTTGTGACCTGTTTCTTTAAATCTACGGTCTAGTTCGTCGTGCATTTTTTCCCATATTGAATAGCCGTAAGGTTTTATTACCATACAGCCTCTTACTGCAGAATTTTCTGCTAAGTCGGCGTTTATAACTAAATCGTTATACCATTTTGAATAATCTTCCGACCTTTTTGTGATAAAATCAGCCATTTGTATAAACTGTTTTTTCTATTTTTTCGTAAATGATTTTTAGATTACAAAGTAAAACAATATTTTTGACTTTTTAAAAAATTGAACTTTAACTTTTTTTATGATTTTTAATATTCATATTATTTTTTAATAATCAACTATATTTGCAACAAAATAAATCAAAAAACAAACATAAAACTTCTTATCATGATGAAAAAGATACTAATATTTACGCTAATAGCCATATTTTCAAGCATAAATGCTAAAGCTCAGTCTGATTATTATGAATTTGACGACAACGAAGGCTATGAAAATACACGAGTATATGAAATTGAAGACGAAGCATTTGACTCTTACGAAGTAAGAATTCAACGTTTTCATCGTCCTAGAACTGTTGTTTATCGTACTTATTACGATGGATTATTTACATTAGGCGTTGCTGCTGCAATAATTACTGTGGCTGCCACTCCTTATTATTGGCATCCTTTATATTATTCTTGGTATCGTCCTGTAGTTTACCATCGTTATCATTATAATTGTTATCATCACACTTATTATCGATATTCTTATTATCGTCCAGGGTGTTTTGGTTGGCACGATTATCATTATGGTTATCGTTATGTAGGACCTCATCCTATTTATCATCACGATTATTATTACCATTATAGTCCTGTATATCACAATGTTTATCACTATAATAGCTATGCTCATGTATCACATTATCGCTATGATAGTTATAATCGCAACATAAATATTAATAGAAATTATGTTTCTTCAAGTCATGATTATCAGCGTTTTCACGATGGTTTAAGTCATAGTAGTAGATCTTATCAAAGTCATGGTTCTAATAGTGTAAACAGAAGTAACGGTTATTCAAGTCATTCTAGTTCGAGTCATTCTAGAAATTATTCTAATAGTAATAGCCACAGCGGTTCTAGCCATTCAAGTTCAAGTCATTCAGGAAATTATACTAGTGGTAGTAGCCATAGCGGTTCTAGCCATTCTAGTACTAATCGCTCTGGAAATTATTCTAATGGCAGTAGTAGCCATAGCGGTTCTAGCCATTCTAGTTCTAATCGTTCTGGAAATTATTCTAATGGCAGTAGTAGCCATAGCGGTTCTAGCCATTCTAGTTCTAATCGTTCTGGAAATTATTC
>JAKSUC010000035.1 GCA_024413595.1 Bacteroidales bacterium
TAATTTTGCGCGTTAAATTCCTAAACCACATTAAAATGAGTGTGAAAAGTTTAAATTCTTTATGTATAATTGCATTATTGACAGGTTCAGCTTGTAATTCTGTTGCTAATAATAATCAAAATTCAATTGATGATGATTCATCAAAAACTGTAATGATTGATTCATCAAAAATAGAAGTTGTTTCAACTCCCAAATTTTTACCTGATACAATGTTTGCTTCTGCAAATGTTTTGGAATTTAAGGTTGAAACTAAACTTGAATCTTCTGGAGAATTAAATTTTGTTGAAGATTTGTATCGTAATACACCTGGTATTTTTACATTTAGAGCTAATCTTTATCGCGATGCCGATATGGGTGGTAAAATTACAGGAACTCCTACAACTATCGAAAAGGTTTGGAGTTTTACTACAGATTATGATTCTCAACCTACAAAATATGGAACATGGGGCGGCGGTAGCGGTTGGACTGGTCAACCTATTTATGTGAAATGGACCGATGAACAAGTAGAACATTTTAAACAAACGTCAAAAGGTTTAACTTCAGAATTTTCAAACGAAGAAATTATATTTGGTTCGCTTTGTAGCAAGGTTTATTTCTTAAATCCTAATACAGGTAAACCTTCAAGAACTAAACTCGATGCAGGAAATACTATTAAAGGAACAGGAAGTATCGACCCAGAATATTATAATTATTATTTAGGACAAGGCGTTCCATGTCGCACACCATTTGGCTGTATGGTTTATGATTTAGAAAAACATGAACGTACCTTTATGTATGGACAAGATCCGGGAGCTTGGCGTGCTTGGGGTGCATACGATTCTTCACCTGTTGATGTAGGAGGCTTTTTAATTTGGCCAGGTGAAAATGGTTCTGTTTATAAATATGTTAGAGAACAAGGAAATATAAAACTTCATAGCGTATTAAGATATAAAGTGAAAGGCCGTAATGCACCAGGAATAGAGTCAAGTATTTGTGTTTATAACAATTATGGATATTTTTGTGACAATCATGGAAATGTAATTTGTATAAATTTAAATACAATGAAACCCGTATGGCGTTATGATAATCATGATGATTCAGATGGAACAGTGGTATGTCGTCCCGAAAATGGTACACCTTATATATATACAGCAAGCGAAGTAGATAAACAAGGATTTAGTGGAACATGTTATTTTGTAAAACTCAATGGCGTAGATGGAAGTGTAGTGTGGGAAACAAAAATACCATGTAAACGCACAGGAACAAGTGGTCATACACTTGATGGAGGTATGTATTGTACACCATTAGTAGGTAAAGGAAATTGTGATGGAATGTTGTTTGCCAATATTTGTAGAAATAGTGCCGGAAAATCTAATGGAGAATTTACTGCAATAAGTACCGAAGATGGAAGTATAATTTATGCCAAACCCTTAAAACAATTTGCATGGTCATCACCAGTGGCATTTTATAACGAAAATGATGAGGCATTTATATTTACAGGTGATGCTTCGGGCAATGCTTATTTGTTTAATGGAAAAACAGGCGAACAAATATTTACCAAAGTTATGGCAAATAATTTTGAGTCGTCACCAGTAGTAATAGGTAATAGCGCCATAGTAGGATCAAGAATAAACGGAATTCATAAATTTGTAATCAAATAAAAACAAAATATCAAACAATGAGATATTTAACATTAATTTTATTATTATCGATTTCAATATTAAAAGTCTCAGCCCAATCCACAATGGAAGCAGTAAGAGATGTAGTAGAAAATGGCTATAATTTTTGGATATATACCCCTCAAAGTTATTATCATGAAATAGAAACCACCACCATATCAATAGATGATTCCATAGCATTTGAACAACGCTATGGAGTTGTACCAGTAGATACAGTAAATCCAAAACCATTAGTAATATTTTTACATGGTGCAAGTTTGTGTGGGTATGATTTAAATCGAGTACGTCGTTATGGATGTTTAGATGCAGTAAAACGCGGCGTAAATATTGATGCCGTAATATTAGCCCCACAAAATCCTGGAGGTGCATGGAGTCCATCAAAATTAATGAATATTGTAGATTGGGTAAAAGAAAATTATAGTATAGATACAAACAGAGTTTATGTATTAGGAATGAGTCTTGGAGGCTATGGCACAATGGATTTGGCAGGAACATATCCCGAAAAAATAACCGCCGCTATAGCCATGTGTGGAGGATCTACATTAAGCAATGTAAATGGATTAGGCAAATTGCCATTATGGATAATTCATGGAACAGCCGATAGGGCAGTACCCATAAAATATTCACAAGACGTTGTAGAAAAATTAGTAGCTGAAAATAATGATACGTTGTTGATGTATAATTGGTTGACAGGAGCTTCACATTCTGCATTGGCACGATTGTTTTATATTGATAAAACTTACGATTGGTTGTTTAGTCATTCGCTTGAAGATAGTTCTAGATATGTGAATAGAGATTTTGATGTTTCGATGAATGATATTAAAAATGCTTATTCTCATTTAAAAAAAGATTTAAATTCATTTGCAGTTGTTGACACAGCATCTTCAAAAACTATTTCAGATTTAATAGCAAAAGAATTTGTTAATTGTTCAACATATACAATAAAACAAGGAGATACATTAATAGGTATATCTAAAAAAACAAGAACTTCGGTTAGTACATTATGCGCATTAAATAATATGTCTAAATCTTCTGTTCTAAGAATTGGTAAAAAACTTAGGATAAAAGCAGGAAAATGATATTTAAAATAGAATAATTTTAAATTACAAGTTCAATAATCAAAAATGAAACATGAAAAAAATTTTATATCTATTAATAGTCATATTCATTTTTGAAGGGTGTAGTAATAATCAAACCTCATCAATATTAAATCCACAACCTTCAGTATATTATTGGCAAACAATTTTTAATTTAGATAGTTTAGAAAATCAATTTATTGTTGATCATAATATCAAAAAAATGTATCTAAGATATTTTGATATAACAATAAAAAAAGAATTTGATAAGTTATTGCCCAATGCAACTATACAATTTAAAAGTCCAATACCTAAAGATATAGAGATAATACCCACAATATTTATAACAGAAAATTGTTTACATAGAAATATAGATTCAATATCAAATTTATTGGTGGATAGAATAATTAAAATATCCACAGTAAATCATATTGATTCAATAAAAGAAATCCAAATAGATTGTGATTGGACATCAAAATCACAAGAAAAATATTTTAATTTTTTATCAAAGATTAAAGATTATGCTTTAAACAAAAACATAAAATTGTCAGTAACAATTCGTTTGCATCAATTGTCAATGACACCTCCACCTTGTGATTATGGTGTTTTAATGTTGTATAATACGGGTAATTATCGAGATAGAAAATGCGAAAATCCAATATTAAGTTGGCATGATGTAAAACCATTTTTAAGATATTTAAAAAAATATAAATTGCCAATGTGTGTAGCTTTTCCTAATTTTAAATGGCAATTGTTGTTCAAAAAAGGAAAATATAGTAATATTTTATATAATGAAAAACTAGAAGATACGTTAATGTATCAGCAAATTGATAGTTTAACTTATAAGGTGATACGAGCTAAAGATATTCCAATGTATATGAGCAACGAAGCATTTAATGTATATCTCAATTATGGAGATACAATATTTGTTCGTAAAGCACAATATAATGAAATAATGAAAGTAAAATCAGAGTTTTATAAAATAAAACCACAGATATTTACGCAAACAATAATTTATGATTTAAATTCAAATAATATAAATAATCTATACTATAAAGAATATGAAAAAATCTATAGTTCTAATGTTGATATTGACAATTTTTAGTTGTAAAATATCAAAAGCCTGTTGGGAACAACAAACAATAAATTATTATATGTATCGAGTTATGGGAGTATCTTCCGATGATTCAGGTATATCACCATTTAATGAATTTTGGAAAAATTATCTTGGCAAAGATTTAAGTACATGGGATTTAAATTCACTATGTCATTATTCAATAGAAGAATTTTATGAAGATAGAGATCAAGGAAAAAGTAATAATGAAATAATAAATCTTGCATTAACTAATAAAGATGACGAAATGATAAATTATCTATTAAACTTGATAACTTATTATGATGTTATCGATCAATTATATAATACATGGAATTATCCATCAGAAGATGAAGCAAAAGAGTTGAAAGATAAATTTAATTCGATATATGAAACATCTAAAAATTATTCAGGCAAATTAAAAGATAGATATACATTAATGTCTATGAGATGTTTGTTTCAATTAGAAAAATATGCCGAAGTAGAAAAACTTTGGCTTTCAGAAGGAATAAAAGCAGAAGATAATGCTTGTAAACAAACAATGAAAGCATTATATGCCGGATCACTTTATCATCAGAAAAAAGTTGATGCAGCACTTGAAATTTTTGTTCAATTAAATGATATTCAAAGTATAAAGTTTTGTACAAATGAAAATCGTAATTTAAAAGGTATTCAAGAAACATATAACAAAAATCATAATCATGTGGTATTGCCATTTTTGATTCAAGATTTTGTAAATATGACTCAAGAAACCAATGATGAGGATTATGGTCGTCCATCAGATTTTCATTCAATAGAAAACAAAGAAGCAAAAGATTTTGTAGTTTTTGCAAATCAAGTGGCAGATTCAAAAGCAACCAACGATCCTGTTATGTGGAAATCTGCAGCTGCAATGGTTGATTATTTATTAGGCAATTATGATAATGCTAAAAAAGAAATTGATGCAGCTATGAATTTGCAAGGTTCTGAAGTGACAAAAGATAATGCACGTGCAATTAAATTGTTGGTTTATACCCGAAATATGAATTACACAACAGCAAATAGTAATTATTTATTAAACGAATTTAAATGGTTAGATACAAAATCAAAAACTGATAGTTATTTTAGATGTGCTACTGTTAGAATTGTTTTTCAAAATCTAATACCTGCCAACAAAGACAATAATACTAATTTAGCATTTTTATTAAATAGTGTATTTGGAAAGTATGAATATGGTTTTGAAGACCATTTATCAGGACAAGAAATGGAAAATGTTTATAATTATGTTTCTAATCCTAAAAAAGTAACTCCATTTGAAAGTTGGTTGATTTCAAAACTAGAAATATCACAAGATTATTATTTCGACAATATAGGAACCAAATACTTAAGTGAACACAATTTATCAAAAGCAGAAACATATTTATCAAAAGTAAAATTAGATTATTATCGTAGTCATTATTATGCAAATCTTATGGCATTACGCGATTATAATGTAGAAAGATGGTTTACAAATCAAGTAGTATCTTCAGAAGATGAATATTCAGATGATGTTAGAAAAGGATTGTTAGAAAATCAACGTTATAAATATTGTAAAGAATTACAATTAAAATTATTACAATACAACAACGCTTCAGAAAATAACAAATATGAATTAGCATATCAATTAGGAGTTATGTATCAACAAGCATCACAATGGGGCAATTGTTGGTATTTGCTACATGATACCTGGTCGGTAGGAGGTTTAAAATATAGCAAAAACGAAATAGATTTTGAAGCCAAAGCATTAGAATATCTTAATATTGCAACACAAACTACAGATGCAGAATTATTGGGAAATGCAAAATATGCTATTTTGTGGATAAATCGTCAAAAACTAAATGATGAATATAGTTTTACCGATAAAGATCAAGAAGCAATTGAAAATTCATTAAAATCAGTAGGAGATTATATTCAAAAATATGGTTCTATAAATCAAATGGAAAATTGCGATGTGATAATAGGATATGTTAGAGGACAAATGGAAGATAACTAAATAAAAAAAGGAGAGTAAAATATTTACTCTCCTTTTTTATTATAAATTATCTATTTAAAAATACTTTTTAGAATAGAACCTAAAATACTACTACTGCTTGATGATTTTTTAGAAGAAGTCGACTTTTTAGAACTACCACCAGTAATACCTTTTGCCATAGATTTACCAAGATTACGAGCAAAACTTGTTCCCGCAGTTGTAATCAAAGTTCCAAAAACGGTACGTTTAAAATTACTAGAAGAAGATTTTTTCTCTTTAGCTTTTTCTTTCTCTTTTTTAGCTTTTTCTTTTTCCTTTTCTTCTTTTAAACGTTGTTTTTCAGCTTCTTTTTCAGCCTCTTCTTGTGCCGCAGTAATCACTTCATATGCACTTTCACGATCAAAGAATTTTTCATATTCTTTAATTTTAGAAGGAACAGATTTTCTAATAGCGTCACGTTGTTGATCAGTAACAGCTCCAATTTGACTTAAAGGAAACAAAATTTTTGCTTTTTGAACCATTGTAGGAGAACCTTTAATGTCAAGGAAAGAAACAAGAGCTTCACCAGTTCCTAAATTTGTGATGGCTTCAGTTGTATCGAAAGCAGGATTAGCTCTAAAAGTTTGAGCCGCAGCTCTCACCGCTTTTTGATCTTTAGGAGTAAAAGCACGTAAAGCATGTTGTACTCTATTTCCAAGTTGCCCTAAAATATCGTCAGGAATATCAGCCGGCGATTGAGAAATAAAATAAATACCAACACCTTTAGATCTAATTAAGCGAATAATTTGTTCCATCTTTTCAACTAAAGCTTTAGATGTACCATCAAACAACATATGAGCTTCGTCAAAGAAGAATACAAGTTTTGGTAATTCCATATCACCCACTTCTGGCAAACGAGAATATAATTCAGTCATTAACCAAAGTAAAAATGTGGAATATAATTTAGGATGCATCATTAATTTGTCAGCAGCCAATACATTAACAACGCCATAACCTTTATCAGTATCAATTAAATCTTCAATATCAAAAGCAGGTTCACCAAAAAATTTATCACCACCTTCGTTTTCAATTGTTAAAATAGCTCTACTAATTGCGCCAAGACTTGCCGATGAAATATTACCATATTGAGTAGTAAATTTTGAAGTGTTTTGTCCAACAAAATCTATAATAGTACGCAAATCTTTAGTATCAATAAGGAGCAATTCGTTGTCGTCAGCAATTTTGAAAATAATATTTAAAACACCAGTTTGAGTTTCGTTAAGTTCAAATAAACGAGCCAAAAGTTGAGGTCCCATTGCTGAAATAGTTGTTCTCATTGGAGTTCCCTGTTCTCCATAAACATCGTAGAAACGAGTAGGACAACTTCTAAATTGAGGATTTTCAATGCCAAATTCAGTACAACGTTTTTCAATAAAGCTTGATAAACTTCCCACTTGGCTAATTCCAGATAAATCACCTTTCATGTCGGCTGCAAAACAAGGAACGCCTGCTTGTGAAAATGTTTCAGTTAAAACTTGAAGTGTTACAGTTTTACCAGTTCCGGTAGCACCGGCTATAAGTCCATGTCTATTACACATTTTGCCTATCAAATTGATAGGACCATCTTCGCAATGTGCAACATATAAATTTCCGTTTGAGTACATAGTTGAAACTTTTTCTACAAATTTACAATTATTTTTTGTGAAAAGCAAATATTTTGGGTGTAAGTAGTGATGTATTAGTTTCGTAAATATAAAAAAAATAATTACGTTTGTAACACTTAAATCTAATACATTATATCATGAGATTTTATAATTATATTTTAGGAATTATTGCTATTGGTTTAATAGCAATATTAAATACTTCTTGTTCTAACAACAAAACAACGAATATTGATGAAAAAGAGCAACATTTTGTAGATAGTGTTGTTAATCGTTTAACACTAAAACAAAAAATTGGACAATTATGTCAATTTAATACATTAGGCAACATAAATCAAATGATTAATTTAGTTAAAAACGATGAGGTTGGTTCATTTTTAAACGTAAATGATCCAGAACAAATAAATCAATTACAAAAAGCAGCATTAGAGTCGCCTTCTGGTATACCATTAATAATGGGACGCGATGTAATTCATGGCTACAAAACAGTTTTTCCTATTCCAATAGGACAAGCCTCATCATTTGATACCTCATTGGTTCGTCAAGCATGTAGTATTGCCGCCGAAGAAGCTGCATCAGATGGAATTCGTTGGACATTTTCTCCTATGGTAGATATAGCACGAGATCCTCGTTGGGGAAGAATTGCAGAAGGTTATGGCGAAGATACATATTTAGCATCAGCAATGGGAATAGCCGCTGTTAAAGGTTATCAAGGAGATAATTTAAACAATCCAAAATCAATAGCAGCATGTGTAAAACATTTTGCAGGATATGGAGCAGCAACAGCAGGACGTGATTATAATAGCACATTTATACCAGAACGTCAATTACGAAATGTTTATCTTCCTCCATTTAAAGCAGTTGTTAAATCAGGCTGTGCATCCGTTATGACTTCGTTTAATGATAATGATGGAGTACCATCAACAGGAAATTATCATATTTTAACTGATATTCTTCGATTTGAATGGAAATTTGATGGATTTGTAGTAACAGATTGGAATTCAATGAGCGAAATGATTAATCATGGATTTTGTGCAGATTCAGAAAATGCAGCATTAATGGCTGTTACAGCAGGTACTGATATGGAAATGTGTTCTCGTTGTTATGCAGATAATCTAGAAAATCTTGTTAAAAAAGGTGTAATTAATGAACAACTTATAACAGAACGAGTAAAAAATATAGTAAGAATAAAATATCGTCTAGGTTTATTTTCAAATCCATACGTAAACATTCCTCAAGAAGTTAAATATAGTCAGAAAAATCTAGACGTTGCGTTAAAAATGTCAGAAGAGTCTGCAATATTATTAAAAAATGAAAAAGTTCTTCCATTTGGATCAAATGTCAAAAAAATATTGTTAACAGGACCAATGGCAGATGCACCTTACGATCAACTTGGAACATGGTGTATGGATGGAGAAAGTTCTCATACAATAACACCATTAAAAGCATTTCAAAATTCAAGTTACGAAGTTGTTTATATACCAGGAATAAAATATTGTCGAGATAAAAATACTTCAGAATTTCAACAAGTTATAAATGCAGCAAAAACTGTTGATGCTATAGTTTTTGTTGGAGGAGAAGAGTCAATTATGTCTGGCGAAGCGCATAGTTTATCAAATATACATTTGCAAGGAGCACAAAGTGAATTAATTTCACAACTATCAAAAGTAAATAAACCATTAGTTACCGTAATAATGGCAGGACGTAGTTTAATAATAGGTGAAGAATTAGATAAATCAGAAGCAATGTTATATTGGTTTCATCCAGGAACAATGGGAGGAACAGCTTTAGTAAATTTGTTATCAGGAAAAGCTATCCCTTCAGCCAAAACACCTGTAACATTTCCAAAAAGTGAAGGTCAAATTCCAATTTATTATAATCAAAATAGTACAGGCCGTCCAGCAAGTGGCAAAGAACCTTTGCTAGATGAAATACCTCTTAATGAAAAACAAACTTCGTTAGGTTATACTTCATATTATCTAGATTCTGGATTTGGTCCTTTAATTCCATTTGGTTATGGACTTTCGTATACAACATTTAGTTTTGAAAATTTAAAAATCAATTCAAATACATTTTCAATAAATGATACAATTGAAGTTTCTTTTAATATCAAAAATACAGGTGATTATGATGGCGTTTCTATACCACAATTATATATTCGAGATTTGTTCGGTTCAATAACTCGACCAATAAAAGAATTAAAACGATTTGCAAGAGTAGCTGTAAACAAATCAAGTTCAATAGAATACACATTTAAATTACCTGTAACAGATTTAGCATTTTGTGGAATGTATTTCGTAGATACGATAGAACCAGGAAAATATAAATTGTGGATAGCAGAAGATAGTTCACTGCAAAATGCTTTGGAATATGATTTTGAAGTTGTAATAAAATAAGTAAATAAATTACTATGAATAAAAACGCCTAATCAATTGAGATTAGGCGTTTATTTTATTTTATAATTTTCATTACAGAAATACCTGTAAATTTTTTAATTCGTTTTAAATATTCAGCAAGAGGAAATTGAGAAATAACCACTTGTTTATAATCAGATGAGGCATGAATAAATTTTAAAACACCATCTTTTCTATAAGCGAACCCAACGTGACCATAATCTAACCCCTCTTTAGAAGTGGTAATTAAAATTACGTTTCCTGATTCTATTTTAGATTCAATATTAGAAATTTTATCAACAGGTATATAATATAATATGTGTCTATTATTAATATTCTTTTCAATAATTCGGATAGAGTCAACAGTTTGAGGCGAATTTTTTAAAGCATTATAATATTGAGGATTTAATGACATAAAATTTAATTGCTTTTTAAATCTAATACCTCCTAATTCTTTTGAACGGTCTATAATATTGTGTTTTTGAATATTATCATAAATCCAATCAGAAGAATAATGCAAACGAGAAGTATATCCATTCATTATACCATTTCTATATCTTATGTATTTTAATTTGTTTTCAAAATTCTGATAATTAGAATTTTCAGAAACATAATCAAGCGATAAAGCAATTACCGTTTCCATAAAGGTAGAACAATCAAATTTGTTTAAATTAATTACCAATTGTTCCGTATTATTGCTATCTAAAGTAGAACCAACGTATGGGCAACCTAAAAAATAAAGAGCCGTTTCTGTAATTACATTATTTATATCATTTTTATCAATAGATTTTATCATATTTTGATAATCTTGATAAATAGATTTGTTATCACTATTTTGAGATAATGAATAATCTATAAACAACGATAAAAATAAAATACAACACAAAAATTTTTTCATAACAAAATAATTTTATCTCATAAAATCATCATCGTGATTTCTTTGACCACGAAATCCGTCAGATGGAGTATTTCTATAACAATATGCAAGAATTACGCCTGCAATAAGTCCAAATAAATGAGCTTCCCATGAAACATCAGGATTATTAGGAAAAATTCCCCACATAACACCTCCATATAATAGAAAAACAGGAATAGCAATCAATAAAGATTTAAAACTTCGACGAAAAATTCCACTTGCTAATAAAAATCCTAATAAACTAAAAATTACTCCACTTGCGCCAATATGATAACTTTCACCTCTAGCAAATATCCAAATTAGCAATCCACCTAATAAAGTAGACAATGTCCAAACACGGAAAGCCAAATTTTCATAAAATATTAATAACACTAAAGTTAATACAAATACAGGAAGACTATTTGACATAATATGGTCTAAACTTCCATGTAAAAATGGAGCACATACAATCCCCATTAAACCTTCTGAACTTCTTGGCAAAATGCCGTATGAATTTATATTGCCTGGAAATAATAATCCAAATCCAAATATAATCCACATTAAAGCAACAATCCCTAATGAAACTCCTATTTTTCTCATAATTTTATTTTAGTAAATATTTTGCAATGTAAAACAAAAAGTTGAAACCAACACTATAAATATACTTAATATATGCTAATTAATTATTATAAAGAAAAAAATTTTTATTATTTTATGTAAGTTTCTAACAATGTTGTTTCAGAATTAGGATAAAAACAAAGATTTTTGATAATAGCAGGTATCAAAACAGTTTCTCCCATAGATAAATCTATAAAGTTTTTTTGATCGTCATATTCAATTTTACAACTTCCCTGAGTACACATATATATTATAAAAGAGTCAATTTCAGGAAAGTCTTTTTCAATAGGCATATCAAATGAAAAAATGTTAGTAGTAAAATATTCACAATCAGTAACATTTACAGATTTGTTTTTAATAATGGAATATGATTTTTTAAAATCTTTAGTTTGCTTAAAATTAATTGCATCAAAAGATAAATCAGTATGTAATTCTCGTTTTTCTCCATTATTATCAGTTCTATTATAATCAAAAATACGATATGTAATATCGCTAGATTGTTGAATTTCAGCTAAAAGAATACCTTTGCCAATAGAGTGAACATTACCTGCAGGAACAAAAAAAACATCACCTTTTTTTACAATAGGATTATTTAATACATTAATAATAGAGCCATCAATAATAGAATTAGCATATTCATTTTGGTCAATATCTTTATTAAACCCATTATAAAGGTGTGAATTTTTATCAGCATGAATAACATACCACATTTCAGTTTTACCAAACGAATTATGACGTTCGTATGCAATTTCATCATTTGGATGAACTTGAACTGATAAATTATCTTGCGCGTCAATAAATTTTACCAAAAGAGGAAAAGTACAACCAAATTTTTGGAAAACCGAATCTCCAACAATGTCACCCATGTAAATTTCAATTATTTCGCTAAGCGAATTACCTTTTAAAAATCCATTAGCAACAATAGAAACATTATTTTCAAAATCACTAATTTCCCAACTTTCGCCACATTGATTTGTAGTGTTTTTGCGATTAAAAAGTTCTGCAATTTTATTACCACCCCAAATTTTAGATTTGTAGATGGGAATAAATTTTAGTGGATAAAGATTATTTGTCATAATGAATAACTAAAATTGTATTGATTCGGTATCAATTTTGTAAATTAAAAATAAGTTTAATAAGTCGCAAAATTAATAATCTTTTTATTAATAATAAAAAGATATTTTTGTTTAACTAAAGTCTCTAAAAATCATTGAAATAAAAAAAAAATTATAAAACATAAAAAATGTTTGATAAATATTTTGAAAATAAGTCAAAATTTTATAATTTTCCTAATTGAAATATTTTAACATAGGGACAACAAAAAAAAGGTCGCTGTTTTATGAAAAAGTTTAAACTAAGCATAAAGTCAAAATTCAAATTATTTTTGATTATCACATTGTTACCGTTCGTAATAGTGTCTGTAATATTCTTTGTTTTGTTATCAAGAAATCAAGCTTACGAAGATTATGAACAAAAAGTATTAACTATAAAACTCGAATATTTAAAGTTAAAAGAGAATGAACAGTCATTTTTACTTTACTATCCGTTAGATAATACATTTTTTAAAACAGAAGAGAATGAATATTTACGTAAATTCGATTTGGTAAGCAAAGATATTAATAATCATTTCGATGAACTTTTAAATTTGTCAACAACTTCAAATTTGGAGTTGAATAGTGATATTTATCAATTAAAAGAAAATGCTCGAAGTTATGGTGATAAACTTAAATTAATCGCTTCTAAAATTTATAAAAGAGGTTCTTTTCAAACTGGTATTATTGGTGAAATTGAACGTAGTTACTCTAATGCTGTAAGTCAAAAATCTTTACCTTTAACAATTCTTTCTTCTTTAAAAGAGATGGAAGTTCAATATCTTAATAGGAAAGACGTTAATTTTTATAATGATTTTATTACTCTTTATACTCAAAATATGAGTTCTTTTGGAGCTATTGAAGATATTGAAACCGCAATTGATTCTATAAAAAATGACTCAATATCAAAACCAATAGTTAAGGTTTCTGCTCCAATAAAAAATACAGACAAATTAAAACCAATTAACGATATGAAGAGATTCTTTAATTCTCTTGTTAAAATTGATAAAGAAATTGGTTTTAATCGAGAAGAAGGTTTGCTGTTCGACTTACAAGTTGAAAAAGCAAAACTTGATGATATTGATTCTATGTTGAAAAAAATTTCTGATCAAAAAGAATCTTCTATAATTTACACTCGAATTGTTTTAGTAATTATTGCTATATTGATAATTTTAGCATTAATTATTGCTGTTGTTAAGTTTTCTCATCGTTTAACTTCGGCAATTATCAAATTAAGACAATATGTTGGCGATTTAAGTAAAGGTATTTTACCAGACAACGAATTAGTTTGTGATACAAACGATGAATTGTCTGATATGGCAGATGAATTAAACACATTTACAAATGGTTTGAAAGAAACCACTCAATTCGCCAGTACAATTGGTAGTGGTAATCTTGATACAGAATTTAAACCTCTTAGTGAAAATGACGTTTTAGGTAATTCTTTGTTAGAGATGCGTAGTAATCTTTATAAATCACAAGAAGAAGACAAAAAACGTCAACGTGAAGATAGTTTAAGAAAGTGGGCTAATGAAGGGTTAACTCAATTTAGTGAAATTTTACGTCAAAGTACAAGTAATATAACCGACTTAGCAAATAATGTTTTAAAAAATCTTGTTCATTTCTTAGATGCAAATCAAGGTGGTTTGTTTTTGTATAATGATAATGATAAATCAGATATTTACCTTGAGTTAGTTTCAAGTTATGCATATAATCAAGAACGTAAAAAGAAAAAGAAAATTTATCTTGGAGAAGGTTTAATTGGTACTTGTGCAATTGAAAAATCATACGTTTATCTCACAGATTTACCAAATGATTATTTAACAATTACTTCTGGACTTGGTGGTGCAAATCCAAATTGTTTGTTGATTATGCCGTTAAAGGTTGAAGAACAAATATTTGGTGTGTTAGAAATAGCTTCTTTCAAAAAAATGGAACGTCACGAAATTGATTTTGTTGAAAAGGTTTCTGAAAGTATTGCGTCAACATTGTCTATTGCCAAAATCAACCAACGTACAGCTGAATTACTTTCTCAATCTCAACAGCAAGCAGAAGAAATGGCTTCTCAAGAAGAAGAAATGCGTCAAAACTTAGAGGAACTTCAAGCAACTCAAGAAGAATCCGCCCGTAAAGAGGCAGAAATGCAAAGTATTCTTAATGCTGTTAATAGTTCTTCTCTCGTTATTGAATATGATTTAACTGGTACAATAACTAGTGTTAATGAAGCTTTTTGTAAAGCCATGAATCTTCAACGAGAAAATACTATCGGTCGTACACTTGATGAATTTAGAGATAATGATGATGAATATTCTTTACAAGATGCTGATTTTTGGAATCGTGTAAGAGATGGTGAAGTTGTAAAACGTACCGATAAATATGTAGCTTCTGGTGAAGAACATTGGTTACATCAAGTGTTTACTCCTATTCTTGACTCTGATGGTTTCCCATATAAAATTCTTAATATGGCTACTGATATTTCTGCTAGTAAACAACAAGAAATTGAACTTAAAGTTCAAGCAGAAAAGATGTCAAAGCAAGAAGATGAAATGCGTAAAAACCTTGAAGAATTGCAAAACACTCAAAAAACTATGGCTTTGCAACAAGATGAACTCAACAAAGTTAATGTAAAATTACATGAAAATGAGAGTATTCTTATGCAAGCAATTGATAAATCTAAAGCGCAAGAAAAAGAACTTCAAGAAAAGGTTATTGAATTAAATAAACTTCATCGTGAATTAGAAATTCAACAAGCTGCTATACTTGACCAAAATCGTGAACTTCAAGAAAAAGAAAAGGTTCAAGCTAAAGCTCTTGAAAATGCAGATCGTAATCTAGAACGTGCACGTGTTAAAATTATGGCTGAATTTGTTCATAATTTAGAACGTCACATTGTTGTTATGGAAGATGCTGAAAAAGTTTTGAAGAAAAACAAATCAAGCGTTCCTCCAGAAGTTCTTTCTACAATTACGGATTTAAAGAGTCAATTTATGATTCTTATTTCTAAGTATAAACTTGATTAGAGAGATATATTTCGTTTCATTAAGGCTGTTTGTTTCAACATTCAGCCTTTTTTTATAAAAAAAAGCCTGTTCTATATTTTGAACAGGCTAAAATATAAACTAACAAAAATTATTTTACTTTGTCAATTTCAGTGCAAATCTTAGCAAAGATATCTTCAATTTTACCAATGCCATTGATTTCTACACATTTATTTTGTTTTTTGTAATAATCTGCAACAGGAAGAGTAGATTCGTTGTAAACTTTTATACGATTTTCTATAACATTAACATCAGCATCGTCTGAACGTCCTGAATCTTTAGCTCTATTAAGTAAGCGTGCCACTAAAGTGTCATGATCTGCGGTTAAACAAAGAAAAGAATCTAGTTTAATACCCTTTTTTTCAAACATAACATCTAAAGCTTCTGCTTGTTTTACTGTACGAGGAAATCCATCGTATAAAATTCCTTCTGATTTAAGGTTTTTATCAACAATTTTTTCAAGAATGTTGATAATAACATCATCTGGAATAAGTTGACCTTTATCCATAAATGATTTTGCAAGCATTCCTAATTCAGTACCCTTAGATATTTCTTCGCGAAGAATATCTCCTGTTGAGATATGAATTAAATTATATTTTTTTTCAATAAAGGCTGATTGAGTGCCTTTTCCAACGCCTGGTGCGCCAAAAATTGCTATGTTTAACATTTTTATTTATTTTTTTTAATTCTTTTATTTCACCACTGTGTAGATATCTGGTAAATTTCTTCCAAATCCATCGTAATCTAATCCATAGCCTACAATAAATGCGTTTGGAATTTCAATTGCGCGATAATCTACTTTATAATTTTCTTTAAATGAGTCTGGTTTGAATAAAAGTGTTGCTATTTTTATATCAGCAGGATTTTGTTGTTTTAGTTGATTTAATATTGATTTCATGGTAAAACCAGTATCAACAATATCTTCTAAAATAACAATATTTTTACCTTCAAGATTTTCAGGTAATCCAATCAATTGTTTTATTTTTCCTGTTGATTGTGTGCCTTCATAAGAAGCTACTTTTGTAAAACTAATTGTACATGGTATATTTATTCTTTTCAATAAATCTGCAGCAAACATGAAAACTCCGTTTAAAACTCCAATAAAGAATATTTCTTTACCTTGATAATCTTCATTAATTTTGTTTGCTAAATTTTGAATAGAATTTTGTATCGTATCACTGCTGATACTTAATGTAAATTGTTTATCTTTGACCGTTATTGGCTGTTGCATTGCTGTATAATTTTTAATTTTGTACTGCAAAAATAATCAGCATGTTGGAATTTTACGTTTATTTTTCAACTTTTTTTTGTTAAGATACGCAAAACACTTATAATTAATAAAATATATTTTATATGAAACCATTAGTTAGCATTATTATGGGCAGTACTTCTGATATGCCCGTTATGGAAGAAGCTGCAAAATTTCTTAACGAAATGCAAATTCCTTTCGAAATTAATGCTTTATCGGCTCACAGAACTCCTGATTTGGTAGCTGATTTTGCTAAAAATGCTTCTTCTAGAGGTATTAAAGTTATTATTGCAGCAGCAGGTGGAGCAGCTCATTTACCTGGTGTTATTGCTGCTTCTACTGAATTACCTGTTATTGGTGTTCCTATCAAAGCATCTATGAGTATGGATGGATGGGACTCTATTTTATCTATTATTCAAATGCCTCCTGGTATTCCTGTGGCTACAGTTGGTATTAATGCAGCTAAAAATTCTGCTATTCTTGCTTGCCAAATTATGGCTGTTGGTGATAATGAAATTAAAGATAAGATTATCAAATTTAAACAATCTTTAGCTAGTAAAATTACCAAAGCTAACGAAGATTTAGCAAAAATTAAATTTGAATATAAAACTAATTAGTAGGAGAGTGGTTCTAAACAAAAAGGTGATGTAAAAACATCACCTTTTTTATTTTATTTTTTTCTACATCATCATTTTTATCAAACGTGACAAAGTATTTTTTAAATCTTTTCGTTGAACTATATAATCCAAAAATCCATGTTCTAACAAAAATTCACTACTTTGAAATCCTTCAGGCAAATCTTTTCCTGTAAATTCTCTAATAACGCGTGGACCTGCAAAACCAATTAATGCTCCTGGTTCTGCCATATTTATATCTCCAAGCATGGCAAAAGATGCTGAAACTCCACCAGTTGTAGGATTTAACATAACTGAAATATATGGCAATTTTGCATTGCTTAATTGTGTTAATTTGGCTGAAGTTTTTGCCATTTGCATTAGTGAAAATGCTCCTTCCATCATTCTTGCGCCACCACTTCTGCTCATTATTATTAATGGATAGCCGTGTTGAATACAATAATCTACGCTTCGTGCAATTTTTTCACCAACAACAGAACCCATTGATCCTCCTACAAATTCAAAATTCATACAACATACAACGCTATTTTTCCCTTCAATAGCACCTGTTGCAGAAGTTATTGCATCGCTAAGATTTGTTGTTTTTTCTGCTTGTTCTATACGTTCAGAATATTTTTTTCTGTCTGTAAAATTTAATGGATCGCTACTATGTAAATTTCCAAATAGCTCTTCATATTTTTCATCATCAAACAAAAGTTTAAAATATTCTTTTGTCGGAATACTGTCATGATATCCACAATCTGGGCATACGCATAGATTTTCTTGGTGATCTTCTGTGGTAATAATTTTTTTACATTGAGGGCATTTATACCACAATCCCTCTTTGATTTCCTTCTTGTCTTTAGTTTCGGTATTGATACCTTGTTGTAAACGATTAAACCATCCCATTTTTGATAAGTTTAAAAATGCCTTTTGCCGAATTCCGTTCCGCATACGGTCATTTATGTTTCATTTGCAAAGGTAATAAAAAAAATTGATTTTTGCTTTTGTACTTTTAATCCATTATTTTGTTTAACATTATTTATCACAATATTTCATTTTGTTTTATTTTTAATCAACCTCCACAGTTATTACACATTTTGGGGCGTTTGTTTTTATTCATTATCATTGCAAAAAAATCTTTAGTTTTTTGATTATTAATTACTTCTTTTAGATTTTCATTTTTTAAATTTCCTAAAACAAAATTTGCATTTTTATCATAGCAACAACCCAAAACATTTAAATCGTATGTTATTATTATTGAATTATAAATTCTATTACAAAAATTAATCTTGTTTTTTAGTAAATAATTCCCTTTTTTATCTTTTTTATATCGTGAAAGTTTTTCTTTATTTGGTAAAAATTCTTCATAATCATTTTCATTTTCAATTTGCATTGTTTTAATTTTAAAAACTTCGCCGCCATACTTTTTTGATAGTTTATTTATTTCATGAAAATGATTTTCTGTGTATTTATTAGCTAAAACTTGAATTTCAATAATAGGATTTATTTTTTTTAAATCTTTTTTTGCTTTACTTAAGTTTTCAATAGATTTTAAAACTTTTTCAAAATTTCCATTTTTTCGATATTTAGAATATGAGTTTTGGTCATAACCATCCATCGAAATTATTATTTTATCTAAACCTGCATTTACAGTTTTTTTGGCAGTTTCATAATCTATAAAGTGACCATTTGTAGAAGTTACAGTATATATATTTTTTGAATTTGCATATTTAATCATTTCTGTAAAATGTTTATTCATATACGGTTCTCCTTGAAAATATAGAAATAAATTTAATGTTGTTTCATAAATCTGATTAATTATAATTTCAAAATTATCTAAACTCATAAATCCTTTAGATCGTGTAGCTAAATTTAAACCTGAAAAACATTCTTTACAATTCAAATTACAAATATTGCAAGGTTCAATAGAAATTGACCATGGTTTTCCATATATATATAGTTTGCCTATTATGTGAGATTTTAAACTCGCAAATTTTCTACATATAAAATTACACACCTTTATATATGTAAGTTTTTTTAAAAATAGCCAAATTTCTTTTAGGTTCATTTTTGAAAAAATAATCTATAAAAATAAAATCATTATATTTGTTTTCAAATAATAATGAAAATTATGAAAACAAAATTAAATATAAGTTTTATTCTTTTAGTTTTGATATTATTTTCATGCAACAAAAACTTGCGTTATCAAAATTATTTAAACGAAATGGAGCAATCCTTTACTGAAAAAAATTATAATAATGTTGAGGAATTGGTCGATTTTATAATTAATAGTAACGATGCTGATGCTTCAGAATTAATTACATCTGCATATTTTCAATGTTTAGTTTATAATGAATATTCCCAAGAACAGAATTTAGACTTACAAACACATTATTATTATCTAAACAAAATAATAAATATTGTAAATTATTCAAAATCCATAGATTATAATATTTCATTATCAACATCAAATTTATTAAAAGAAAAATATAGTTTAGATTTAATTTCTTGGACAGAAATTTCAGAAACCAAACTTAAAGAAATTGATAACACTTTAGAACATCAAAATTCAGAATTTGAATTAAGTGATGCTCCTTTAGATTAATTTTTTTTTGAATAATAATTATCTAATAAATAATCACTTATACAGGATTAACATTTTTTAACTATTCAATGTGTAAAAAACACACAAAGATATTTCATTTTTTCAATGTTAATCCGTATATTTGTATAGAAATAAAAAATAAAACAAATAATAAAAACAAAAAACAATATGGCAAAATTTAAAGATAGTTTAACGGCTTCATTCCAGCAAATTAGGGAAGACCGAGCACAAAGTATCGCAGAAGATACCGAAATTGAATATAAACGCGACATAGAAGATCGTTGTCGTCGTATTCGTCAATACGACCGTCAACGCGAAAATTTGATTTTGGATCTTTGTCCAACCACCAACACAAGTGTACAAGTGGTTCCATCAGATTTTAACGCAAAAGAATTTAAAGACAAAGATATTCAAATAGGAATTGATCGCAGAAACGATTTAATAATACTTGAAATCGTGGTTGACAGATATGAATATCTTTTCGGACCATATCCCGAAGCAAATAAAATTAAAGAATTAATACCAACATGGACTTCTAAAATAAAATAATTATGGGCGCAGGATTTTATTCATATGACATTGCATATAGTCGTAGAGTTTCAAAGTACGAAAAAGCAAGTGCAGACGAAATTTTTAATAGCGAAATGGATCCTAAAATGAATCCAAAAGACGTTACTCGAGAATGTTGTGAAACCTCAGAACATCCTGAAACATTGCCAATTATTATTGGTCTTGACGTAACAGGAAGTATGGGACACGTTCCTACAAGTTTAATTAAGAACGACTTTCCTGAAATAATGAAAAAGATTTTAGACGAAGGCGTTCCTTGTCCACAACTTTGTTTTGTGGCTTATGGCGATCATAAAACCGATGATTGTCCTCTTCAAGTTGGACAATTTGAAGCTAGCGACGAATTGATGGAAAAATGGTTGACTTCTATCTACTTAGAAGGTGGAGGAGGTGGAAATGGTGGCGAAAGTACATCTTTGGTTTACTATTTTGCAAGCCGTCAAACTGCTTGTGACGCTATTACAAAACGTGGTATTAAAGGTTTGGTTATAACCATTGGTGACGAACCTGATTTGGGTGATTATTCAAAAAAAGCATTAACAAATATTTGTTGTGGTGCTGAAAAAGATATGACTGCAAAAGAAATTATCGATGAATGTCAAAAAAAATGGGAAATTTACCACATTAATATTCTTGATTATCGTGGAAAAATGCACGACGTTGCTCAATGTTGGAAACCTCTTTTAGGTGATCATTTTATTGAAGTTGAAGCAAATACTGATACTAATATTTCAAATATGATTGCATCTATTGCAACTGATTATTATAAGAAAATTAGTAAAGTTGGAACTTCTGTTGAAAACGTAACAAACACAGTTCCAGAAAATAACACAGAAGATACAAATTATCATCCACCACACATGTTGTAAATGGAAACTAAAATTGTATTAGGATCTCTCTTCGGCGACGAAGGCAAAGGCGTTAGCGTTCAGTGGCTGTGTAAAAACGCAGTTGCTGAAGGCAAACGTCCTTTGGTTATTAGATATACTGGCGGTTCTCAAGCTGGACACACTGTTGAAAATATTGTTGATAATAAAAATGTTAGACACGTTTTTTCTTCATTTGGATCGGCTTCTTTGATGAATATTCCTACTTTATATAAAAATACAGCATTGATTGATCCAATTTGTATTGTTAATGAATGGAATGTTTTGAAAGCCAAAGGAATAGTACAACCTTTATATAATATAGAAAATGCTATGATAATAACACCATATGATGTGGAAGCAAATCGCAATAGTGCTAAAAATCTTAGCGATGGAACTTGTGGCAAAGGTGTTTATATGGCATGGAAAAGGTCTAATTCTGGTGCAAAATTTACTATTAATGACAATCCTGAAATAATTTTAGCAAAATCGGCAGAATATTACAATGTTGAACGTTATAAACCGTACGACGAAATGTTTTTGTCTGCTTTTAATAATGTTAAAAAAAATCAAATTGATATTGATATAAACGATTATGATACATTAGTTTATGAGTCAACACAAGGTTTATTGTTAGACGCGAAACTTGGATTTTTGCCTCATGTAACTGCAACATTAACAGGTTTGCAATATTTGACAAAAGAAGAATTAAAAAATGCTGACGTTTATCTTGCTATGCGAACATATTTAACTCGTCATGGCAATGGATATATTCCACAAATGATTGATAATTATAATCTTAATGATAAATCGGAAACAAATGTTTTAAATCAATATCAAGGAAATTTTAAAACAGGAATATTTGATTTTGATTTATTAAACGAAGCTATTAAGCGTCATAATTTTAACGATTATCCAGAAACAAACTTTAATTTAACAATCACACACTTAGATACATGTTTAAACAATCAAAAATTTATTTATAAGTATAATAATGATATTTTATCAGAAATAATAAACACAAAACAAGAATATAATAAAATTTTAGAAATATATAAAAATAAAATATCTTTAAAAATCAGAAATACATATTATTGCGATAGTTCAGTAGGGGAGTTTGAAAAATAAAAGCGTTTATTTTGTGAAAAAAAAGTGAATGGGAAATAAACAATTATGTTATTATTTTCGATATATATTAAAAATGAAAATAGATAATAAAAAAAATCTTATTTTTGAAAACCCAAAATAACTAAAATGTTAAAAAAAATATTCTTAATATTAATACTTATTATTACAAATAACGTATCTATTTTTGCTCAAAATCAAAATGATACTTCGTTAATTAATGAATATATTCTAAAAGCTAATTCTGTTTCAAATTTTGATTCTGTTATTATATACAGTAATAAAGCGTTAGATTTACTAAACAAAATAAAATCAACTGATACATTAAAATTTTTGGAATGTTACAATGTAATTATGACTAATTATATGAATATTAATCATGATTCTGCTTTAGTCTATTCTGATAAAATATTATTAATAAGTGAAAATAGTAACAATATTGACATATTAAAAATACAAGGAAATTGTTTTAGATTAACAGCTTGTTTAAATGAGTCAAAACACGATTATTCAGAAATGTGGTCTAATTTTCATAAAGCTATTGATATTTTTAAAACAAATAATTTATTATTAGATTTGGCAAATTTATATATGAACATTGCTTGGGTTAGTTCTTCATATTATTCTAATGATAATGCAATATTTTATTTACAGTTGGCTGATTCAATTTTTATGAATGATGTAAATAATTCACGAAAATTCCTTGTTAAATTGAGTTATGCAGAAGCGTTGATTTCTAAATATATATTAAATGACAATAACGATAGTATAATCTTAAGCAAAATTGATAGTCTTCATAAAGAGTGTTATGTAGTTTTAGAAAAAGAAAAAGCTGTAATAAATAATCAAATTATATATGATAATTATTTGGCTAGCATCAATACACAATATTGTATTCAATTAGCATTGCAAATGATAAAAAATAAAGATAAAGAAGCAATAAAAAAAATTGACAGCCTTTATCCTTTGTGTTTGGAATATTGGCATGATAGAAATGTTGTATGTGGAACTTTAATTTTGAAACTTATTAAAGTGTTAAATTTTGAAGCTAACAATCAAATATTAGAAGCTAAAAAATTATTTGCTGAATGTGAATTATTAATTTCTAAATGCTATAATTCTCAGACAGATTATACAACTTTATATTTAATAGGAATTTGTTATGAAAAATTAGGCAATTATCAAAAAGCTAACGAAATTTATAAATTAAGATTTAAAAATATCACAAGTAATATCGATGAGTCTATCATTTCTCAAACTGCTGATTTTAAAGCTCAAGTTAAATCTGAGGCTCAAATTCAACAAATTGAAGCGGAAAAACTAATTCAAAAAGAGAAATTAGCAAAAAATAGAATTTTAATTATTTGTAGTATTCTAATTATTATTGCACTTTTAGTAATAGTCCATTATATTGCTAATTTGTCAAAATCAAGAAAGCAAGCTAATCAAAAACTAAGTCAATTAAATAGTGAAATTTTAGCACAATGTGATACTATAAGTGCTCAAAAAGCATCTTTAGAAAAAGCTCATAATCATATAAATTCTAGTATTAATTATGCAAGTAGAATTCAAATGTCTTCATTAATATCCGAAGAGGATATAAAAAAAATATTTGATGATGTTTTTGTTATTTTTCATCCTTGTAGCATTGTTAGTGGAGATTTTTATATTGCTGGAACAATTGATGAAAAACCTGTTTTTGTAACTGCCGATTGTACAGGTCATGGTGTTCCTGGTGGATTTTTAAGTATGCTTGGAATTTCGTTTATGAAAGAAATTTTTTTAAAATCTGACGTTAAAACAACTCCAGCTATGATTTTAACGCAATTGAGAGATTTATTGATTTCTACACTTGCTTCTAAAGTAGAAGGCGAAGAAAATAAACTTCGTGATGGTATGGATGTTTCTATTTGTATTTATAACAAAAGAGAAAATATGCTAGAATATGCAACTGCAAACCACACAATTTATGTTTGTAGAAATCAGAAAATTACAAGATTAAAAGGCGATAGAATTCCAGTTGGAAGATATATTGTTGAAAAAGAATATAGTAATTTTTCTTATTCTCTTGAAAATGACGATATTATTTATACAATGAGTGATGGTTTTACTGATCAACCTGTATATAATAGTGTTGGTAAATATACTAAAACAAGATGTATTAATTTATTAGAAAAAATTTCTAATAAATCTTTATGTAGTCAAAAAGAAATTCTTGAACAAGAAATAAAAAATACCATTGGCGAAGGTCGTCAAATTGATGATATTACAATTGCAGGTGTTTTATTCTAATTATTGTTCAAGTATCACAGTTTTTTGTATAGGTCCTAATTTAAATGCTTGATAAACTTGACCTTTTATTTTTATTTTTTCGCCTTCATTTGGTAAAAAACTACGTCCTTGACTTGCAACAACAGTTATTTCGCCTGTTTTGTCAGAAACTTTAAAGGTTTTTACTAATAATAAATTGGTAGTATTTATTACAGCTCCTTTAATTGTAACTTCTTTACCATGAAACTTATATGGTTCAGAATTGATTTCGCTGATTTTTTCAACGCCACAACTTGAAAATAATATTGTTATTAATATTAAAATATACTTTTTCATATTTTATAAATTAAATGATTTTTATTCAAAAATATTCACATTTTCATTAATTGTGAAATTTTTTGAATAATTGCATCTGATTGAAATGGTTTTGAAACAATATCGTTGCAACCTGCTTTAATTGCAGAAAATTTATCACTAGCCATTGTATTTCCTGAAATAGCTATAATAGGAATTTCAGAGTCAAATTTTCTAATACGTTTAGTAGCTTCAAATCCATCAATTTCAGGTATTTTAATATTTAATAAAATCGCAGAAAAATGTCCATCACGAGCCATAGCAACAGCTTCTTTACCATTTAATGCTCTTGATATATTATTACCAGTAAACAAAGACTTCAAAAATTGGAAACTAACATTATCATCTTCGGCAATTAACAATTTTTTACCTGATAATTTTTTATTTAAATTTGTATTTGTATTATCGCCTTTATGAAACTGAATATGAGTTATTTTATTGTCGATTGGAACCAAAAACCAAAATGTTGATCCAATTTCTTTTTTAGAAACAAAACCAATATTGCCACTAAGAGCTAAAACTAATGCTTTAGCAATAGCAAGACCAAGACCCAAACCATCGGAAAATTCGTTTAGCTTTTCAAATTGATTAAATATTCTATTAAAATCTTTTTTATCAATACCTATTCCAGTATCAGATACAAATATTTTTATATTATTGTCAACAATTTCAAAACCTAATGTAATTCTACCATTTTTTGTATTTGCAATTGCGTTTAACATAAAAATATCTATTATTTTAATGAAGATATTTTTATCACTTTTTATATTATAACAATCGTAAGGATTGTTAATAATATATCTTATATTTTTATTTTCGTTAGATATGTTGTAATTTACAAACAAATCGTTTAATAATTTTGCAATGTCAAAATTTTCTATATTGATATTAATATCGCCAGCTTCAATTTTTGCAAGTTCAATAACATTATCAACGAGTTTTGTAAGTTTTAAAGTGTGAACTTCTATAATATTACTATAAAAAGCACGTTTATTAGAATCTTCTTCGTTAATAATAAGTTGTGAAAAACCATTAATAGAGTTTAAAGGAGTACGAATTTCATGGCTAATATTTTTTAAAAATTCGGATTTAATAATTTCAGCATGATTAGCTTCTTTTTGTGCTTTTTCTAAATTTTTGATAGCTAAAACTAATTTAGTAATCTCTAAAGAAGTTGCTATTATGTATTTATGATTGTCGTTAGTAGTATAAACCACTTTTTTAATGTGTAAATATACCTTTTTGTTGTTCAATACAACAACATCGTCGTATTCGTATTCTTCAAGTTGGACTGTTAATTTGTCGTTAGATAAATATCTTTGCGATTCATCGCAAACACCCATAATTTCAATGTCATTTTTGCCAATTATATCTTTTTCGTTAAGTTGTAATGTTTTGCAATATTGCTGATTAACCATAACATAACGAAAATCATTATATATATCTTTAACAAAAAACATACATGGTAAATCGTTAATAATTTTTGGTATAAGAATTTCTTGATTAGAAATTAACGAAGTTAAGTTTTCAAAAAAAGAGTCTAAAAATAATATTCCTATATATTGCGTAACTTTTGTTAAATTATCATTGAATTTTAAAGGTGCAAAACCAATAAAAAATGGTAATATTTTATCACCGTTGTTTAATTTTCCAGAGAAAGTTAAATTTCTGATTACTCCTTGTTTAATTTCGTTGATTTCTTGAGCATTTAAAACATAGTCTCCTTCATCAATTTGATTAATAAAAGTGTCAAAAGTTTCGATATTAGCAATTGGAAAATCTATGAAAGAGATTTTGTTGGTTTCTGGTTCATAGTAAAATCTGTTTTGCTTAGATTTTTTTAAAATTAAATCTGAACTTGCAACAAGTTTTGATTTGTATTCATCTTTTTTTATAAAATCGGTTATATTTCTGCATGCAAATAAAACCTTTGGCGAATTGTTATTGTCGATTAACTTGTGCATCAAAAATTCCCAAGTTTGAAAATCTAATATGTTTTGTGGATTGTGTTTATATCTAACAACAAGACGCGATTTTTGGATTTCTCCTTTTATAATTTTTTGAATATCTTTGGTTAGAGATATATAATCTTCTACAAATAAATTAATGTGTAAATTATCAAGGTTTGGTAAATTAGAAAATTGTTTATCAGAAATATAATATGATTTACGAGTATCAATATCATATATCCAAGAAATAAAATTACCTAATTCGATTAGTAAATCTCGTTCAAACGAAATTTGCTTATTTTTTCGTCTTATTTTTTCAAAATTTGTAATATCTAAACAAGTTATAATATAAGAGGAATATTTTCCATCTTCGGCACAAATATGTTGAAAGGCAAGTCTAAAATATTTAATTCCATAATTATTAGAATTAAAATATTGTTTAATAGTTTGATTGTTAAAATCAATTTCGATAGTAGTTTTAGCACTATTGTTGTTTGCAATTTGTTCTTGAAGATAAGAACCTAAAATAGGAGATTCCCAAACTGAATGATGTTGTTTAATAAAATCAGAAGGGGTTTGAATCCCCATAATTTTAATAAATTCATCGTTAACAAAAGTTCGTTTACCTTCAAAATCAAAAAGAGTAATACCAATTGGAGAAGAGTCTAAAATAGATTTAGCGTTTAAATAAATTGTATTAAAAAAGTCGTTATACATAATATTTGACGATATATCATTGACCGTTATAAAAATATGGTCTACTCCTTTTAAATCTGAAATTACTTTAGCTGTATAAATTATAGAACATTTACCTTTACGCGAACTTTCTATAATTTGATTAAAATCAAATGTGTCAAGCATTACATAACGACCTGATTCTTTAAGAATATCAGTATATGGTATTTTATAATAATTTAAATTATTGATATTATAGTTTTTACTTAAATATTCTCTTTTGTTTTGTATACCTAAAATTTTACAGTAAGATTTATTAATATCTTCAATAATACCTTGAAAACTACATACCGCAACACCAATTGGAATTTCTTCAAACAAAGATTTAAAATTTTCGAACGATGGGATCCCCGAAAAGTTATCAAGTCTATTTTTAGTTAATTCACAATAAGTGCCAACAATTCTTCGTATAGATCCAAGTTTTCGTTCAGAACTTAAACTTAAATAAGCATATAAATCATTATTTTTGTTCTGTTTTTTTAGTTTAGCAGAAAATTTAATTGATTTTTGTTGATGATGACGTAGAGTGTCAATTATAGAAAGTAATTTATTTGCGTCATCTTGATTAAACAAATTGGCAAGAAATTCAATTTGTTTGTTTTCTGTGTTAAATGGAAGTTGAACGCTGTCAATAAATTCTTCTCGTGCTACAGAATATGTCCAAAATTTGATATTTTGAAATTCAAGATTTGTATCAAGGAGTTCTTTTGTGGATCTACATCCTTTGTTGTAACCGTAATTATACAATTTGTTTATACTAAATAAAACTATTACGATTATTAATGAATATATTAGTATTGTTATCATATCTTTTGACTTTTAGTTGTTTAATATTAATGTGAATAACAAGCAGATATTCAGTTTACAATATTACAAAAAAAAGATTAGATAAAGGAATATTTTTATAAAAAAAATTTAATTATCTTTACGAAAAAATAAGTTGATTATTATATCTAACATTTTAGGTATAAGTTAATAATTTAATATTAGCAAAAAATGTTTTCAAACGCTTTTATCACATTAGGACAAATATTTAATAAGGTTGTTTATGGTAATAATGATAAAAATTATGAATATTATACTGAAGTAAACAATCTTTTAGAATTAGTTAATTCATATTATAATTATAATGGTTGGTTTTCGTCAGAATTTGTTAAAATGCAATTAAAATCATTAACAGAAATGCTTAATGAAAACGAAATAAATAATTTTGCAAATAAATATCAACTAAATAATATTCAATTGAGTGATAAAAAGGTTAAAATTATTTCGGCAGGTAATATTCCTTTGGTTTGTTTTCATGATATTTTTTGTGTGTTAGTTTCTGGTTTTAAACTTGTTATAAAATATTCAAGCAAAGATAAACTTTTACCTATGGCTGTTTTGAGTATTCTTTCTAAAATAGAACCACAGCTAAAAGATAGAATTGAAGAAGAAACAGGTACAAATATAAAATTTGATGCAATTATTGCTACAGGCAATAATAATTCAGGTAGATATTTTGACTATTATTTTTCTAAATATCCAAATATAATTAGAAAAAATAGAAATTCTGTTGCAGTTTTAACAGGCAACGAAACCGAAGAAGATTTTAAATCATTGGCTAATGATATTTTTGCATATTATGGACTTGGATGTCGTAGTGTATCAAAAATATATGTTCCTCAGGGTTATGATTATAATATTTTTTTTAAAAATATTTTGTTTGCAAGTGATATAATCAATAATGCGAAATATAGCGATAATTATGATTATAACAAAGCCGTTTATTTAATGAGCGATGCAAAAATTCTTGATAATGGTTTTCTTTTGTTAAAACAAGATAGAGGAATGTCTTCGCCTGTAGGTGTTTTGTTTTGTGAAGAATATCAAAATTTAGAACAATTAGGTGAATATTTTAATGATAATAAAGAATTGTTGCAATGCGTTGTTTCTCAAACAGAAATACCACAAATAAAAACTGTTTGTTTTGGACAAGCGCAACACCCAAAACTTAATGATTTTGCTGATGGTGTTGATACAATTGAATTTTTAAAAAGTATTATTTAATAATAAAAAAAATGTTGGATAATAAAATCACATTTTCGTCAGCGGTTTCAAAAATTGTAAAACTGATAATAATATTAGCAATAATTTTTCTTGTCTATTATCTAAGAAATGTTTTATTACCATTTGTAGTAGCATTTTTGGTGGCATATTTATTAAATCCAATTGTAAATTTTTTTCAAAAGTTTTTTAAAAAAAGAATAGTTTCGGTAGGAGTTACTTTATTATTAGTTGTAGTATTTATAAGTGCATTTTTTACTATATTATCACCTATAATATATAACGAAACAGTTCATCTTTATCAATTAATAAAAGATACTGCAATTCAAAACAATTGGCAAAATCAACTAAATTCATTACCAGGATTTGTATTTGAATATATAAATAGTTTTTCAGAAGATACTAATTTACAAGCGATTTTAAGTTCAGACAATATAGTTTCGGCATTAGAAAAACTTGGTTCGGTGGTTTTACCAGAAATTAGAGATTTTTTTTCAAAAACAATGAATATTATACTTAGTTCATTGGGATTTGCAATAGTAATTTTATATTTGATTTTTATAATGATAGATTATGAAAATCTACGTGCAGGTTGGCACAATTTAATACCACCATCATATCGAGGACCAGTATTTAAATTTTCAGCACGATTTGAAATAGAAATGCACCGATATTTTAGAGGTCAAGTAACAGTGGTTGCATTTGTAACAGTTTTATATTGTGTAGGATTTTCAATAATTGGGCTTCCAATGGGATTGTTGCTTGGACTTTTGATTGGATTTTTAAACTTGATTCCTTATATGCAAATACTTGGATTTTTGCCAGCATTATGTTTGGCAATAATACGTTCGCTTGAAACTGGAACATCTTTATGGATTGTTATTTTGTTAACAGCAATTGTATTTATTGTGGTTCAAATAATTCAAGATTTGATAATTACTCCTAAAATAATGGGGAAAAACACAGGATTAAATCCCGCAATGATATTACTTTCGTTATCTATTTGGGGAAAACTTTTGGGATTTTTAGGTTTATTGGTTGCATTACCTTTTACATGTATGGTAAAAACATATTATCAAGAATTTGTTTCAAAACAAAACAATCGTAAAAAACGATTACAAATTGAAGAAGATGTTGAATTGCCTCAACCTAATATTCCTAATAAACAATCGACTAATATTTTAGATGAAATAAGAAATAAAACGTTTTGAGAAAAAAACTAATTTATTTTCAAAACTAAAATTAATAAACAAAATGATTATCAATGCAATTGATGTTTTTATTGTCGATAAATAAAAAAACATTAAATTTGCCAAACAAAAACGTGTAATAGATAAAACTAAAACGTCATGTGCTCAGAAGGTTTACTAGAAAGATATATAAATTTTTATACAGATTTTGCATTCAAAAAATTTTTTGGAACACCTGCCAATAAACAATTTTTGATAAGCTTTTTAAATGCGTTGCTAAAATTAGATGGAGAACAAGAAATTATAGATATAACACATTTGAATACGGAAAAATTACCAACCGTAGAGTCTGACCGCAAAGCTATCTATGACGTATATTGTGAAAATCAAAAACATGAAAAATTTGTTGTAGAAATGCAAAAAGCAAGTCAAATAAATTTTAAAGATAGAACATTGTTTTATTCTGCATTTCCAATACAAGAGCAAGGAGAAAAAGGATATATTTATCAATTAGGAGATAAAAAAGTAGGTTGGAATTATGAACTAAAAAAAGTTTATATAATAGGTGTTTTAAATTTTATATTCGACAACAATCCACAACATACCGAAGTGATAACACATGCACGTCTAAAATATGATGAATATGATGAAATATATACCGATAAATTAGAATTTATAAATATTGAAATGCCTAAATTTCAAAAAACTGAAAATGAATTAAATTCGATGATAGACAAATGGTTATATGCTATGAAAAATCTTTATCATTTGTTAGATCGACCTAAGGTATTATGTGAAAATATATTTAAAAAACTATTTAATTTAGCAGAAATTTCGAAATATAAACAATCAGAATTACTTGCTTATCGTGATAGTTTAAAAGATTATCGTGATTATTATAATACAATAAATAGTGCTGTGATAAGAGGACGTGAAGAAGGACGTGAAGAAGAACGTGTCAAAGCCTATCAAGAAAAAATAGAAATGGTTCGAAAGATGAAAGAAATGAATATGACAATTGAACAAATATCTGTATTAACTAGCTTATCATTAGACGAAATCGAAAAAATATAAAACATTAAATTCAAAATATTATTGAATTATAAAATATATTAAAATAGAATGGTAAAAATATAATTTTATAAAAAATTACGAGTTATTATCAAGCATAGTGCTAATAATCAATGAAAAACCTTATTGTAATAACAGGACCCACTGCAAGTGGAAAAACAGATTTAGCTATTAAAATTGCAAAACATTTCAATACAGAAATAGTGTCTGCTGATTCACGACAAATTTTTAAAGAAATGTGTATAGGAACTGCAGTACCTTCTCAAGACGAATTAAATGCCGTAACACATCATTTTATTCAAAATAAATCAATTCATAATTATTATAATGCTTTTATGTATGAAAGCGAAGTTATTGATTTATTAGAAAATAATTTGTTTAAAAAATATGAAAACGTTGTAATGTGTGGAGGTTCAATGATGTATATTGATGCGGTTTGCAATGGTATAGATTTGATACCAGATCCTGACGAAGAGGTAAGAAACAATCTTTGGCAACAATTTTATGATAATGGAATTGAACCTTTGAGAAATCAACTACAAAAACTTGATTTTGAATATTATAACCAATGCGATTTGAATAATCATAAGCGAATTATTAAAGCTTTAGAAGTTTGTATTCAAACAGGAAAACCATATTCTTCGTTTCGTACAGGAATAAAGAAAAAACGTAGTTTTAATATCATAAAAATAGGGTTAAATATGCCTCGCGAAATTTTACATAATAGAATAAATCTTCGCGTTGACAAGATGATGGAAATGGGACTATTAAACGAAGCTAAAAATCTTTATGAATATCGTAATTTAAATTCTCTCAACACTGTAGGTTATCGTGAAATATTTAATTATTTAGATAATCAAACTACTTTAGAAACCGCAGTTGAACTTATAAAACGCAATACTCGTAGATATGCTCGAAAACAAATTTCGTGGTTTAATAGCGATAATCAATTAACTTGGTTTAACCCAGAACAATTTGAAGATATTATTCAATTGATAATAAAAAAATAAAAGAAAAGAATTAACTAAAATATGTTTAGTATTGTAATTCCATTATATAACCGTCCTGATGAAATTGACGAATTGTTAGAAAGTTTAACAAAACAATCTAATAAAGATTTTGAAGTTATAATTGTTGAAGATGGAAGTGATAATCCGTCAGAAAATATTATCAAAAAATATTCAGATAAATTAACAATCAGCTATTATTATAAACAAAATACAGGTCCTGGACTAACAAGAAATTTGGGTGCAGAACGTAGCAAGGGAGATTATATAATATTTTTTGATAGTGATTGTATTATTCCAGAAAAATATATCGAAACTGTATCAAATTATTTAAAACAAAATAAAGTAGACGCCTTTGGTGGTCCTGATTCTGCATTGCCAACATTTACTCCAATTCAAAAAGCAATAAGTTATGCCATGACTTCAATAATTTCAACAGGAGGAATACGCGGTGCAAGCGAAAAAACAGGAAAATTTCATCCTAGAAGTTTCAATATGGGATTTTCTCGTGAAGTATTTAACAAAACTAAAGGCTTTTCTGATATGCGTTTTGGAGAAGATATTGATATGACTTTAAGAATTTTAGAAAATAATTTTTCAACTGCATTAATTAAAGATGCTTTTGTTTATCACAAACGTAGAACTGACTTTAAAAAGTTTTTTAGACAAATATTTAATTCTGGTTGTGCAAGAATAAACTTAAAGTTACGTCACCCAAACTCTTTAAAACTAGTTCATTTATTGCCAGCATGTTTTTTATTAGGAAATATAACACTTTTATTGTTGGCAATAATTTTAACAATAATTTATCCATTTTGGACAACACCTGTAATAATATTATCACCAATTATATTATTAATAATAACTATATTAATAGATTCAAGCATTCGTAATGGCATAAAAGTAGGATTTTTATCAATACCAGCAGTTTATATTCAATTATCAGCCTATGGTATGGGATTTTTTAAAGCCGTTTGGCATGGATTAATTCTTAAAAAAGGTGATACATTTGGATTTGTTAAAAATTTTTATAAATAAATCGCAATTTGCGAAAAACACTGTAAATTTGCAGAAAAAAGAAAACAAATAATTTTTACCATGACAAACAGCGAACAGCAATTTATTGCAACAATAAACAAAGAAATAGAACAAGGCTATAAAACCTTAGAAAATATAGGAAAATGCGTAACTGTATTTGGAAGTTCTGCAATTCCCGATGATTCTATTTATTGTGAACAAGCTGAATTAACCGGAAAAATGCTAGCAGAAGCAGGATTTGCAGTAATTACAGGCGGAGGACCAAGTATTATGGAAGCTGTAAATCGTGGCGCAAAAAACGCAGGCGGTCATTCTATTGGATTAACAATGCAATTTCCTGACAAATGTATCGAAAATAAAAACATTGATACAATGTTGCGTTTTTCAAATATGTCAGTTCGCAAACACATGTTTTTTAAATATTCATCAGCTTTTGTTGCTTTGCCAGGTGGTTTTGGAACATTAGACGAAGCGTTTGAGTGTTTAGCATTGATGCAAACAGGAAAAATAAGCCGCCGTCCTTTTATTTTTCAAGACAAAAATTTTTGGCTTCCTGCCATCACTTGGATTCGTCAAGTATTGAAAAATGATTACAAAGTTATCGGAGATTATGATCTTGATTTATTTTCATTAACCGACGAACCTCAACTTACTATAGAAACAATAATTAATAACTCTTCAAACTAATAAAATATGAAAAAGATATTATTTTTAGTTGTAATGTTTTTGATTTCGTTATTTTCAGTAAATGCACAAACTGTAAATGCCGTTTCAACAGCAACCAATAGTGTAAAATCAGGCGATACTTTTGAAGTTACAATAAATATTTCGAAATGTGATTTGTCATGTTTTGCTCAATATCAACAGCAAATACCTAATGGTTTTACAGCTTCAGAAATTTCATCAATGTCTGATAATGCAAACTTTTATTTTGAAAATGGGAAAGTGCTTTATCAATGGTATAAGCTTCCTGTAAATAGAAATGATATTGTATTAAAATATAAAATTTCAGTTGATGCAAATACAGTTCCTGGAGTTTATGAACTTCCTGGATATTTTTCGTATCAAATTAATAATCGTTTAGGGCAAGTAGACACAAAATTAAGTGTTGAGGTAAAAAAATAATATAATATTTTAGGTTAAAAAAAGGTTTCATAAGATTTGTGAAGCCTTTTTTTATTTATAAATGAACTATATTAAAAATTTATTTATCTTTGTATTAAAATAATACGCGAAACTATGGGTCTATATTTAAATCCAAATATTGAGAATTTTCTAAAAGGTTTTAA